>NZ_JAXMIH010000014.1:0-300000 GCF_034366625.1 Prosthecobacter sp.
TTACACTTCGGGAGCTTGAAAAAATGGTGCGGCATGTCGGAGCTGCCCCGACGTGTCGAGTTTGGTTATGCCTGCGCGATAGCGCAAAGTCACGGGGTGCGGAGCAGTGACTGCATCGGCGCAGGAGCGCCAACACTCGCATGTTTCTGTTACATCAATGCCGCAATGAAAAATGGTCGCTGGAGTTGGTAGCGCGCCAACCTCTGCGGATTTTCAACCCGCCGCTCATCTGTCTGAGCCATCCAGCGTTTAAAGTGGTCCCTCGGCGTGGTGACGCTCCACGGTCTTTCGGTTATCAACCGAATGCTCTGCTGTTGAGCTACGGAGGGGAAATCGCTTCGCGGTCAAGCTGGTCAAGGAATGGTCAAAGGTTCAAGAAGGTGGCCTGCACATGACTTGACCCTCTTGACGAGTCTTGACCCGCCTTGACAGCGCGAAGCGGTAAAACTGGCGGAGCACCAGAGAATCGCACTCTGGACGCCTTGGCGGGCGCAGCGGTTTTCGGGACCGTTTCCTCGTCTATGCCGGACGTGCTCCGTTGAAGTCGAACTCAGAACTGATTATTACAGGAGATAACAAAGTGAACGAAGAACTGAGCGCTTGGCATCTTCGTTGTCTCCGTTATCTCCTGTTCCCAATATGGATCTTGAGTGCCCGCACCAGGATTTGCACCTGGAACCACGGCCGTTAGAAGCGGCGTATGCAATGCTGTTACACCTTGCGGGCGTTGAAATTGGCTCCCCCACATCGACTCGCACGATGACAATCGGCGTAACAGGCCGACAGGCTACTTTACCTCACAGGGGATTTTGAAATGGTGGACTCGGACGGTAACGCTCCGTCTCTCGCTGGGTGCAAACCAACCGTGCGCCTTCTACACTACGAGCCCTTGAAAACTGGCGGTCCATGCGGGCTACGCTCCCGCGACCTTCCGCTCGACAGGCGGGTGCTCTTGCTGGCTGAGCTAACGGACCATTGGAAATGGATGCAGGGGTTGGGGTTGCACCAACCAAGACGGGCTTATGAGACCTGTCAGAGCACTGGCTCTCCCTGCCTTGAATGAAAACTGATGGGAGGCGGGTGAAGGCACCCGCACTCCGGTGAAAAATGGTGCGGCGTCACGGTAATGCTCCGTGCGGGCTCTAATGAGCACTGGGATTACAGGCCAGGGCGCCTCTTTAGCGATCTACCGCCGCGTTGTATATGAAATGGCACGGCGGGTGGGTAACGCTCCCACATTCCCAGGGTTTGGAGTCCTGCGCATTGCTTGTCTGCCACCGCCGTATGAAACTCGTTCAGCCATGAAAGGACACAGAGGCGGCAAACAAACCCTCAACCACCTCCCGAGTGGTCGCATCAACACCGGCACGCGCTCTGTGTCCTTTCATGGCAGATCGTGTGACGATCTGCCATAAAAGAACGAACACCGCTGCCACGCGCGGGATGGAGTGGTGGTCACTCCATCGCTGGCGTCGCACCCGCAGGTGTTTCACGGCGGATGTTTCGGTGTTTATGGCACACCTCCCAGGGAAGCCGTTTCGTGATGTAAAGTTCGGGACAAAAGGCCCCCGTCTCCTCGCCTAGGCATAGGAGTATTCTGTATTCGATGGCTGCCATTCTTGACATCTGGGTGGAGGGTGCGAGCCTGCATTCAGGTTCTGCTTCGGTCATTCATTCGACTCCACCAGGAGTCAGCCAAGCCGGCCTTGCCCCGGTGTCCGTTAGCGCGGATGCCGGGGTTTTTCATGCTGTGAGGGGTTCAACCGGGACGGTTGAGCGTGGATTCATCTGGTTCGTGGATCAGTGGGTTGAGTTTGCGATGCTGGAAAACGAAAAGCCCTGCTGCCTTGGAGTGGCGAGCAGGGCTTTCCGTGGAAAACTGGCCTTTTCGGGGCCTATGGGGACGTAAGACCGTCCTGCTCGCTGATTTGTCGCATGGGGAGACTCCAATTCTTTCTTGGATGTGCCGGGACCATACGATAGCCAAAACCGCCACACAGAATCTCTCCCTGACGCTCCAAGAGCGTTTGGGATGAGTTAAGTTGTGTCCGGTTGGTTTTCATGACGAGTTGTGAAGGTAACGAATGATGACACGGCTTTCTTGGGCCGTCAACATGAGTTTCAAATTTTTTCTTAGCCAGCCTATTTTTAGCGGTTCATTATCACCTATAACAAATCATGGCTACGGAAACGCCTTCTCCAACACCTCCACATTGGCCTTCATGACGGTCATGAAGTCGCCGCTGTCCGGCACGTTGCCGCAGGGATCGAAGACCACGCTTTGGAGACCGAGGGCGGCGAGTTTTTGAACGTTGTCTTTGGAGGGCTCGCCCTCCCAGATCATCCAACGGGCACGATGAGTGGCGAGGATCGCGTTGAGATCGCTCATGTACTTGTCATCCAGCACGGTATCGGGCTCCCAGAGGACAGATTTCAAGTTCAGGCCGTAACGACGGACGAGGTAGTGATAGACCGGATGCGAGGCGACGAGCGGATGCTGCACCAAACGACGGCTGAGTGTGCTGAGACGCTCGTCCAAGGCCTCCAACTCGTCTTTGAGCGCCTCGGTGTTCTTTTCCATCGTGTCCTTGGCGGCGGGCACGAGCTTGATCAAGGCGGTGCAAACGGCCTGGGCCTGCAAGGCGGCCTGCTTGAAATCGATCCAGGTGGTGAAGGCGGTGCCGCTGTGGCTGTGCTCGCCGCCTGGGCCATGGCTATGAGTCGTGGCGTCGGTGATCTGGATGAAGTTATTGGCAAAAGCGCTGGAGGTATCGACCACTTTCGACTCCGGCAGCGTGATCTTGTCCGCCCACTTCGAGTAAGTGGCACCGTTCATGAGGATGAGGTCGGCGTTTTGAAACGCGGCAATCGCAGCCTCGTTCGGCTGCCAGAAAGCGGGATCTTCATCTTTAGGAGCAAGGAATCGCACCTCGACGACATCGCCAGCAATGCGCTGTGCGAAGTACTGCAGCGGGTAATTGGCGACAAGCACCTGCGGCTTGCCTGATTTTGCGGATGACGCTTCATTGTTCCCAGCCGGTGCGGCCGCATCCGGCGCGTTGGAGGCGGGCTTGCAGGCGCTGATCAAGATGACGAGGCACGAAAGGAAAAGACGGTGTTTCATGAGGGGTGGTGCATTGCAGTCTGGATCAGACATGATGTAAATGGCAAAATGCGAGTTTCACGCATCAAGCCGGAACTCGCCGCGCTGGAGAAGTTCGCGCAACGCCCGACGATACGGCGCTGGCATGGGCGTGGATTCCAATTCGGCAAACGAAATGATGCGGTGCGTGTCGGGCCATCTCATTTCCTGCGCCTGCGGCTCATGCACCCACAGCGTGACCTTGTAGCGCGTGATGCCGTAATGCGTGCGCAGCAGTAGGGGCGGCGGCTTGTCGGCATGCATGGGATGAAGCGCAGGCAGCTTCCAAAGGCCGGTGCGGCGCTTCCCCGTCTCAAGCTCCAGCAGAACGCCCGCGCTGGTGCGCAAGAAGACGACACGCTCGGTGACTGCGGTGATTTCCGGCCGTGCATTTTTGACGGGCAGCAACTCAGGACTCGTCGCACGGCAATGACGGTGCACCGGACAGAGATCGCACGTGGGTTTTGTCGGCGCGCAGTGTGTCTGGCCGAGTTCCATGAGCGCCGAGTTCAGTGCACGCGGATCGTCGGTGGTTTTCACGAACGACTTCGCCCGTTCCCAAAGCAGCTTCGTGCCCGCAGTGGAATCGACCGGTGTGGCATCATTGTAAACACGAGACAGAACCCGCGCGATGTTGCCATCGACGATCGGCTCCGCGAGGCCGAAGGCAAAACTCGCCACTGCTCCCGCTGTATAAGGGCCGATGCCTGGCAGGGCGAGAATAGTAGCGGGATCGCGCGGAAAAACACCGCCGTGGTTTTCGATCACCTCCTTGGCCAGCCGCTGCAGATTCCGCGCACGTCGATAGTACCCCAGTCCCTCCCAGACTTTAAGCACCTCGTCTTCCCGAGCCTCCGCAAGCGTCGAAAAATCCGGAAACCGTTCCAGCCAGCGCGCGTAATAGCCACGGTCCAGCACTGTGGATATTTGCGTCTGCTGCAGCATGACCTCGGAGATGAGAATCGCATACGGGTCACGCGTTCGACGCCATGGGTAATCACGCGCCTGCTCCCGAAACCAGGCAACAAGCGCCGTGGCAACGGCGGTGGGATCAGGCGTGACGGCGGGGGAGGACATGTGCCCTCACTTTGAACAGGCATCGGCATTTTTCATGAGTCTTTCGCCGTCAGAAACGTTATTGTGGCAGCCATGCCCACCCTGACCAGCCACACGCAGGCTCTCACCGCAACACAAGCAGAGAAACTGCGCGCGCTTCTGAAGGAACGTGGGTTTGAGTTCATGACCAAGCCCTACTGTCTCTACGCTGCTTCCAAGCCGAAAGTGAATGTGCTCGTCTATGAAAAAGGGCCCAAAGTGGTCGTACAGGGCAAAGAGACCGAGGACTTCGTCACCAACCTGCTCGAACCAGAGGTGCTGGGAGAGGCGAAACTCGGCTACGAAGAGGTGCATCACCCGGAGATGTTTCAGTCGCACATCGGCGTCGATGAGAGCGGCAAAGGCGACTTTTTCGGCCCGCTGGTGATCGCAGGTGTTTTCGTCGATGGCGATGTGGCCCGCCGCTTGCGAGACATCGGAGCCGTGGACAGCAAACGCATCAGCAGCGACGAGCGCATCGCTAAAATAGCTGCAGATATTCGCGCTATTCCCGGCCTCGCTTGGGAAGTGATCTCCATCCACCCGGAACGCTACAACGAACTTTATGAGAAATTCGGCAATCTGAACCGCCTGCTGGCCTGGGGGCATGCCAAGGTCATTGAAAATCTGTTGGAACGCGTGCCCGACTGCCCCAGAGCCATTTCCGACCAGTTCGCGAATCCGAAGATTCTCGAAAGCGCCCTGCAAAAACGCGGACGTACGATCGAACTCGTCCAGCGCACCAAGGCAGAGAGTGATCCCGCTGTGGCAGCGGCATCTATCCTGGCAAGAGAAGCTTTTGTCGGCTGGTTGAAATCGCAGAGCCGGCATTTCGGAACCGAACTTCCCAAGGGAGTTTCACAAAGTGTGAAACAAACGGCGGCAAGTTTGGTAAACAAGCATGGCAAAGGTCTCCTGCAGTCCCTGACCAAGGCCCACTTTCGCACCACCACCGAGGTTTCATCCGGGTCAGATTCCGATCACTTGAATGAATAAGACTGATGCTGACGTAGGTATCCTGTAATATTTCGACGCAGAAATTAGTTGCGCCATACTAAACATCCCGCTAGTCAAAACGACATGTCCACCATCACCAAAAAAGAGCTGGTAGCCGAACTTAGCAACGCGACTGGCGTGAAGCATGCTGAAGCTCTTGCCCTTGTGGAGGCATTTATGGAATTGGTTTCAAAGCATTTAGCTGAAGGTAGCGAGATCACGTTGCGCACTTTCGGCACCTTCGACCTGAGAGTTGCCCGAGGCAAAATTGGCCGCAATCCCAAGCAGCCAAATTCTGAGGTTATGATTCCTGACCGCTGTGTGGTTCGATTCAAGCCCAGCAAAGAGCTGAAGTCCAAGGTGGCTGCGGTTTCGGTGAGCAAGCTCAACGGTAATCACGCTTAACTCGACGCAGACGGCCCTCCGGCAGGATCGCAGGATTTGGCTGCTAAGAATGACGGAGTCAGGCGTACTGTCTGCTCCATGCGTTTTTTCTATATCCTCTCCCTTCTCCTTGCCACCGACCTTCAGGCAGCCCCCCAGTGGATCTGGCTCTCCAAAGATGGTAACAAAGACAGCAAGGTCACTTTCCGCCATCGCTTTGATGTCCCGCAGAATGCGCAGCTCGCCACGCTGGAGCTGACTTGCGACAACGGCGCGGTCGCCAGCCTCAACGGCAAAAAAGTGCTCACCAATGCCGACTGGCAGGAGGCGGTGAAAGCGGATGTCACCAAGGACATCAAGCTCGGCGAGAGCAACGAGATCATCGTCAACGCCACGAACAAAGGAGGCACCGCCGCGCTCGTCGCGCGTCTCACACTCAAACTGCCCGCCGGTCGTCAAGACATCGTCATTGAAACCAGCGGCAAATGGGAATCCACCACCACCGGCAAAGAAGAGTGGAAGCCCGCGTTGGTGATCAATGAGTATGGCAAAGGCCCGTGGGGTCTCGCGCTCGACGGCAAAGCCGGTGGTGGCAAAAACAGCGGCCCGGCGGAAACCATCGCAGCCAGTGAGATCACCGTGCCGAAGGGATTTAAAGTCGAAAAACTCTACAACGTGCCGAAGGACCAGGAAGGCTCGTGGGTGGCCCTCACCGTCGATCCGAAAGGCCGCCTCATCGCCTGCGACCAGTATGGCAGCATCTATCGCATGAGCGTTCCAGCCATCGGCAAGACGGAGAACCTCAAGCCAGAGAAACTCGCCATTGAAATGGGCAAAGCTCACGGCCTGCTTGCCGCCTTCGACAGCCTCTATGTGATGGTGAACGAAAACGGCAAGGACAACGGCCTTTACCGCCTCCAGGACACCAATGGCGACGACCAATACGACAAAACCACCAAGCTCCACACCATGGCTGGCGGCGGAGAGCATGGTTTGCACAGCATGGTCGTCAGTCCCGATGGCAAACGCATCTACTTCAATTGCGGCAACCACACGAAGCTGCCCGAAGGCCTCGAAGACAGCCGCCCGGCGAAAATTTGGGGAGAAGACCACGTCCTGCCCCGTCTCTGGGATGCCAATGGCCACGCGCGCGGCATCCTCGCTCCCGGAGGTTATGTTTGCAGCATGAATCCCGATGGCACCAGCCTCGAACTCTTCTGTTACGGCTTCCGCAACGAGTTCGACATCTGCTTCAATGATCAAGGCGAACTCTTCACCTATGACGCCGACATGGAGTGGGACATCGGCGCGCCGTGGTATCGCCCCACACGCGTGAATCACTGCGTCAGCGGTGCTGACTACGGCTGGCGCAGCGGCAGCGGCAAGTGGCCGCAATATTATCCCGACTCACTGCCCACCACCATCGACATCGGCCCCGGCAGCCCCACTGGCACCGTCGCTGGCACCGGCGCGAAGTTCCCCGCGAAGTACCAGCACGCCATCTTCATCAACGACTGGACCTACGGCACCATGTGGGCCATCCACCTCGAATCAAAAGGCGCGAGCTACACGGCCACCAAGGAAGAATTCGTCTTCGGCAAACCGCTGCCGCTCACTGATCTCGTCATCCATCCGCAGGATGGTGCCATGTACTTCGCCGTCGGTGGCCGCAAGACACAGTCCGGCGTCTATCGCGTGACCTATGTCGGCGATGAATCCACCGCGCCCGCCAAAGCGCTGCCGCTCGATGAGGAATTCAAAATGCGCGCCGCGCTCGAAAGCTATCACACCGGCAAAATCGAAGCTGAAAAGGCCCTTAACACCGCCTGGGGCTATCTGAGCCATAGCGACCGTCATGTGCGCTACGCCGCCCGCGTCGCCATTGAAAAGCTCCCGGTCGAGCTTTGGAAAGAAAAAGCCCTCAATGAAAAACATCCCGTCGCCTTGATTGAAGGCATCATCGCTCTCGCTCGCGTCACCGGAGCCAAATCGAACCATGAAGGCGGCAGACCCGCCGCGAAGCCCACCGGCACCTCCTCCGAGCCGATTGGCAATGTCTCGCCCGAAAACGCTGTGTTGCAGGGCCTGATGCTACAAACACTCAGCACGCTCGAAGGAAAAAAACTCCCGCTCAGCCAGCAACTCGCCGCCCTGCGCGCCACGCAGCTCGTCTTGATCCGTTTGGGCAAGCCTGATGCTGAGGTTTGCGCCAAAATCGCGGAGAAACTCGACGCGCATTACCCCGCCGAAGATCCCCAAGTCAATCGCGAGATCTGCCACATTCTCGTCGCCATCGATTCGCCCAAAGTCGTCTCCAAAACGCTCGCGCTCATGGCCACCGCCAAAGACGACTTCCAAGAAGTCGCCACCGATGCCGTCCTCAGCCGCAACGACGGCTACGCCAACGCCGCCCGCGCCGCCGCAGGCAGCCGCCCCAATGCGCAGCAGATCGACTACATGTTCGCATTGAGAAACGCTACCGCTGGCTGGACTCCCGAGCATCGCAGAACCTTCTTCTCCTGGTTCCCCCGCGCCCGCACTTGGAAAGGCGGCAACAGCTTCAAAGGCTTCATCGAAAACATCCGCAAAGACGCCATGGCGACGTTCGTGCCACAGCCCGAGCTTGCCGACCTAGACGCTCTCAGCAACAAAGTCGAGGCCATGACCGCCATGCCCAACTACGTCGCCCCCAAAGGCCCCGGCAAAGCGTGGACCATTGATGAAGTGCTCGCCCTCGCCGCCGGTGGCCTCAAAGGCCGCGACTTCGCAAACGGCGAGGCCATGAACCGCAGTATCATGTGCGCTACCTGCCACCGCTTCAACGGCGACGGCGGCAGCATCGGCCCCGACCTCACCGGCGTCGGCAACCGCTACACTCTGCGAGATCTGTTGGAGAACATCATCGACCCAAGCAAGGTCATCTCCGACCAATACGACAGCCACGAGATCACCAAAAAAGACGGCAGCATCCTCATCGGCCGTATCGTCGTCGAGGAGAACGAAAAAGTCTTCCTCATGACCAACCCCTTCGCTCCCAACGACCATATGGCCATCAACGAGGCCGACATCGCCAAAAAAGGCACCCGCAAAATCAGCATGATGCCCCCCGGTCTCATCAACTCGCTCAATCAAGACGAACTCCTTGATTTGATCGCCTACCTGGTCAGCGGCGGGAATGCGAAGGACAAGGCGTTCCAAAAGTAGCCCAGTTGCGCTGCAACTGGCGCGGATCTTGAGGGCCAACGACTCGCCGACCTTCTTTTTGCCAGCGAGCTGATTTCGATAATCAAACTCAGACACAGACTTGCCCACATCTGAAAAGGTTGCCTATTCAGCACCCATGCCCGGCCCTCAGCATGATTACCGTTTTGATGTCGCCTTCTCCTTTGCAGGCCCGCATCGCGACAAAGTGCGAGCGATTGCCGATCTCGTCGCCGCGAAACTCGATCCCGGCCTGCTAAAGCGTGGCAAGGGCAAGGTGTTCTTCGACGAGTGGTTTCGCGCGGAAATCCTCGGCGGCAATATGCGCGTGCTACTCCAGCGCATTTATGGCGAGCAAAGCCTCATGGTGGTCGCCGACCTGTCGGATGATTACGCCGACCGCCCTTGGTGCCAGGGCGAAGCAGAGGCAATCGACGCCTTGCGGATGCGCATCGATTCGGCGCGGGATGAGACCGCTCGCCTGCGCGTCTTCATCGTTCGCTTCGGTCCTGGCCATGTTCCCGGCGTACTCGAAAACACCGGCTGGCTCGACGGGATCAACCTTTCTGCGGAAGAAATCGCCACAGACATTCTGGATCGCCTCGAATTACTGAAGGCGCGCCTCGCGGAAGGTCAGGAACGTTTGGCACCAGACGCACACGCTGCCACCTCGCCGCAGGTTGTCTTGACTCGGAGTCTCTCGGACCCCCCATCTCCCATTCCTCCCCCACTCCCGATCCTCTTCTTCCACCCCGCCACCAATGACGCCCTCTACTCCCGACGCGAGCGCGAGTTGGCGTGGCTTGACGACTGCGCGAAGGACGCGCGCATTCGCATCGCCACCGTCACCGGCGTGGGCGGGCTCGGGAAGACCTCGCTCGTCGGGCATTGGATCGCCGTGCAACGCGGCTGGCAACACCGCACGTTTCGCGGCGTGTTCTTCTACAGCTTCTATTCAGATCGCGACCCGCAGCACTTCTTCGCGGCCTTCCTCCAGTTCGTGTGCGAGCGGGAGAAGATCGTTGCGCCACCCACTGGCACACCGCTCCACCACGCTGCTGCAACGGCGGTGCGGAAATGGTGTTACCTCGTGGTGCTCGACGGACTCGAAGTTCTCCAGCGCGACGAAAACGATCCGCACTACGGCTGGATCAATGACGGATCGCTCAATGAGTTCGTCGCGCGCGTTGGCGGGGAGGGTTTGTCACTTCTCGTCCTCACAAGCCGGTTCCCATTCCCGCAGATCACCAACGAACATCCAAAAGCAGCCCGTGCGAAAGAACTTCCGCTGTTCGATGCAAAAGAAGGCGCAGACCTGCTGGAGAAGTGTGGTCTTACTCACATTCGGGAGAACCTCGAAGCATACAGCACTCAATTCGGGGGGCATCCGCTCGCGCTGCGGCTCTTTGCCGGTGCGTGCCTCGCACAACCCTTCGATGAACCGGAGACGGTGAGCCGCCACCTGCTCGCGGCGGGTACGGAGGCGGGCGAAGAGGACGCGCACCGGCGGCAGTTCCGCAAGTTGCTGCTCTGGCTGCAAAACAAACTTCCCGCGCCCAAGCGCCGGCTGCTCCAGCTCGTCGCACTCTTCCGCGAGCCGGTGCCCACGGCGACGCTCGCCGCGCTCGCCACGGGGCTCGATGCGATGAAGGCGGACTTCGGCGATTGCGACGCCACGCATCTCCGCTTCCTCCTTGATGCGCTGGTTCGGGATCACCTGCTCCAGCGCGAGGAAGCGCCTGATAGCGACACCGCCCGCTGGGCGGCTCATCCCATTGTGCGCGAGGTCTTCCGCGGCGAGGCGCTGGCGTCGGGCGACACGGTCGCGCAACAGTTTGCCGAGATCGTCGCGGGGAAGGGCGGAGGCGGCAAGCCCCGGAGCGTGGCGGAATTGCAGCCGATCCTGGAGGCGATCGAGGTGCTCCTCGCTGCGGGGAATTTCAGAGCGGCGGCTGATCTGTTTCTTGAGCGGCTGGAGAATGGCCAAGTGTTCCTCACGATTCCCGCCCCGCAGGAAGGGCTGCATTGCGCGCGGGGATTTATCGAGCCGCCGGAACGGCGAGCGGCGCTGGAGCAGGCGCTCGGGAGGGGACAGTTGGCGCGTTATGTTGCATGGATCGCCTTGTTAGCGAATAACCTCGGGGAGCTGGATGGAGTGGAGCGTGGAAATGAAGAAAAAAACGAGATTCGACACGCCGAACAATCTTGGGCAAACGTCTCGATCGGCCTCCGAAACATCGCCGAGGTCCAAACGCTGCGAGGGGCGCTGGGGGAGGCGGTCGGGAGTGCGAGCGAGGCGCTCTTTTATGCCGGTGTCGAGGAAGCGGACACGCTAGGGAGTACGGCGGTTCATCGCCGCGCTCCACAGCGCCCTTCCTCCGTTCCAACGCATGATTCTGAACAGGAGCGCAGTTCCCGCGCGTATCGTGCCCACGCGCTTTCGCTCGGGGGAGAAATGGCCGCCGCAAGCCGCGACTTTGCCGCTGCGGATACGCTCAATCGCAAGAATCACCACGAAAACGCCGCGCTCTATTCGTCCGGGGGCATAAAGTGGTGCAGCCATAGATTTCGACTCGGCGAGGCGGACTCCGCGCGCCGGCTCACGGAGGCGAATCGAGCCATCTGCGAGCGCAACCGCTGGAATCAAACCATCGCCCAGTGCGACCTCCTCCTCGGGGAACTCGATCTCGCAGCGGGCGGCCGCGATTCCGCCGACCAGCGCATCGTCGCGGCCGTGCGGCTCTTTCGTGAAGCCCGGCAGGGAATGGATCTCCCCGACGCGCTGCTTGCGCAGGCGCGGCTGCGGGGGAGCGTGGAGGATTGCGAGGAGGCGCTGCGGCTCGCGGCCCGGAGCGGCTTGGTGCTGAAGCAGTGCGACGCCCTGAATCTCCGCGCCCGGCTCCGGCGCGAGGCCGGCCAGCCCGCCGACGCCGCCAAGGACGCCCGCGACGCGCTCGAAATCGCCGAGCGTTGCGGCTACTACTGGGGCCGTCACGAAGCTCTGCGCCAGCTCCGCGACGCCGCCCAGGCCAGTGGAAACCGTGCAGACGAAAAGCATTGGGACGAAGCCGAAAAAGCGCTGGCCGCGAAGATGCAGCCGGAAATCGAGGAAGCCCTGCGCATCAACCGTGAGCACGATACCGAGATGGAGAAACTCTACGGCAAGAAGAAGCGTGGGAAGGCTTGACCGCTGAAAGACGTTTTCAAGGCAGCTTTGCCGACGAATCGTCGGTGCTCCTTCACTGTCATGACCATGCAACGCATCCTTCTCCTTCTTCCACTCTTCGCTCTCGTCTCAAACGCCGCCGAACCCGCGAAGCAGCCTGAACCTAAAAAAGAAAAACCCTTCACGCCCGGCGGCATCTATCGACAGGGCGACATGCAACGACCGCGGCCCACGGTCATCACGCCGCCAACAGCAACAACAGCTCCCAGCGATGCCATCGTGCTCTTCGATGGCAAGGACTTGTCCAAATTCACCCGCAAGCCGCGCAGGGACGATAAGGACCAGAGCGACGTGCCGAATTGGAAGATCGAAAATGGTTACGCCGAGATCACACCCAAAGGCGGTGACATCGACACCAAGGACAAGTTCGGATCCAGTCAGATTCACATCGAATGGGCCACGCCTGCCGAAGTCGTGGGCAGCAGCCAGGGCCGAGGCAACAGCGGCGTGCTCATCCACGGCTGGGGCGAGGTGCAGGTGCTCGATTCCTTCGAGAATGACACCTATCCCGACGGTCAGGCAGCCGCGATCTACAACAAGTATCCGCCGCTCGTGAACGCCAGCCGCAACCCCGGCGAGTGGCAGAGCTATGACATCATCTGCGAGTGCGCGAAGCTTGATGACAAGGGGGCGGTGATCGAACCTGCCCGCATGACCGTGATCCACAACGGCGTCATCGTGCAGCACGCGGTGCCGCTGGAAGCGAAGGTCCAGGAGTTCGGCTTCGCGCTTCAAGATCATCACAATCCGACGCGCTACCGCAACATCTGGGTGCGTCCGCTGCATCGTCGTGACGAGAACGCGATACCGGCCGCGAAGTGATCACCTCGCCGCCGCCTCGTTGGTGCGTTTCACCAGATTGAGCACCGTTTTCGCTGGAATCGCCTCGTGCAGCACGAGTGTGGTTCCGGTGGAGGGCGCAGGATTGCTGTTGAAGGTCTGGATGCGGGCCACATGCCCGATGACATTGCCATATTCGTCGAAGACGGCGGAGCCGCTGCTGCCCTGGGCCCAGTCGGTGCTCACGTTGAGCCGTTGGCTGGATGATCCTTCTGTGGAGTCGGTGGAATAGAGGCGGTTCACGATTCCGGCGCTGAAGTAGCCGCGATGCTTCAACGGATCGCTGAAGCAGTAGGCGGGCTCGCCCAGGTACACCTCCGCGCGCAGCGGCAGCGGCTTCAACCCACCGGCGATGACACGCACGAGCGCGGCGTCGGCCTTCGCATCCGCACCGAGGATGGCGGTGGTGGAAAAGATCTCGTTGTCCGCGTTGGCGACGATGAGCCAGCCTTCTTTGAGCGTGGCAGGCGGTTCGACGACGTGATTGGCGGTGGCGACGACATCCGGCGCGACGGCGTAGGCACCCGCCATGCTGAGATGCATCTTGTCGCAACGTGTGCAGCGGTAATACCACCCGGCGCGCAGATGCGCCGCGCGGGCGACACGCGCGATGTCGCGGCTCGATTTCGACTGCGTGGACTCGTTGGCCAGCGCCACGAGGCCTGCCTTTGGCTGCTTGAGTTGCTCCTTTACCACCGTGTGATCGAGGAACTTGCCGGTCTTCACCGCCTTGGCGGCGAATTCGAGCAGTGGATCAGGCGGGGCGGGTGGCGCGGTCGGAGCAGCAGGCTTGACCGCGCCCGCCACCGGCGGAGTGCCGCTGAGCGGCAGGCCGAGTGCCTTCTCAATCGTCGGCCGCAGCGCAGCGCCGCGGAGTTCTGTGCCTTTGGCGAGAATTTTTCCCGTCGTGCCGTCCACGAGGAAGCAGGAGGGAATGGCACGCACACCGTAGAGTTTGCCCAATTCGGCCTCCCAGCCCTTGCCATCGCAGATCTGCGGCCACGCCATGCCTTTGTCCTTGGTAAACTGCGCCAGCTTTTCCCTGGTGCGCTCGCTGTCGAGGCTGATACCGAGCACTTCGAAGCCCTTTGGTTTCAGATCGGTGTAAACCTTCGTCAGATTCGGCACTTCGGCGATGCACGGGCCGCACCAAGTCGCCCAGAAATCAAGCATGACGATCTTGCCCTTGTAGTCTTCGGGAAAACGCAGCTTCGCGCCTGCGGTCGTCGTCGCTTCAAAAGCCTGCGCCTTGTCAGCGTCAGAACTCGCGCTCTGGGCGAAGCAGGACGTGGTCAGCAGCGCCAGGGAGATGAGAATTCGTTTCATATCCCTGATTGGATGAATTTCCTGCCACAAGGTCAAGCCTGCAAAATAGCAGGCACGGAATCATGACGGCAACGCGTCAATTCACCGTCTTCTTCGGCTGCATCACCAGCTAGTGCGTTTCCTCACCGACCCACAGGTCAGTGCAAACAGCAGGCCTGCCAGGCTGCTCGCTGGTGAGGTTGAGCAGAAGCGCATTGTTCACAGCGAGATCCGTCAGCTTGACCTGCGACTCGCCTTTCCACACCCGCGTCGCCTCCGACACACGCAGCACGCTGCGGCCGATGTCCTGGGGGCGTTGCATGTCCCCGTTGTAATCTTTTACGAGGCGAAGCATCCAGGCGATGTGGAGTTTGTCGCTGTGGATGGAGATGATGCGGGCCGTGGTGGCGTTGGCGGTGAGGTGGCTGAACTCATCGCTGATGAAGGTGACGCGAGTGAACTCACCCTTCGCGTCCTGATAACAGTGGAAACGGTAGCTCTGGTGCAGCGGGAGGTTGGCGAACTGCGTGTCTTTGCCGAGGTGCTTGAGGATGTGTTTTGGGATGAGCGTGAAGTTCACGGACTCGCCTGTTTTCTCGGTGAGGAACTGGCCGGTGTGCGATGGACGAAATCGGCGCTGACGAGTTCGCCAGCATGCAGAGGCAAACCGAGAAGCAAAAGGGAGCAGAGAAGACGCATGCACAGGCAGGAGGTCACTTGAATGTGAGTGCCGTCTTGGGCAGCAGCGCCTTGATCTTCGCCTGCGTTTCGTCGCTGAACGGCTCTTTCACCGGCACGAGGCGCATGGACTTGAGGAAGGCGAAGTCAGCGAGCACCGCGAGGCGCTCGTCAGGGAAAGGCACCTTGCCGAGTTCGAGGTGTTCGAGCTGCGTGAGGCCCGAGACGGTCTTCAACTCGGCATCTGTCAGCTTCGTGGCGTTGGTCAAGGTCAGGCGGCGCAGCGTGGCGATGCCTTTGATCATTGGGATGCTTTCCGCCGACTCAAAACCTTCGCCGAGTTGCAGCGACTCCAGTGGAAGCTTGGCGAGATGAACCAGGGCCTGCGGTGTGGCATTCGAGGTGCCAATTTCAAAACCCTTGAGCTTGGTGAGCTTCGCCAGATGCACTGCGCCAGCATCGGTGAACTTCGCGTGGGCGAGGCTGATGCTTTCCAGGTTGGGCAGGTGATCGCAGAGTTCCTTCAAGCCTTCGTCATTGATGCTGCTGCCGCGATGGCTGACTTTAATGAGCTTGGTGAAGCCTTCAAATTTCGCATAAGCCTTTCCGGTGATTTTGGTGCCGACGAACGAGAAGGCTTCGAGGTTCTTCAACCCTGCGAGCTGCTCCATGCCAGCATCGGTGAGCGGGCCGTTGTTGGTGAAGCGCAGTGTCTTGAGGTTCGTGAGCTTCGCGATGTGCGGCATCCACTCGTCATTGAACTTCGTTGAGATGACGTTCAGCGACTCCAGCGTCGTGATGTGTCCGAGATGCTCGAAAAAGGCCGCGTCATACGGATCGTCTTTGCGGTGGTCGTGGGGGCCAGTGTTCGGCACGGCAAGATCGACGAGTTTGAGACTTTGACCGTCTTCGGTCTTCTCGACTTTGCCTTTGGCGGCTTCGACGATGCGAGTGACGGCTTCGACATGGGGATCGAGCGCGAATGCGGAAACACTGAGAGATGTGATTAGAGCGAGGGTTAGTTTCATGTGGTTGGGAATGAGATTATTTCGCGAGCTGGCCGTCGCGTTGGAAGGTTTGCCAGTCGGTGGCAAAAGTAGCGTTGAGGAGCCAGGAGGCGGTGGCTTTGTCGCCGGTGAACTCGGCAAAGGGTGCGACGGGCAAAGTTTGGTAGCCACCGGTCTTCGCATTCCAGTTTTGGCCGAGGTGGCCGGTCTCGGCTTTGAGTTCGTTCAGCTTCACCGGGCCTTTGGTTGGATCAGCATCGGCAGGCACGCGGGCGGCGAAGCTGTGGCGCAGGAAGGAGAAGACGAGCGGCCATGTTTTATCGCCAGGGCCGTGACCTGTCTTCGGCTCCACCGCGTAGTGCCAGAGCGCGGCATGTTTTTGGCGCATGGCTTCGACGACGGCCATGTTTTGCTCTTTGGTCGGACGAGCGAAGAAGCCATCGTCCTCGCCAAAGATGACCATGCCTGGCACCTGCGCCGCGCCGGGTTGATACACCTGAAATGTCGTGCCGGGCCGCATCGAAACCCAGCCCCACACGCGGGCACCTTCCGTGGCGGTGAAGATGGCGGAGAAGCCGGTGCCGTTCGAGTGGCCGTAGAGAAATAGCGGCGCATGAACGAGTTCGGGATGCCCCGATTTGACTCCGAAGTCCTTCAAACGGTCGTAAAGCAGGCTGCGAGGCCAAAAGCCGCGCTGCATGGGATTGCCGACGAACTTGAAGATCGCGAGATGCAGCTCACGCGCGATCTTCCGCGTCTCTGCGTGCTTGTAGAGCGTCTCGCCGCTGCCATGGCCGGTGATCGCGACGATGCCGCGCACGCTGCCAATGCCATCGGGCACCCACAGATCGAACTTCACGTCCTCGCGCTTGCCTTCGCCCTTCTGCTTCACCGCCGCAGCCCATTGTGCATCGCTGAGATCCCAGTCCCAATGCTGCTCGATGACCTGATTCGCTGCGGGCGTGCCCCACTTGGCTTCATCAAGGATGATGTTGCCCGCACCCTGCCCCTTCACCCCCGCATTCGCCCGCACCCAGCCGAGGCTGTGGCATTCGGGGAGTTGGAGGATTTCGGTGATCTCGATCTCGGCAGCGAATGCGCTGCACGCAGTCAACGAGACGAGCAGATGCAAGCAGGTATGTCCGTGAGGGAAGTTCATGATTCGTAATATACTAGCTTTGGGAGCCGACTCGAATGCCAGGCGACGCTTTGAGACCCACTTCCGGTCCGATCAGATTGGTAGAGAAAGGGGGGCATTGGACAGTGGATCAAACGTCCGCCCGAGCGCCGTCATGCAAGTCCCCCCGAATGTTCGGGGGCCGTTCACGAGCGAGAACACGGTGGCAGCAGCGCCTTCGCGCCGCTAGGCTCTTCGCGTCGTGCGTTTGCCCTTCCAGACTTTGCTTTGCCTCGTGCTCCTGCTTGGGAGTCGGGCGGCGTTTGGCGAGGTGATGGAGTGGATTCCTGAAATGCAGGCGCTGGAGGCCGAGCGGGTGCTTTTGGAGCAAAAGCGGGCCGATTTGCCTGCTGAACCGTTCGTGCAGCTCACGCAACGGCTCGGCTGGCACAGCGAGTATTCGACCTCGGCGGACAAAGCGGAGTGGGTGGAGCTGAATCTGGGGCAGGCGCAGAAAATCGACTCCGTGGTGCTCATCGCGCCGCCGCCGAATGGTGGAGCTGTCGGCGCAGGTTATGGCTTTCCAGTGCGGTTTTATGTGGAGCTGCTCGGTGAAGGCGAAGACCCCGAGCGCACGATCATCGCGGACTTCACGGAGGCCGATTTTCCGAATCCAGGACTGCTTCCCGTTGTGATCGATGCCAAAAGCGGTCTCGCGCAAAAGGTGCGCATCACGGCGACGCGGCTGATCGGCGGCAAAGAGCGTTTCTTCTGTGCTCTCGGCGAGGTGATGCTGCTTCAGGGCAATCACAACCTCGGCGCACGACTCGAAGCTATCGGCCCTGCGGCGGTGCGGGCAAGCAGCAGCCAGGGCACGCGACCTGACTGGGGCCGCATCAATCTCGTCGATGGTCACACCGTTCTCGGGCCACCGCTCGGCACGCGCTCCAGCCCCGCGCTCGGCTTTCGCAGCAAACTGGTGAGCGAACTCCGCGCCACGAGCCATCCGTGGGTGGAGATCGATCTCGGCCAAGTGGCGATGGTGGACGAGGTGCGCCTGTTTCCGGCGTCTCCGCCGCAGTTTGCGCACAGTCACGGCTATGGCTTTCCCGTGCGTTATCAGATCGAATTGCGTGAGGAGGACAATGAACTGCCGCGCGTGCTGCCCTCGCCGCAATCCGGCAGTTACAACGCTGTGCCGGGCGACAACGTGGTGAGCATCATCGGCGGGCATCGCGCACGATTTGTGCGGCTGAACGTGCTGGAGCCTCATGTGAGCAATGGCAGCGTCGTTTTGGCGATGGCGGAGATGCAGGTGTGGTCGAATGGCAAAAACATCGCGCCCAGCAGCGACATCACAGCCTCGGATTCCACCGAAGCCGACGGCTGGTCGCAAAACGCGCTCGTGGATGGCTTTGCGAGCGGCGCAGACATCCTCGACTGGCCCGCGTGGCTCGCCGGACTCTCGCAACGCCGCGAGGTGGAGCATCAACTCGCCATACTGAAGGCCAAACGCACGAGTCTCACGCAACACTGGCAACGACTCGGCCTCGGTTTGCTCATCGCCATCGCCGTGCTCGGCCTCATCGCCGCGCTGATCTGGCTGCAACGGCAACGAAGGGCGCGCTTGATGGAAATGGAACGTCTGCGCCAACGCATCGCGCAGGATTTGCATGACGAGATCGGCAGCAGCCTCGGCAGCATCGCCTTGATCGCGCAGGACATCCTGGCGGATGACAAACATGCCCGAGATGACCTCACGGAGATCAAAACCATCGCCGATGAAACCGTGGACGCCATGCGCGACATCACGCGCCTCATGCAAAGCGAGCGCTACGGCACCGACGACCTCCCCACGCTGCTGCGCGAGACCGCCGCGCGCACGTTGCGCGGCATGAAGCACACCGTGAGCATCGACAACGAAACGCAGACCCGCCGCCTCGCCGTGGATCGCCAGCGCGATCTCATGCTCATGTTCAAAGAGGTGCTGCACAACATCACCCGCCACGCCGAAGCCACCGAGGTCACGATCACGCTCGCTCAAGATCACCGCGATATCATTCTCACCGTCCGCGACAACGGCCACGGCTTCGATCCCACCGCCACGACCTCCGGCATGGGCCTCACCAACCTGCGCCGCCGTGCTGCCAAGCATCAAGGCCGCGCCGACATCGCATCTTCGCCGCAAGGCACTACTTTCACCCTCACCCTGCCGCTTCATGCCTGAAACCATCCACGTCTGGCTCATCGAAGACCACAAAACCTACGGAGAGCGACTCGCACGAGCCTTGAACCGCGTCGAAGGCTTCGCCTGCACGCAGCGCTTCACCGCGTGTGAAGATGCCTTCGCAGCGCTGACCACCGAGTCCGCGCCGCAGGTTCTTTTGCTCGATGTCGGCCTGCCCGGCATGAATGGCATCGACGGCATCGCGAGACTGCGCCAGCTCGCGCCACAGACCGCCATCGTCATCCTCACCGTCTTTGAGGAGGACGACAAAATCTTCCGCGCCATCTGCGCCGGAGCCGCTGGTTACCTTTTGAAGACCTCCAGCACCGAAGACATCGCCGCCGCCATCCGCAGTGCCGCTGCCGGAGGCTCCCCCATCAACCCCACCATCGCCCGCCGCGTGTTGGAGATGTTTTCCAAAGCGAACACTGCCTCCCAAAACGACTACGGCCTCACGCCGCGTGAGATGGACATCCTGAAGCTCCTCGTCTCCGGCAGCACCATCAAAGACGCCGCCGCGCAACTCGGCATCGGCTACTACACGGCGGACGAATATATTCGCAGCGTGTATGTGAAGCTCCAGGTGCGCTCACGCGGCAGTGCCATCGCGAAGGCGGTGAAAGAGGGGCTGGTGTGAACACCACTCACTTCGTCAAAAACGGCCCCACGACCTCTTTCCAGATCGCATAGCCCTTCGCGTTCATGTGCAGCTCGTCCTTGAGAAAGATGTCCGGCTTCGGTTTGCGGTCAGGGCCGAGCATGTGCGGATAGACGTTGATGAACTGGAGGCGCTTGTCGGTCTTGGTGAATTCCTCGATCAAGCGGCTGCACTCGCGCATCTGCTCGATCAGCGCCCAGCGTTTGGGATTGGGCGCGTTGGAGATGTAGCTGATGCGGCACTCGGGCAGCGCCGCATGCACGCGGGAGACGAAGGCTTTGAAGTCGGACAGCACGCGCTGCGGCGTCTTGCCGGCATTGATGTCGTTGCCGCCGGCATACATCACGATGTGCTTCGGCAGATACTGCAGCACGGTCAGATGGGCATAGTTGAAGGAATCAAACACCTCGGAGCCGCCGAAACCGCGATTCATGACTGGCAGGCCGGGGAAATCGTCCGCCAGTGATTTCCACATGCGGATGCTCGAACTGCCGGTGAAGACGATGGGATTGGCGGGCGGCGCTTTTGCCGCATCCAGCTTCGCAAAGGTGAAAATTTCTTTCTGCCATTTGATGGCGGAGGTCACCACGTCATAACCGGCCTCGCTGAAGTGGAGCTTGTCCTCGACGTAGAGTTCGGGCCGCGGCTTGCCATCGCTTCCAAGCAGCAGCGGAAAAATGTCGATGAAATCGACGCTGTTCTTCGCACAGGAGGCGGAAATCAGGCTGTTCGTCGTTTTGACCAGCTCCACCTCGTCCCAGCGCGAGGGAGAGGTCGGAATTGAGAGGAAGGCGAGCTTCGTCTTCGGCAGCGCCTTTTGTACTTTGCTGACAAACGCCTCGAACGCGGCCAGCACTTCCTCCGGCGTTCGACCGGAGTGCAGGTCGTTGCTACCGGCGTTAAGATAGATCTGTTTCGGCTTGTATTTGAGAACGATGCGGTCGGCGAAATGCACCACGTCGCTGATGTGCGAGCCACCGAAGCCACGGTTGAGCACCGGAGTCTTTTTGAAACGCTCCGGCAGCGACTGCCAGCGGCGGATGTTCGAGGCACCGGTGAAAAGCGTCACATCCTTCGGCGGTGCCTTGGCCTGATCTTCGGCTTCAAACGCCTGGATCGCCTTCTCAAAGCGTGCCGGATCAGCAGGCGCGAGGGCGAGCGC
This sequence comes from Prosthecobacter sp., assembly GCF_034366625.1. Classification (NCBI taxonomy): domain Bacteria; kingdom Pseudomonadati; phylum Verrucomicrobiota; class Verrucomicrobiia; order Verrucomicrobiales; family Verrucomicrobiaceae; genus Prosthecobacter; species Prosthecobacter sp. The sequence goes on from NZ_JAXMIH010000014.1 coordinate 21,039, forward strand.
CCAGCAGGCGTTGAAGAGGAAGAGAATGACAAAAAGTTGGCGATAAATCATGGCGGCATGGCAAACGTTGTGCGTGATGAGCCTCATGCAACCACTGCTCAAAAGCTGGAAACGAAGATTTGCCTCCCGCACTGCGCTCACCACCAGTCGTGTCGTGAGTCCAGCCGCTCCTGTTTCCCTCGACATTCCAGACCAGCCTCAGCTTCCCGGTGTCACACTGCTGGCGGACGCGGCGCGTTTCGTGGTGCATTCACGCCATGCGGTGGCCATGGACCTCTGCCTTTATGATCCGGCCGATCCTGCGCGTGAAACCGCCCGCGTGCGCATGAGGCGCGGTGAATGTGACCTGTGGCACGCCACCGTGCGCGATGTCAAAGCGGGCGCACTGTACGGCTATCGCGCCCATGGGCCGTGGCTGCCTCAGAATGCGATGCGCTTCAACGCCAAGAAGCTGCTGCTCGACCCCTACGCCCGCGCGATCCACGGCGTGCCGGAGGCGGCGGAGCACATGCATACCTTGCCCAATCCGCAGCATGCGCCAGGCTGCGTCAACAACGGCTCCAAGGCACTAAAATGCGTCGTAATCGACGAGTCTTTCGACTGGACCGGCGACACCGCTCCGAGCGTGCCCTGGTGCGACACGGTGATCTACGAGCTGCATGTGAAGGGCTTCACCCAGACGCATCCCAAAGTGCCCGCCGAACTGCGCGGCACGTATGCGGGCCTCGCGCATCCTGCCGTCACCACCTATCTGCGCGATCTCGGCATCACCAGCGTGCAGTTGTTGCCGGTGCATCAGCATCTCGACGACGGCTTTCTGCTCGGCCGCAATCTCACCAATTACTGGGGCTACAATACGATCGGGTTTTTTGCCCCGCACAGCACCTATGCCGCCGCCAGCGACCCACAGGCCCAAGTGCGCGAGTTCAAAGCGATGGTGAAGGCGCTGCATGCCGCCGGGATCGAGGTCATCCTCGATGTGGTTTACAATCACACCGCCGAGGGCAATCAAAACGGCCCTTCGCTGATGTTCCGCGGCCTTGATGACCACAGCTACTACCGCCACCACTTTGGCGAAGATGGCGCGGGTTATCTCAACGTCACTGGCTGCGGCAATTCGGTCGATTCGGCCAGCACCCCTGCCCTGCGGCTCATCCTGGACAGCCTGCGCTACTGGGTCACGGAAATGCACGTCGATGGCTTCCGCTTCGACCTCGCCGTGACGGTGGCGCGCAATGAACTGGACGGCTTCCACACGCAGTCGCAGTTCCTCAGTGCCGTGGCGCAGGATCCGGTGCTCTCGCGGGTCAAACTCATCGCCGAGGCCTGGGACATCTCGCGCGAGGACAGCTACCAGGTCGGCCAGTTCCCGGAGCCGTGGCGCGAATTGAACGGCAAGTATCGCGACACTGTGCGCAGTTGGTGGCGGGGCGATCCGGGGATCACGGCCGAGTACGCCAAGCGCCTGTGCGGCAGCCAGGACATCTATGGCTGGAACCAGCGTCCACCGCTCGCCAGCATCAATTTTCTCACCTCGCACGACGGTTTCACGCTGCTGGATCTCGTCAGCTACGAGCGCAAGCACAACGAGGCCAACGGTGAGGACAATCGCGACGGCGACAACACCAACCACAGCACCAACTGCGGCATCGAAGGCCCCTCCAAGGATCCCGAAGTGGTCAGCACCCGCGCCAAGCTCCGCCGCGGCATGATCGCCACCATGATGTGCTCCCTCGGCGTGCCTTTCCTCACCGCCGGCGACGAGCGCGGACGCACCCAGCGCGGCAACAATAACGCCTATTGCCAGGACAACGAGATCAGCTGGCTCGACTGGAGCCACGGTGATGAGGAGATGATCGAGTTCACCCGTCGCATGGCCGCCTTTCGCCGCAGCCTCGGCGTGTTCCGCCGCAGCGCCTATTTTAACGGTAAACTCAATCCCGCCACCGGTCTGCGTGATGTCACCTGGCTGGAGGACGACGGCACCCTCCTCCGCCATGAGGAATGGCATAGCATGACCTGCCGCAGTTTTGGCTCCTTGCTGGATGCAGGTGGCGGCACAGCGCATCCCCTGTTGTTGTTGTACAACAACAATAGCACCACCCAGCCGTTCACCCTTCCTGGTGGCAAAGACATCCGCTGGTCCCTCGTCTTCGACACGGCCCTTTCCCCTTCCTTCCCTCCTGGCACCCCGCCCGTTCATGCCGGCTCCACAAACTACCCGCTGCAGGCTCAGAGTGTCGTCTGCCTGACCTTGGCGGCTGGTGGCAGCGCGGGTCTCGAGCCCAAAGTTTGACCCAAGCAGCCCCCTCGTTTTAAGGATCCTGATGGTTTCGGAGACAGGCCGCCCAAGGCGAACAGCCCATTTGGGCCCCGAAAAACCCATAGCCAAGGTTTGCTCAATTGTTTTATGGTGTTTATAGTTTATCTAAATGCCTGCAATCCGCATCGCCCTGCCCGCCACCCTTCGCTCCCTGCTCGCCAGAGGAGCCGGATCGGCCATGGTTTCGGGCTTCCTGCTGGTGGCCATGCTCACGATGGTCGGAAAGATCGTTTCCTTTGCCAAAGATGCCGTCGTGGCCGCCAAGCTCGGCACGGCGGACGAATTGGACGCCTTCATGCTCGTGTTCGGTTTTTTCTCCTTCGCCTGCACCGTGCTGGCGGGCGGTTTGCCGGAGTCCTTTGTGCCCGCCTACGCGGAATTGCGTGAGCGCCGTGGGCAGCGCCGTGCGGACCGCCTCGGCGTGCAATGCGCCGCGTGGCATTTCGCAGCCTTGCTGGTCTGTGGCCTGGCTCTGTCGCTTGGCGCACCATGGATCGTCGCTTGGGCAACGAAAGGATTCGATCCCGCAAAGCAGGCGCTCTCAGTGAAGCTGCTGCACAGCCTGCTGCCCTTCCTGCTGTGCTTTGGCCTGGCACATCACCTTTCCGCCTGGCTGCGGGCTGGGAAAACCTTTCTGCTCGCCGCCTCGGCACCGATGCTCGTCCCGCTGGGGATTGTCATAGCCATGTTGATTGCAGGTGATCAGGTCAACGCCTGGACGCTCGTCACCGGCACCGTTTGGGGAGCCGTGGCGCATGTGGCAGTCCTCCTCATCGCCCTCGCACGCCGCCTGCCGCGTTCTGCACGTTGGTGGCGCTGCTGCCTGCGGCATTGGGAACCGGGACTGCGCACGGTGCTGCGCAATGCGCTGCCGTTTCTGCTCGGTGGCGTCGCCTTCGGCAGCGCGGTTGTGGTCGATCAAACGATGGCTGCATGGCTGACCGCAGGTTCCGTGGCCGTGCTCAGTTATTCCGACAAAGTGTGCGCCATCGTGCTCGCCGTCACTGCCGGCCCGGCCTCGGACGTGCTGTTCCCACACTTCGCCGAACTCGTCGCCCGCCGTGATTGGGCCGGCCTGCGCAAGCGCCTGTTCGCCAGCGCGGGCATCATCGTCAGCGCCGCGCTGCCCATGACGCTGATTCTGTGCTTCATGGCACCGTGGATCGTCAGCACGCTGTTTGAGCGCGGGGCCTTTGGACCGCAGGACACACAGCGCGTCGCCGAGGTGCTGCGTTTCGCGGCTTTCCAGATTCCCTTCTACATCCTCGGCACCGTCGCCGCGCGCGTTGCCGTGTCGTTGCAGGCGTCCCGCTTCATGCTCATGATCTCCTTCAGCGCCCTGGTACTCAATGCCTCGTTGAACTGGCTGCTCATGCGTCATCTGGGAGCCGCAGGCATCGCGCTTTCGACGGTCATCGTGCATTTCCTCTGCGCCAGCGCCACCTGCGTCATCTGCCTCATCGTGATCCGCCGAAAGGAGGCGTCATGAAGCTCGCCTTCCTCATCCGCGACCTCGGCCACGGCGGTGCGCAGCGTCAGCTTGTGCTGCTCGCCAAAGGACTCGTGCGCGAGAGTCACGAAGTCAGTGTGATCCACTTCTACGACGGTGCCTTTCGAGCTGAACTCGAAGCAGCAGGCGTGCGTACGATCTGTGTCGGAAAAAAAAGCCGCTGGGACCTGCTCGGTTTCTTTTTTCGCCTCATCCAAGCCACGCGGCGCATCCGGCCTGACATTCTCCACGGCTACCTGGCCGAATCCAATCTCATGGCGCTGTTTTTGAAGCCCTTATGCGGCTTTCCGCGCATCGTGTGGGGCGTGCGTGATTCGCAGACAGACGCGCATCTGTGGGGCATCCTCGGCAGGCTCAGCTTCCGGCTAAACTGTCTCCTCGCCCGCTTCGCCGACCTCATCATCTGCAATTCCAAGGCCGGACGCGACTACTACGCCGCACGCGGCTATCCGCCCGCGAAGATGCACGTCATTCCAAACGGCATCGACACCGCGCACTTCACACCCAGACCAAAAACCGGCGGCAGGGCGCTCACCTTCGGCCTCGTCGGCCGCATGAGCCCGATGAAGGATCATGCCACCTTCCTCCACGCCGCCGCACTCGATCCGAATGCGAAATTCGTCATCGTCGGCTCCGGTGATGAAGCCTACGCGCAGCAGATGCGCGACCTCGCGACACGACTCGGTCTCGCTGACCGCGTCACCTGGCTGCCCGCGCAGAGCGACATACCCGCCGTCTATGCCAGCTTCGACTGCCTGGTGAACTCCTCCGCCTTCGGCGAGGGTTTTTCCAATGTCATCGGCGAAGCGATGGCCTGCGGTGTGCCGTGTATTGCCAGTGATGTCGGCGACAGCGCCTGGATCATCGGCGACAAATCGCATATCTTCCCTGCGGGCGATCATGAGGCGCTGGCGCAATGCATGCTCGCCTTCCAGCCGCACAACCCGCGTCAGCGCATCGTCGAGGAATTCAGCGTCGAGAAACTGATCGAGCGCACCAACCGCCTGCTCTCGAAAAAAGTGCTCTGGTTCACCACCGGCCTCGGCAGTGGCGGCGCGGAGATGATGCTGTCACAAATCATCCGAGGTCTGCCCGAGTTGCAACATATCGTCATCAGCCTCACCGGGGGTGGCAAGCATGCCGACGCGCTACGCGAGGCTGGAATCTCGGTTCACAGCCTCGACATGCCCTCCGGCAAACCCACGCTGGGCTCACTATGGCGCTTGTTCAAAGTCGTGCGCCAGACAAAGCCCGATGTGCTCATGGGCTGGATGTATCACGGCTGCCTCGTTGCCACGATCGCGCGCTTCATGCGCTTCAAGAGCGTGCCAATGATCTGGAACATCCGCCAGAGCCTCTACGACCTAAAATTGGAGAAGCGCGGCTCCGCGCTCGTCATCCGCGCCCTCGCGTGGCTCTCCTGGCTGCCACAGCGCATCACCTACAATTCGCAACTCAGCGCGCAACAGCATGAAGCCATCGGCTATCGCGCTGCGAAGACACAGCTCATTCCGAATGGCTTCGATCTTGCCAAATGGCAGCCTGGAACGCCGATTCGTGCACGTATCGGCCGTTTTGGTCGCAACGCGGCGATGAAGGACTACGCCACCTTCATCGAAGCGGCGAAACTCATCACGCAAAAGCACCCTGAAGCTCAGTTCATCATCGTCGGAGCTGAAACCGGGACACTCAACGTGCCGCCAAACATCCAGCTCCTCGGCGAACGCCACGATTTGCCAGAACTCACCGCTTCACTGAACATCGCCGTCTCTTCTTCGGCCTTCGGCGAAGGTTTTCCCAACGTCGTCGGCGAGGCAATGGCCTGCGCCGTGCCCGTCGTCGCCACCGACATTGGCGACACACGCTGGGTCATGGGTGAAACCGGCCACATCGTGCCGCCATGCGATCCATCAGCACTCGCCAAAGCGTGCATCGGCATTTTGGACGCTGGCATCACACGCGATTTCGCGGCTCGTGAACGCATCGAGGGGCAGTTCTCCCTCCCCAGCGTCCTGAAGTCCTTCAACACCCTGCTCACCACGCCGCTCACCGACGCACCGACGCAGCAGCGCACCCAATTACCGACCTACCAGCCATGTGTGGAATAGCCGGCTTCTTCAATCCCTCCAAGTCCCGCCCCGGACACGAGATGAACGCCATCGTCACCGCGATGACGGACGCCATCGTGCTGCGTGGACCCGACGATGCCGGTGCTTGGGTCGATTCTGAAAACGGTGTCGCTTTGGGCCATCGACGGCTCTCCATTCTCGATCTCTCGCCGCTCGGACATCAGCCAATGACCAGCGCGGATGGCCGCTTCGTCATCGTGTTCAATGGCGAGGTGTACAACTTCCAAGACCTCCGCGCTGAACTCGAAAAAAACGGCCACACCTGGCGCGGCCACTCCGACACCGAGATCATGCTGGCTGCGTTTTGCCAGTGGGGCGTTGTCGAAGCCACAAAACGCTTCAACGGCATGTTCGCCTTCGCGGTTTGGGACAAACAGGAGCGCGTTTTGCATCTCGGACGCGACCGGCTCGGCGAAAAACCACTCTACTACGGCTGGGTGGGCGAAACGCTTGTGTTCGCGTCGGAATTGAAGGCCATCCAACGCTTCCCCGGCTTCAACGCGGCGATTGATCGCGAGGCGCTGACCTCGCTGCTGCGCTTCAATTACATCCCCGATCCACTGTGCATCTACCAGGGCTTCAAGAAGCTGCCACCGGCCGCCATGCTCACGCTGCGCTCTCCTTCCGAGCGTCCGCAGCCCGGCTGGTATTGGAGTTTGCCACAAGTCGTCGAGCGCGGGCTCGACAACCCTTTCACCGGCACAGAAACCGAAGCCATCGACACCTTTGAGGCGATGCTCAAGAAGGCCGTGGGCATGCGCATGGTCTCCGATGTGCCGCTGGGTGCATTCTTGAGCGGCGGTGTCGATTCCTCGCTCATTGTGGCGATGATGCAGAAGCAAAGCGCGCGGCCTGTGCGCACGTTCACGATTGGGTTTCATGAGAAAGAGCACAACGAAGCCGAGTTCGCCAAAGACGTCGCCAAACACCTCGGCACCGATCACACGGAGATGTATGTCACGGGTGAAGATGCGCTGAACGTCATTCCGCAGCTTCCGTCACTCTATGACGAGCCATTCTCCGACTACTCGCAGATCCCGACGTATCTCGTCTGCAAAATGGCGCGGCAGCATGTCACCGTCGCGCTGAGTGGTGATGCGGGCGATGAACTCTTCGGCGGCTACGAGCGCTACTTCGTGGGTCGCAGCTTGTGGAATAAGATTTCATGGATGCCGCCGACGATGAAAAAGATGACCGCCGCGGCACTCACGGCACTGCCACCGAAGGTGCTGAATAGACTTGGGGCCAAAGTGCTGCCCAAACGCCTGCGTCACATCCCGCTCGGTGATAAATTGCACAAGCTCGCCGAAGTCGTCGCCGCGCCTGGCATGGAGACGCTTTACCTCAACCTCATGTCGCACTGGAAAAAGCCGCAGGAGATTGTCATCGGTGGCAAAGATCCTGTCACCGCGATTACCGACACGGCTTCATGGCCGCGTGTGAGTGATTTCACGCATCGCATGATGCATCTCGACATGGAGACCTATCTGCCCGGCGACATCCTCGTGAAAGTGGACCGCGCGGCGATGGGTGTGAGCCTCGAAGGCCGCATTCCGTTGCTTGACCACGATTTGATCGAGTTCGCGTGGCGTGTGCCGTTCTCGATGAAAGTTCGCAATGGCAAAGGCAAGTGGCTGATGCGTGAGACGCTTTACCGCCATGTACCCAAGACGCTGATTGACCGTCCGAAGCGCGGCTTCGGCATCCCGCTCGATGTCTGGCTGCGCGGCCCGTTGCGCGAGTGGGCAGAGGATTTGCTCAGCGAGTCGCGATTGAAACGCGAAGGCTTCTTCCATGCTGCTCCCATCCGCCAGAAGTGGCAGGAGCACCTCAGCGGCACGCGGAACTGGCATTTCTACCTCTGGGACGTGCTGATGTTCCAGGCCTGGCTGCAACACAACCGCTCATGAACTATCCGCAACCCATGCTTCGTCCCACCGGCTGGACCCGCTTTCGCGAGTGGGTGCTGGTCTGGGTCTGTGGTGGCATGCTGGGTGCCCTGGCGGCGGACGCGGCCATCGGCAGTTACGACGTGGGCATCTCGCCGATCAAACCGATCCTGTTCACGCTCGCGTCAGTGTTCATGTGCATCGGCGTCTCGCTGGTGAACAAGCCGCGTGTCTGTCTGGCGGTGCTGGGCGTGGCGCTGCTGCCGGCAGTGCGTTTATTTGATGCGGCGGTGCTGCGCCGCTTTGATTCGTCGTATCAGGACCAAATCGCGATGGATCTCATGCGCATGATGCTCGTGCTCATCGCCATGGTGGCGGTGTTTTCGACCGAAAAATGGCAGAAGACAGCGCTCTGGGCCGCCGTGTGCGCGATGCTGCTGACCACCGGCTCCGAAATCTACGAGATGCTCGGTTTCGCGAAGTTCAGCAGCATTCCAGGACGCTATGCGGGTTTCAACAGCCACCCGAACTTCCCGCCGGTGCTGCTGTGCGAGATGCTGGGCATCATTTTTGCGCTCTCAAAAAGTTTTCGCTTCAACTGCCTCATGATCGCCGTGGCGGTGCCTGGCGTGGCTCTCACTTACGGCCGCAGCGGCATGCTCGTGCTCGCATTGCTGTGTGGCACCTATGTGCTGCTCAATGCACGGCGGAATTTCGGCTTCCTCATGATTGTGACGGCCATCGCAATCCCGCTGCTGGGCATCGGCGCGGCGGTGCTGCAAAACAGCACACAGCATGGTGTGATGAAGGACAAAAACACCGCCGACCGCCTGGAGGCCATCTACAATCTCGACTTTGACAAGCTGAAGTCCCCCGAGCGCGTCAAAGACCTCAATGATGCGTGGGAAGAGGCGATGAAAAAGCCCATCTTCGGCCACGGCACGGGCGTTTCCGGCACGCTTTACGCCCCGCATAACGAATACGTCTCCATCTGGCTGGAGATGGGAATTCCAGGACTGGTCTTGTTTGCGGGAACATGGCTGTGGCTCGTCATGCGCAGTGTTCTGACAGGTGGAAAGGCCGGGTACCTCCTGTTTGCGCTGCTCGCCTTCACTCCTGTCGGGCAGGGCCGCATCGAGGTGCCGCATTTCAGCCTCGCGATGGTCGCCGCAGCCTGCATCCTGTGGCCGAAGCGATATCAGCTCACACTGCGTTCGTTGAAGGCCGCACCACAAGGCGATTCAGCCTTCACTCCTCCTCATCCGCAGCCACTTTCCCGCCAGGGATGATACCGCGCTTCGTGGTGGCGACGAAATCGGTGAAGGCGGCGGCCTCGGGCGTGAGTTCGCCCGCGCGGAGTTCTTCGACGGCCTGCGCGTTGTTCAAACCGCTGCGATAGACCTTGCGAAACGCCTCACGCAAAGAGCGCATCTGCTCGCGGCTGAAGCCCGCGCGTTGCAGACCGACGATGTTCAAGCCGCGCGCACGGGCCGGATTGCCATCGGCGGTGCAGAAGGGTGGGATGTCCTGCACCACCTTGGCGCAGCCGCCGATGATCGAGCGCGTGCCGATGCGGCAGAACTGATGCACAGCGGTGAGTCCGCCGATGATGACGTGATCCTCAACGAGGACGTGACCGGCCAGCGTGCCGTTGTTAGAGAAGATAACATTATTGCCCACGATGCAGTCGTGCGCGATGTGGACGTAGCTGAGGAAATTGTTGTGACTGCCAATGATCGTCTTGTCACCGGGCGAGGTGGCGCGGTGCACGGAGCAGAACTCACGGAAAGTGTTGTCGTCGCCCACTTCGAGCCATGTCGGCTCCGCCTGGTATTTCAAATCCTGCGTCTGCTGGCCGATAGAGCCGTAGGCGAAGAATTGGTTGTTCTTCCCGATCTTGGAAGGCCCCATGATCGTCACATGATGCTGAAGCCAGCAACCATCGCCGAGCTCCACATCCGCACCAATGATGCAATACGGCCCGATCTGCACATCCGCCCCGATTTTGGCGGATGGATCGATGATGGCGGTGGGGTGAATCGAGGCGGGCATGCGTTGGCAGTATTTTTTAGCGATCCACCACGCTGAACATGAGGTCGGCCTCGGAGACGACTTGGCCGTTGACGATGCAGCGGCCGACGCCGCTGGCGATGCTGCGCTTGGTCTTGAGGATCTCCGTTTCGATGACGAGCGTGTCTCCGGGCAACACGGGCCGGCGCCACTTCACGTTGTTGGCGCTCATGAAGTAGCCGATCTTGCCTTGGTTGCCCGGCATGCGCAGCAGCACGATGCTGGCGACCTGCGCCATCGCTTCAAGCTGAAGCACACCCGGCATGATCGGATGACCGGGGAAATGGCCCTGGAAGTACGGCTCATTGATGGTGACGTTCTTGATGCCACGGCACTTGGTTTCACCCTCAAAGCCGATGATGCGGTCCACCAGCAGGAAGGGATAACGATGCGGGAGGATGTTCATCACCTCGTTGATGTCGAGCACGGCCTCGCCGCCAGGAATGTTCAACTGGGCCGGCACCATGCTGCGCATCACGTTGTACTGCTGCACAATGGCGCGTGCCAGCTCGGTGTTGGGTCCATGACCTGGACGCACGGCAATGACATGGCCGAGGATGCGTTTGCCGGATAGCATCAAGTCGCCGACGATGTCGAGGATCTTGTGACGGACGAACTCGTCGGCAAAGCGCAGCGGCTGCTTCGAGAGCAGCGTGTCGCCGCGAATGACGACGGCCGCTTCGAGCGTGCCGCCTTTGATCAGGCCCTTCTCCATCAGCGGAGCGATGTCCTCGTAATACACAAAGGTGCGCGCGGCGGCGATTTCCTTCTCGTAGGTCTCGGGGTTGATTTCCGTGCTGAAATACTGCGTGAAGCGCCCGCCGGGGCCGACGTTGGTGCAGGAGATGCGGAACTTCTTGTCGGGGACGATGGTGAGGATGGTCCCGTCGCGGGTCTCCTGGTAGATCGGCTCACGCACCTCGAAAACCTTGCGTGCCTCCGTTTGCTCCACCAGTCCGGCAGACTTGATCAGCTCCACGAAGGGCATCGAGCTGCCATCGGCGATGGGCGGTTCGTTCGCATCCATCTCGATGATCGCATTGTCCACGCCCATGCCCGCGAGGGCGGAGATGACGTGCTCCACGGTGTGTACATTGACGCCGCCTTCGGCGATGGTGGTGGCACGCTCGACTTTCTGCACCTTTTCGACGAGTGCCGGGATGAAAGGCTTGTCCTCCAGGTCCATGCGGCGGAACTTGAAGCCGAAGTTTTCAGGCGCCGGCTGCAGCGTGAGCGTGACCTGCTCGCCGGTATGCAGCGAGGTTCCCATCATCGAGACGGTTTTGGCGAGAGTGTGCTGACGATCGGAAGCTGCCATAGGCGGACGCTTTCGTTAGCGTCTCGCCCCGGCAGGGTCAAAGGGAAATGCGGGCCTGGGAGGCGCCCTGAAGCCCGCCGCTACTTACTTCTTACCGATGCACCACAGGTTCTTGTAACCACGGATGAAGAGCAGGCCGTCGCTCACGGCGATGGAGCCGATGATCTTCTCCCCGAGCGTGTTGGTGGCGAGCAATGCGAAGGTCGGACTGGCTTTGAAGACGAAACAGTCACCGCCTTGATTCGCGGCGTAGCACTTGCCATCGGCGCTGAGCACCAAGGAGGACCAGTTCTGCCCCGTGGGGCCGGGGCCCTTGAGGCGCTCGTTGAAGACGATGTCGCCCGTTTTGATGTTCCGGCACTCGACGATGCCGCCGTCGGTCAGGATGTAATGATGACCTTCATGGATGACACCGGAGCCGATGCGCTGCTGCACGCGAGGCAGGTGCCAGACGCGGTTTTTCTCCGTCACATCACCACTGCCGCCCGTTTTCACCGCCATCGCCGAGCCACCGTAACCGCACATGAAAATTGCCAGGCCGTCCGTGTAGAGAGGCGAGTTGTAAACCAGCGGCGTCAATCCACCGCAGGTCCACAACTCCTTGCCGTTGAGCGGATCGAAAGCACAAGCACGCCCGGGGTAGGACATCAGAAGCTCGTAGCGGCTGCCTGCTTTCCGCAAGAGAGGATCACTCCACGATCCTGTCCATGTCTTGTTCCCAGCCTCGCCCGAGGCACCGCCGAGTTCCTTATGTTCCCACAGTGTCTTCCCCGTCTTTTTGTCAAAGGCGTAGAGCACGGTGTTTTCACCGGGGCCGAAGTTGAGAAACACGCGATCTCCGGCGAGCACCGGCGAGGTGCCGCAGCCCCAGATGTGATGCAGTTTGCCCAGGTTCGTGCGCTTCCACAGCTCCTTGCCGTTCATGTCATAGCAAAACACACCCGCTGAAGCATGAAACACGATCACCCGCTCGCCGTCCGTCGCCGGTGAGGCGGCACAGTATGGATTCGTGGCATGCGTCAGTTCCGGCTCCTTGTAGATCGTGCCTGCGTCCCAGAGCTGCTTGCCGGTCTTTTTGTCAAAGCACAGCAGCAGACGTTTCCCTTCCTTCTCGATGGCCTGCGTGACGAAAACCTTGTCTCCCCACACCACCGGCGTCGAATTCCCCCGCTCCGGCAGCGCCACCTTCCACACCACATTTTCCTCCATGCCCCATTTCTCCGGCAGATTTGATTCGGTACAGGTGCCATCCCCGTTCGCCCCGCGCCACATGGGCCAGTTGTCGGCGTGAAGAGGCAGCAAAGGACAAAGGGCGAGGAACAGGGAGAGCGTGCGTTTCATGGTTGGGACAGGTTGGATGGCGTATGAAACGCTCGCCGACATCTCAAACCTTCACCACGAGTAATGCACCGTGTAGGTGAGCGTCTTCTCCTCGCCGGGCTTCAAGGCGACGCGGAGCTCGATGGTCTGGGCGTCTTTTTTCTCGAAGGCGTTGGAAGGCTCGCGGATTTCCCAGTTCGTCCAGCGGTAGAGATGCTCGACGACTCGGATTTCGACGGACTCGTCCTGCTTGCGGTTGCGCACTTTGATCTCGAAGGATTCATCGATCCAGTGGTTGCTGGAATCGACCTTGATGTTGGTGCGTTTGCGTTCGCCGACGAGGTCGAAGGCGTTGCCGGTGTAGAGCCGGAGCGTTTCGTCGCGCGCGGTATGGTCGATCACGTCCTCGCCGACGAATTGAAGCTTCCCATCGTCGTCCTGGCGGTAGAAGCGCACTTTGCCCTTCGGCAGCGGCATGCCGAGCTTGTTGTCCTCGCTGTTCTTGATCTCGCGGATGACCCAGACCTTGGGATTGCTCTGCGTGCCGTAGTTTTGGTCGTTGCGAATGTTGTCGTAGGTCCAGCCGCGGTACTGGTTCTGATCGATGGCGACGCCGTCGTAGATGAAGAGGCGCTGCGACTTCACGCCGGCGGCGCGGACGAACTCGACCTGCTTGGTTTCGCGATCATGCAGGGTGGTGGCAAGCGGCAGGGAGTAGAGATGGTATTCGTCGAAGGCTTTTTCGGTGACGACGGGGACGGATGCATTTGCCCTCATGAATCCGGCGGACGCGGCCATCGGACGGCCGCCATATTCTTCGGGTTGCAGCTTCGCCACATCCCCGGCGATCAATTGCAGCTTCGCGTCCTTGAAGGTCTTGCCGCTTTGGTTGTCGATGGTGACCCAGCCGGTGAGGTCCATGAGATCGCCTTTTTCGGGTGAGACGACGTTGTAGCTGGCCTCCCAGCTCATGCCGCCGGTGACGTAGCAGATCTCGGCGTTGAGCTTGGCGGCATGGTCGGTGTGGATGCGCCAGTCGAGCGTGGGTTTGAGGATGGTGTCATCGGCGAGGGCGGGGAAACGTGGCTCGCCGGGCAGGGAGAACTGCAACTGGCCTTCCACCTCGATCACCGGCTGCGCGGTGCCCTGCGCCATGGCCATCTGGCCCTGGTAGTAGCGGTTCCCGTAGCGCTGCATGGCCGATTGATTGTGCGTGACGTAACCACTGCGGATGATCCTGCCCTTCACGATGCGGTCGGGCTTATTTGTCTCACGCACGAAGAACTCGATCTCCTTGCCTTCGTTGAGGTTGAGAAGCAGGCCGGAGGAGATCGGATCGGCGCGATAGTTCTGCTCCAGGATGCTGAGCTTCACGCCGGACTTTGGATCGCGGAGGATGACGGAGTCGGGCTCGAGGTGCGCCGTGGTGTCGGCAAAGCGCACCTGATTGACGCCTTGCTGCAAATCCAGCGGCACGGTGTCACGCACGACGCCGAAGTTTTGATTGTAGATGGTCAGCGAGGTTTCCGCATGAGCCTGGGCGAGTAATGCGGCGAGGACGAGGCAGGATGAAGTGATTTTCATGGCTGCGCACAGCATAGCCGGGAGAGCCGGGTGTCTGTCAATGGTGTGTAAAGACAGCCGGATTCTTTGGTAAAATGATGATGGGTAAAATCATGGATACAGCAGAACCATGGACCGGATCGGCATGATTCTACCCTCCATGATTTTACCTCAATCCGTGCCAGAAGCCGCAGAGGGGTGGCCGTGTGCGGCCTTCACTTCCCGCTCACATCAAAGCAGAACAGCAATTCCTGATCGCGCAGGAAGAGCTTGCCACCGCTGACGACGGGGTGGGTCCAGATCATGCCCTTGGGATTGCGCTGCGCGGTCTGGGGGGTGAGCGTGAAGCGGCCTTTTTCCTTCCAGGCCTCAGGCGAGGCTTCGATCAGCACCACGACGCCGGTTTTTTCCTCCAGCAGGTAAAACATGCCGTCAGCAAAGTGGATCGAGCCCTTCCTGAGGGCCTTGTTTTCCTGCCATTTCACCGCGCCTGTTTTGAAATCCAGGCAGGTCCAGCCGCCCTTGTCGGAGTAGCCGTAGAGATGGCCCTGATGGAGGATGACGCCGCCGTGGTGGTTCACCATGTTGGTGTTGGCGTAAAGCTCCTCAAGACTGTTGTCGGGACGGATTTTGACGGACTTGCAGCCGACGCCGTAGCCTGCGGCCACGAAGACCTGGCCCTCGCTGAAGATGGGTGTCGGAATGACGGCCGTTTTGCCGGGAAACTCGGTGCGCCAGAGCACCTCGCCGTTCGCGGCGTTCACACCGGCGATGCTCTGCATGGTGAGCTGGATGATCTGCTTCACGCTGTTGTGATCCACGGCAATGGCGGATGCATACTGCGCACCATCGGTCCAGCCTTCCGACTGCCAGGCCTTCATGCCGGTGCTCTTGTCAAAAGCAGCCAGCGTGCCCTGCGCTCCACCAGGCGTGACAACGACGAGATCGCCAACGATGAGCGGACTTTCGCAATAGCCCCAGCCGGGCACCTTGCCGCCGATGTCGATCATGCTCGCGCGCCACTGTTCCTTGCCATCGGCGGCGTTGAGGCAGACGAGGATCCCCTTCCCGCTCAGCGCATAGACCTTGCCGCCATCCACCGTCGGCGTGGAGCGCGGGCCGTCACCCCAGCCGTTCGTAAGCAGCGCTCCGGCCTCAGCAGACCACTTTTCTTTGCCCGTGGCCGCATCAATGGCGATCACATACTCCACCGCATCACGCGCACCCAACGTGTAAAGCGTGCCACCAACGATCGAATAACCCGAATAGCCGAGTCCGGCGCTGTCATTGAGCCAGACACGTTTCGGCCCTTCGGCAGGCCAGGTTTTGAGCAAACCCGTTTCAGCGGAGATGTCCGTGCGGTCCGCCCCGCGAAACGTGGGCCAGTCGGCTGCGGATGCGGAACTCAGGGCGATGAGAGAGGAAAGAAATGCGATGCGAATCATGGTGGGAAGGGTTGATGCAGTGATGAACGTCCGCATTGAGGCGAAAAAAGCGGACGATGACGAGGAAAAACGCTTCGTCATCGTCCGCTGGGTAATCTCTTCGTTTTTCGATCAATCCTCACCGCTCGCCGCGAGCTGGGCGATGACGTTGATGTCTTCCAGGGTCGTGGTGTCGCCTTTGATGAGTTCGCCAGCGGCGACCTGCTTCAAGAGACGGCGCATGATCTTGCCGGAGCGGGTCTTCGGCAGCGCGGCGGCGAAGCGGACTTCATCCGGCGTGGCGACAGGACCGATGACTTTGCGGACGTGCTTCTTCAGCTCCTCGCCGAGTTCGCGGCTGGTCTTGATGCCTTCTTTGACAGTGACGAAGCAGACAACGCCCTGGCCTTTCAATTCATCCGGGCGGCCCACCACAGCGGCCTCAGCGACTGACGGATGCGAAACAAGGGCGCTCTCGACCTCGGCGGTGCCGAGGCGATGACCGGCGACGTTGAGCACGTCGTCGATGCGGCCGATGATCCAGATGTAGCCGTCCTTGTCGCGACGGGCTCCGTCGCCAGCGAAATACCAGCCTTTGAAGTCGCTCCAGTAGGTTTCCTGATAGCGTTTCTTGTCGCCCCAGATGCCGCGCAGCATGGAGGGCCAGGGCTTCTTGATGACGAGCTTGCCCTGCTCGTTGGTGCCCACTTCTTTGCCAAGGTCATCGACGATGCCGACTTCGACGCCGAAGAACGGCAGTGTGGCGGTGCCGGGCTTGGTGGAAATGGCACCGGGGATCGGGGTGATCATGTGGCCGCCGGTTTCGGTCTGCCACCAAGTGTCAACGATGGGGCATTTGCCACCGCCGACCTTGTTGTGATACCACATCCAGGCTTCGGGATTGATCGGCTCGCCCACGGTGCCGAGCAGGCGCAAGCTGCTCAAATCATGCTTCTTGAGCCATTCGTCGCCCCATTTCATGAAGGCACGGATCGCGGTCGGCGCGGTGTAGAACACAGTGACGGCGTATTCTTCAATGATGCGCCAGAAGCGGTCGTTCTCGGGCCAGTTGGGAGCGCCTTCATACATGAGGCATGTCGCGCCGAGAGCAAGCGGGCCATAGACAATGTAGCTGTGGCCGGTGACCCAGCCGATGTCGGCGGTACACCAGTACACATCGTCGTCGCGGAGGTCGAAGACGTATTTGCAGGTCATCTGCGCGTGCAGCAGGTAGCCAGCGGTGCTGTGCAGGATGCCCTTGGGCTTGCCAGTGCTGCCGCTGGTGTAAAGAATGAATAGATCGGCCTCGGAATCGAGCGCCACGGGCGGGCACTTCGCATCGACGTATTCAAGCTCGCGGTGCCACCAGACATCGCGTCCTTCCTCGATGTGGACATCCTGGCTGGTGCGCCTGAACACGATCACGGTCTTCACCGGAGTGTCGTTGCCCTTGAGGGCGTCATCGACATTCTTCTTCAACGGCACCACGGCGCCACGGCGGTAGCCGCCATCGGCGGTGATGATGATGGACGCGCCGCAATCAAGCACGCGATCCTTGATCGACTCGGCACTGAAGCCACCGAAGATGACACTGTGAACGGCACCGATGCGTGCGCAGGCCAGCATGGCGATGGCGGCCTCGGGAATCATCGGCATGTAGATGATGACGCGGTCGCCCTTTTTGACTTTGTGGCGCTTGAGCACGTTGGCAAAGCGGCAGACTTCGCGATGAAGCTGCTGGTAGGTGTACACACGCTTCTCGCCGGGTTCGCCTTCCCAGATGAGCGCGGCCTTGGTCTTGCGCGGGCCATCAAGATGGCGGTCGAGGCAGTTTTCACTGACATTGAGCTTGCCGCCGGTGAACCACTTCGCGCTCGGACACTTCCAATCGAGCACCTTCGTGAAGGGCTTGTTCCAGAGCAGTTCCTTCGCTTCACGACCAAAGAATTTGTCAGGATGCTTCAACGACTCGGCATGCATCGTCTTGTACTGCGCCATGCTTTTGATGCGGGCCTTTTTGACGAATTCGGCGCTCGGTTTGAACACGCGGTTCTCGGTGAGGAGAGATTGGTTTTTGCTACCAGGCTTGGCAGCTTTCTTCGAGGAGGATTTGGCGGCGGCTTTCTTGCTCATGGGTCGGTGGTGAAAGGGCAGGCTAAACGCGGGGAAGCCGTGCTGGCAATCACGGAGTGTGATACTTTGCTAACTCTGTCGCCGCTCTGTCTTCAGAGGACCAAGGATCAGAATGATTCGTCCTTCTTTGGAGTGGCGTCCTTGGGTTTGTCCTCAAGCTTGGGGACGACGACCTCGGCTTTTTTTGGCTCCGCTGGCTTCGGGGTGACTTGGGCGATGGGTTTGGGCGGAGGAGGCGGTGCTTTGGGCTTCGGCGGCGGGAGCAGGATGGCCTCGATGCCTTTGCGCTGATCGGCGAGTTTGGGATCGTCGATCAGCTTGGAAACCATCGCGCCGGGGTCTTTGAGACGGGAGGCGAGGTAGTTCACTGCAATCGCGGTGGCGAAGGGTGTGCCGGGGCTGACGGTGTACTCGCTGCCAGCGTGGTTCCAGTAGGCGACGTGGGCCTTGTTGATATCGACGGGCTGGTTCACGCGCCAGTCCCGCCACTGACGGCCGGGCATCTCGGACATGGCAGTCCAGCGCTCCCGCATGCTGCTGGGGCGATAGACGCGCTTGAAGCGCGCTCCCCAAGTGCCGTCAGGATCGGCGGCGAGGATGAGCATGCGTGCGAAGAGATCCGCGGTGTTCTCCCCGCCCGCGCTGAGGGGCGCGGGCAACGAGAGCGGGCGCGAGGAGGCGAGGAGGAGGTCAAAGATCTCCGGTTTGGCAACAGCAGCATTGGGCTTCTGGTTTTGCCGCCTCCAAAGAGTCGGCTGATGCTCGGCGAGAAGCATCACGCGGCCTTTGGCGGCGGTTTCATACTTCGGCAGAAATTTGGCCATCTTGTCGATACCGACCACGCGTCCGATGCTGTCGAGCGCGGCGACTCCCTGAACGGCGCTGAGCGGAGTGACGGGCGAGGGCAGCGGCATGAAGCTGTCCTCAAGGACAGGGACGGAGAGGTATTTGTCGAAGGTGTCGAAGTCATGCACGGGCTGGTGGATATTGCACTCGTGAAAGGCGGAGCCATCGCCGAGGAGCGTGGTGAGCGCGTTGGCGGCGCGGGCGAGCACGGCGATGGCGTTTTCCGGCGGCACGGTGGTGGCGTTGAGCATGGATTTGACATCGGCCTGCGGCTTGGCCTTGTCGCCGATCTTGGTGAAGGCGCTGTAGGCGGGAGGGATCTCGGAACGGAGGGATTCTTTTGGCAGGCGCTTCGCCGCCGCGCACTCGGAGAGCGCGAAAAGCGCCACCCAAGTGCTCTCCATGTCAGCGGCGCGTTGATTGTAGAAGAACTCCGTCGCGCCGCCGAACTGGACCTTTTCGGACAAAAGATCCTCCCACACGAGAGGCCATTCCACGGTGGCAAAGCGCAGCGCGCTGCGGCTCCACGACTCGGCGTAGGTTTTGAGCCGATTGCGTCCGCCCTCGGCGACACTGAGCAGAACCTCATTCGTCTTCGTTGGGCGCTCCTTGAGCTTTTGCTTGAGCTTTTCCACCTCCGCCTCGCCGGCGAGGTAATCTCGGATGACGACGGCGAGGATGCGCGGGTGGATGCACATCGGACCCCACAATCCACGCGCAGGGCCGTCGGAAATCTGGCCGTCGAGGAGCCGCGAGGCGAGCTTGAGTGTCCATTCCTGCGCCACCTCACCCGGCGTGTGAGCAAGGGCGATGGCAAGCTGGGCGACGTTCCAGGTGTGGTCGGGCGGGCCGTAAGTGTCGAGGTAGTTGAGCAGGTTCTCCGACATCTTGTAGATGACGAGGTCATTCTCCGGCAGGCCGGCATTGCGCAGCGCGGTGAGCGCCATCGCTGAGTCGCCGATGAGGTTGAACTGCCACGACGTGTCACCGACGTGCTCATAGATGGGCTGCTTGTCGATCATTTCCTCCGGGCCGTTCGGATCCCAGCGAATGATGATTTCTTTTTTCGTGTCGATCTGTCGGGTGGGCACCTTGCGCACCTGGCGGAGAGGCGGCTCGCCAGGGGAGGAATTGGGGACCATCACCACGAGGTCGGTGTACTCATAGATGGGGCGGTCCACCTCAATGCGGCGGAATTTGCGCGGCACGTCCTTGTAACCGGTGATGCGCACACGCTGGATCGGCGGGATGATCCACCCCTGCGGGTCGGCGGCGGACAGTTGCTTCAATTTGGCCACGCCCTGCGCCAGGGCGACACTTGTGGCGTACTCCATGTCCGTGACTGCAACCTCCGGCGCGGGCACGAAGGGCTCAATCCTCGCCTCTTTTTTCGCAGGAGCCGGGGCCGGGGCGGCAGCGGGCGCGGGTGCCGCAGCAGGTGAGGCGGGCGTCTGTGCGGGTAAGACGCGCAACCAAGCGAGGGTGGCAAGCATCCCCATCAGCACGAGGCTGCAGCGGGGGTGGAGTGTCAGCGGTAGGCGCAAGCGGCATGCTTTCATGGGATCATCCTCCGGTGGGTTGGTAGCCTGTCGGAAACAGACGGAATCGTGATGATGACAAAACGTCCGAAAAACGACAAGTCCTATTTCAAGCCGCTCGCCGCTCGCCGCCCGCCTTCCGCTCCTCCGGCAGGGCAAGCAGTTATGCCAGGTGATGCCAGTCTCGACGCGGGCGAACTTCGCCTTGCCACGCCGCCCCCACGCCCTACGATAGCAGCCCATTACGTCATGATTTCCCTGCGCACCTGCCTGCCTTTGTTTCTGGCTGCCGCCGCTCTCTCCAGCGCCACGGCCCAGACCTACTCCAACCGCATTGTCGCCGTCGTCGATGGCACCCCCATCGCCGCCTCCGAGGTTCGCGACACGATCAAGGCCCAGGAGCAGATCATCATGTATCAGTTCCAAAATGATCCGGCACGCATCAACAAGGAGCTGGCCATCCTGCGCGAGTCAGCCATCGAAACACTCATCGACCGTGAGATCCTCCTCGCCGAGTTCAGGAAGATGGGCGGTGTCATCAAGCCGCAGTACGTCGATGACGACATCAACAGCATCATCCGCGAGAGTTTCAAAGGCAATCGCGACGCCTTTGTGGACGAGCTGGCCAAGACCGGCATGTCCGTGAAAAAATTCCGCGAGTTGCGTGAGAAGATGGTCATCATGAACGTCATGCGCGCGCGCAACTCCGGCGAGCACCCGCCCGCCACACCCCGCGAAGTCGAGGAATACTACAACAAGAACGTGGACAAGTGGCGCGAGGGTGACCAGATCAAAATCTCCACCATCACCATCTCCAAATTCAGCGGTGAGGCCGGTTCCTCCCCTGAAAAGCAGAAGAAGCTCGCCCAGGAGCTGCGCTCGAAGGTTCTCAATGGCGGTGATTTTGCCGCCACGGCCAAGACCTACTCGCAGGACAGCCGCGCGGAAAACGGCGGCTCGTGGGACTGGATGGCCAAGACCGACATGATGCCTGCCATCGCCAACGCTGCGATGGAACTCAAGACCGGCGGCATCAGCCCGATCATCGACCAGGAGACCTCGTTCATCATCGTCGCATGCGATGCGAAGAAGCTCGGCACGGCCCCGACGCTGGAAGCCAAGCGCCCGGAGATCGAAAAAATGATCAATCAGGAGAAATCCAAGGCCAACATCGACAAGTGGATGGACAACATCCGCAAGAAGCACATGATCAAAAGATTCTAAGGAACCACACACCCGTTTGCACTGTGATCCAGATCGTTTTCAATGACATCAGCGCCGCCGAGCTTTCCCAGCTCCCCACCCAGGTCCAGTTTCACCTGCTTGAGGCGCTGAACATCCAGCCCGCCGACATCGACGATGCGATCCTCGGCAAGCGTTACGGCCTGCTGGAGCGCGGTGGCAAAAAATTCTACCGCTGCCGTGCGGGTGATCACCGCATCTATTTCAGCATCGCCGAAGGCAATGTGCGGGTGCATCGCGTGCTGCACAAAAACACGCTCAAGGATTTTCTTTTCCGCAGCAACCTGCCCGGTGGCGGCGAAGACGAGGAGTTGAGCAAATCCAAGAGCTTCTGGCACCTCATCGACGAAGGCGCGAAGACCCTCAAGGTCGCTTAGGCTCCCTGAATGACGAATTCCGAATGACGGAATGACGAATTTCCCTGACCTCTGACCATTCGGCATTCGTCATTCGTCATTTGCAGCCATGCTCACCCTCGACGCCCTCCTGTCCGATGAATCCCTGCGTCAGCAGGAGTTTCCGGTGATCAAGGACAGCCTGTTCCTTGCCCACGCCGGTGTCACCATCCTGCCGCGCCGTGTGGCACGCACGATGCAGGACTACCTCGAACAATGCAGCCTGCGCATGCAGGAGTATCCCGAGGCTTGGCGAGCGGTGAATGAAACGCGCGTTGTTGCTGCCGAATTGATCGGTGCCAAGGCCAGCGAGATCGCGCTCATTGGTCCCACCTCCGTCGGCCTCAGTTTGGTCGCCAACGGCCTCCCCTGGCAGGTTGGCGATGAAGTCGTCAGCTATCTCGATGATTATCCCGCGAATGTGTATCCCTGGAGCGATCTGGAACGTCATGGCGTCGTCTTGAAACGACTCCAACCGGCCTCTCTCGGCGAAATCACGCCCGAACTCGTCGAAGCGGCGCTCACACCGAAAACCAAGCTCGTCGCGCTCGCCTCCTGTCACTTCCAGAGCGGCTACCGCATCGAGATCGACCGCATTGGTCGCATGCTGCGTGAGCGCGGCGTGCTGTTCTGCCTCGATGCCATTCAAACCGTCGGCGCGTTCGAGACACGCGTCGATCACGTCGATTTCCTCTCCGCCGACTCGCACAAATGGATGCTCGGGCCGATGAGCGCGGGTATCTTTTATGTGCGCGAGGAATTGCAGGACATGCTCCGCCCCAGCCTGCTCGGTTCGTGGAATGTACGCAGCCCGAACTTCATCGCGCAGGAAGAAATCGCCTTCGAGCGCGGCGGACGCCGCTATGAGCCCGGTGCCTTGAACATCTCCGGCATCCTCGGCATGAAGGCCGGCATCGACCTGATCCAAGAAATCGGCCTCCCAGCCATCAGCGCCCAGCTTCTGAAGCTCAAAGCCCGCCTGTACACCGGTTTGCAGCCGCAAGGCTTCACCTTCCTCGGCCCCGATCCCCAAAGCATCCACGCCTCGGCCATCACGACCGTTCAGCACGCCACACGCTCGCTGGAAGACATCTCCAAGCACCTCACCGAGCAAGGCATCACCCCCTCCCTGCGCCACAACCGCGCCGACCAACCGCTCCTCCGCTTCAGCCCGCATTTTTACAACACGGAAGCGGAAATGGACCGCGTGGCAAAGGTGATCAGCGAATTGGCCTGACTACTCCTCACCACAGCCAGCAGCATCTTGGTTCCGGTGGGGTTGATGAAGATGCCACGGATAGCAGGGCATGACCGCTTATACATGCTTGTATTTATACAAGAGCGTATTTTGACAGCCTCGATGGCATGTCAGGCCGCAATTTCCTGGGATTTGGAGCATTCGTGCGCCTCTTTGCCTCTGCATCACCTCACCACGAATTGCTGGCCGCTTCGGCCCGCATTTTTCATGGATGCAGACTGGTGATTCCAATCCAGACTACTCCGTGATTCCCGATTTCTTCATCAGCTACCACCAGACCAGCGACACGGAACGCCTGCGCGTCCGGACCTTCGCCGAGCGGCTGCATCCCCGTCACCGCCATCGCCGAGATCAGCGGCGTCGATGAACCCACCACCCGCCGCGCCCTCAAGCTCCTCACCAACCGCTCCATCGTCGTCCCCCAGGAAGGCGAAGAAAAATACGAACTCGTCCCGTTGGTGGCTGGGGTCATTCGCCATACGCGGGGTGAATTGAAGCAAACATGTATCCAGCTTGCTTGTCAGGCCTCCCAGTTGGTTTGGACCTGGGTTCCTTTCCCAGGCGATCTTGGCAGGACTTTGGGAAAAAGGAATTCAGGGTTGCAGGAACGGCCCGAATCTGTTGAATTGACAGAATGATTCCTCAAGCAATCGCCACCACAGGGGATTACGCCGACCTGTGGACCAATCTCAAATCCATGGAGCACGCTCTAGCGCGCGTCGAAACGGCTGCTGGTGCCAAGGATCTTTATCCGCTAGATCGTTCACGCATTGATGATTTGAGCGACTTTCTCAGCCGCCAATTGCAGCCCCCCACCACATCAGATGAACATCCGGCAGACGCCTTTTTCCCGTCTCGCCCCTCACATACGGGGTATACTCTAAATGTGGATTTGGTGAAGTCGCTCGAAGAGATGGAAACTTTCAAGTCTTGGCCTCGCAAGAGCCTTACTCGGAAGGACAAGATTGAGCGCTTGATTGCCGCCCCCCGCGAATACCTCGCCAAGATTGAGTTGATGCCGACCGCGCCGCCGCCGAAGACGGAATTTGCCATTCTCAGAGATTTGCTGCGCAAACTCCTCACAGAAACGGAGTCCGCATTGATGATGTGAATTCAAAGGCACGTCGAAATGCCATGGCTACGATCACCGACAATTTGATTCTTTCCAAATCACTCGCGCTGATCGAAAAGACCAGGACGTCCATCTTGCAAATAGACACATCGGCGTTTCCCACCCCATCGTCAGGCACAGCACGAAAAATGCTGTTGGATACGCTCGACAGCTTGGCTGACCCGAAATTCTGGTCGCCCATGAGTCCAGAGGCTTTGCTCAATGTGTTGCTGTCTATGCAACAGATGGTGGAACTGCTTGAGCGGTCCAGTAGTGCCCACATATCGTGGCCGCTAGTCAGCTATTGTGACCGCTTTTGTAAGCTAATCTTCGCATCTTCCCCTGACGTAGAGATATTTTATTCGGTGTGCTCGGACCACAACTACTGGATGGAGTCGTTTGCCTATCGTCTTAAAACACTCCTGCGCCGCGTGCTTCCGCCCGAAGAGATCGAACGCCTGTTGGATGGGCGACAGCTCTACTGCCTCCAAATAGCCTCTGTCGAAGATGAAAATCTTCCTCTCTACGCCAACCTGGGTCATGAGTTCGGTCATGCTCTGGACTGGAGCGACACCAATCGGTTGGCCCGTATTGTTGAAAACGAATGTTTCCCGACTCTCGTCGCCATTCGAGAAGAGATGGAGAAGACCAATAAGCATGCCGCCGCACGCTCTGTGCCGCGCCTCGGTCAGATTGTTCGCAGTTTAGCAACGGAACTTTTTTGCGACCAAGTTGGTGCCCTGATCGCAGGCCCTGCTTTCCTGCTTTCCCTCCATGAGATCGGCTGGGGGAGTAGCATGGGATCCTGGGTGGTTCGCCTCATACCCAAAGACGCGAATATTAAGGCCTACCCAAGCTTTGCGTTCCGACTGGCCTGCGTGCGAGGGTTCATCGATTTACCGACATTTCGCGCAGGGATGGCAAACCGCACGGAGCCGTTGTTCACGTCCATCCCCGAGTTGCTTTCTCATACCGATGAAGCGCATGACTCTGACACCGTGATAGTGAAGCCAGAGTCTGAGCAAGACGCATCCGCTTTGCGTAGCGCGATGGAGAAGCAACTGCCCGCACTCAAACAGGCGTTGCACGCCGTATTGAAACGCACGGCTGCTGAAATGCTGGCGCCGCTGCGCGATCTTGCCGAATTTCAGCCATGCAACGGAAATCATGTAGTCGAACTGATTCGACGACTCCTCGCCGACATTGTGCCCAACATTATCCCCAATGGGACTCTGCTCGGCGAACGTGCCAGTTTCAGCGCGATTCTCAATGCATCGGCCCTTCACCGGATGCGTCTTTTGTCTGAACGGAAGACTGAAACAAGCGCCAGGGACATGCATCGGACGATCCAAAAGCTTGATCGCCTCACTGCTAAAGCTTTCGAGGTGTCGTATATTCAGGGCGAATTCAAAAAATGGGAGGCTGAGAATCGTGAGCGTTCTAAACAAACATAAATTGATCGAAGCCATTGAGACCGATAACTACGATCACAAATTGATCGTGACACCGCTTCTCTCAGAGGATCAAATCGGTCCTGGCTCCATTGACGTTCGGCTGGGATCTTCGATCATCGTTCCTCGTCGTACCTTTGTTGCTTCGCATGATGTGACCGACGAGGCCCAAATCCAGCAAGTCGAGCGCAGGCTCTACGACCGTGTCCGCCTCAAGTATCATTCAGCGTTCATCCTTCATCCCAATCAACTGATACTCGCTGTGACACTCGAGTATTTGTCGATCCCTCCAAGCCTCTTCTGCCAGGTGGCCAGCCGTTCCTCATGGGGGAGGCTTGGGCTGGTAGTGGCCACTGCGTCCGTAGTCCAGCCAGGATTCAAAGGCTGTCTCACGCTCGAACTCGCCAATCTCAGCGACAGTCCGATAGCTCTTTACCCTGGTCTGTTGGTCGGGCAGTTGATCTTTCAGCAGGTTGTGGCAGGAGAAGTTAATCCTGAGATGGTTGGCGGTGATCGCTATCATGGACGCTACGACTGCCCGACCGAGGCCGGGTTACCACAGTTCTTCACTCGCTCCCTGGACCAAGAGATGAGGTTTTGGGGAAAAGCGAAATCAAAACAGCCATTGTAAAACTGAGGTGCCTTGGTTTCCTCGGCGGCTTCGTCGGTGTCCACGTTGTCGATGATGAGGAACCAACCGGGGTGGAGTTTCAGCCAGCGGAGGGCGGCTTCGACCTGAAGGGCTTGTTCTTTTTCGTTCTGCTCGGGGAGATTCAGGACGGGGCATTCTTCGCTAAAGCTACGAAGCCCACGGGGGGCGGTGAGGTTGCGGTAGAGGGCCTCGGGGGTGTCGGCTGTGATTAAGAGGCGGGCGCGGTAGTTGGCGGCGTCTTTCCAGGCATATTCGATGACAGCGCGGGTCTTTCTGCGGTCTTTGCCCCTTGGCCTCTCTGCGGTGAATTGGTGGTGGTGAGTCGCGCGATTTTGCCGCAGAGGGGCGGAGAGGAAGAGTGGCCGGACTTGGAGAAATTACCCCCGAACCTTGGCAGGCAGGGTCTTCTCCAGCGCCGTGAGGATGGCCGTGTGGGCGGCATCGACTTCGGCGGTTTCGAGGGTTTTGTCAGAGGCGCGGTAGGTGAGGGTCCAGGCTATGGATTTGCGGTCACTGGGGATCTTTTGGCCGGTGGGGTCGGTGAAGATGTCGAAGACTTCGGCACCGATGAAGAGCGGGTGCTTCTGGGCGGCGAAGAAGGCGGCGACTTTGGCGTGGGGGAGGTCGG
The DNA here is from genome assembly GCF_034366625.1 of Prosthecobacter sp. Taxonomy (NCBI): domain Bacteria; kingdom Pseudomonadati; phylum Verrucomicrobiota; class Verrucomicrobiia; order Verrucomicrobiales; family Verrucomicrobiaceae; genus Prosthecobacter; species Prosthecobacter sp. The sequence continues at coordinate 47,839 of NZ_JAXMIH010000014.1, forward strand.
CGGGGACTTCCATGGCGACATCGCGGGTCATGCCGGGGAATCTTGGAAGTTCTTCGAACTTGGTGGGGCCGGTGCTGCCTTGGCGCAGGGCGCTGAGGAGGAGCTCAGCAACGTAAACGGGATGGCGGGCGTCGATGTCGCGGGCGCGGGAGGGATGAAGCTGGGCGATCCAGCCGAGGACGCGGTTGCCCGCGCGGAGTTCGCTGGTGAGAAGGAAGTTGGCGGCGTTTTCCTTCGCGGGACGCACTTCGATGGGCGTGCGCGTGAGGTTTTGGATCTGGCCGACGAGTTCGTGAATGTCAGCGGCCTGCGGTTCGCGGCCATGCCAGCTCGAAGGCGACACGGGGCCGCTGAGGAGGATGGAAAGGCGTTCTTCTTCGCGGCTGGAGCCGTTGGGGAGCTTCAGGAAGACGCGGCCGAGTTCGAAGAAGCGGAGGCGATGCAATCCTTGACGGATGTTGAGCGCGGCGGTGGCGATGAGGCCGGGAACGATGCTGGGACGCAGCGTGGTGTGGTCTTCGCTGAGCGGATTTTTCACGGCGACGGCCACACTGGCGGCATCGGCAGCGCCGAGGCTGTCAGCGAGTTGCGCGGTGGCGATGAGGCGCAGGGTTTGTGCTTCAAAGAAGCCACGACTGGCCAGGGACTGACGCAGATTCATGCCGAAGTCATAAGTGCGGTCGGCGGCCTCGACGGGCGATGCGACGGCGACTTGGCGTGATGGCACGCGCTCAAGACCGATGACGCGAGCGAGTTCTTCGATGAGATCGACGGGGCGCTGGAGGTCGAGACGGTAGCTGGGGATGAGCCAGTGGCTCTCGTGCTTGTTGGCAGACTTTTTGGTGAGGCCGAGCTTTTCGAGGATGGCGTGGATTTCGTCGCCCGTAATGTCGGGCGTGCCGAGGAGCTTGCGCGCGCGATTTTCATCAAGCGTGACTTCGCTGACGAGCGCGGGCGCTTCACCAGCAACGAGAACAACGTCTTCGGCGGTACCACCGGCGATGGAGAGGATCAATTTGGTCGCGAACTCGGAACCGCCCTGCACCTGCTGTGGATCAATGCCGCGCTCGAAGCGGTAGCTGCTGTCGCTGCTGAGGCCGAGGCGGCGTGAGGTGCGACGGATGCCGCTGGGGGCGAAGTAGGCGCTTTCGAGCAGCACATTGACCGTGGTTTCTGTGACGCCGGTTTCTTCACCACCCATGACGCCCGCGATGGCGACGGGGCGATGGCTGTCGGCGATGACGAGGTCGTCGGTTTGCAGCGCGTAGGTTTGACCGTCGAGCGCGAGGAATTTTTCACCCTCGGCGGCCATGCGCACAACGATACCGCCGTTGAGCTTGTCGAGATCGAAGCTATGCAGCGACTGACCCATCTCCATCATAACGTAGTTCGTGATGTCCACGATGTTGTTGATAGGGCGCAGGCCGATGCTTTCGAGACGACGACGCAACCACTCCGGGCTGGGGCCGACTTTGACGCCTTTGATGATGCGGGCGGTGTAAAGCGGGCAGGCGTCTTTCGCTTCGAGTTTAATCTCCGAGTCCGCAGCTTTGGTCGATGTCTTCGTGTATTCGCGTTGGCCTTTGAGCGGGATGCCGGTCAGGGCACTGAGTTCGCGGGCGAGGCCGAGGTGGCTGAGGAGGTCGGGGCGATTCGGCGTGATCTCGAGATCGAAGAGCACGTCGGCGGGATTGAGCTGATTGAAGGGCGTGCCGATGGGTGAATCAGCGGCCATGATGAGCAAACCGGCGTGATCTTCGCCAAGGCCGAGTTCCTTGCCGCTACACATCATGCCCATCGAATCGACACCACGCAGTTTGCCTTCCTTGATGGCGAATCCGCCGGGCAAAACGGCTCCGGGCAACGCGAGCGGCACTTTGTCGCCTGCTTTGAAGTTTTTCGCGCCGCAAACGATCTGGCGTGTGGTGCCGCTACCGTCATCGACCTGGCAGACGCTGAGTTTGTCGGCGTTGGGGTGCTGCTCGAAGGACTGAATCTGCGCCACGACGACTTTGTCGGTGGTGACGCCGCGTTCTTCGATGCCTTCGACTTCGACACCGGCGAAGGTGAGGAGATCGGAGAGCTGGGCGGTGGCGTAGGAACTCAGGTCGAGATGGGTGCTGAGCCAGGAGAGGGAGGTTTGCATGACAATTACGCGGTCAAAGGGTCAAGAGTGGTCAAGGAGGCTCACGCGGCGAACTGCTGGAGGAAGCGGACGTCGTTGTCGATGAGGTGACGGATGTCGGTGATGCCGTGCATGATCATGGCGAGGCGGTCGAGGCCGAGACCGAACGCGAAGCCGGTGGTGGTGTCGGGATCGAAGAGGGTGTCGCCACGCGCTTTGTTGATGGCGGTGAAGACGGCGGGATCGACCATGCCGCAGCCGGCGATTTCGATCCAGCGGGCCTCCTTGCCCTTCGCTTCGAGCTTCACGTCGATCTCAAAGCTCGGCTCTGTGAAGGGGAAGAAGTGCGGGCGGAAGCGCACTGCGGTGCCGGGGCCGAAGATCTCGCGGAAGAAGTATTCGAGCGTGCCTTTGAGGTCGCCGAGGCTGACGTCTTGATTGACGTAGAGGCCTTCAAGTTGATTGAAGACGCTGAGATGCGTGGCGTCGATCTCATCGCGACGATACGCAGCGCCGGGGGCGATGATGCGGATGGGGAGCGACTTCGCGGCTTCCATGGTGCGAATCTGCACGCTGGAAGTGTGCGTACGCAGCAGGCGGCCGTCGGGAAGGTAGAAGGTGTCCTTCTCGTTGCGAGCGGGGTGATCGGCGGGTGTGTTTAGCGCGTCGAAGCAATGCCATTCGGTTTCAATCTCGGGTCCCTCGGCAAGCGCGAAACCCATGCGGCGCAGCGTACGGATGGCGAGATCGCGAATCTGTGTGAGCGGATGCAACGCACCAACGCCAGCACCTGGACGGCCTGGAAGCGTGATGTCGATGCCTTCGACGGCTTTGGCGTCTTTGGCCGCTTGGAGCGCGAGTTTCTTCGACTCGATGCCCTCGGTGACGGCGGTGCGCACATCATTGAGCTTGGCACCGACTTCTTTCTTTTGATCGGCGGGTACGTCCTTCATGCCCTGGCTGAGAGCAGTGACGCTGCCTTTTTTGCCGAGGAAATTCACGCGCACGGTTTCGAGCGCGGATTCATCCTGAGCAGCGTCGAGCGCGGCGAGGGCTTCGGTTTTAAGGGAGTCGAGGGCGGAAAGCATGGAACCGGCCCCTTAGCTGCGGGAAAGCCCGCGTGCAACCATTGGAACCTCCTGTTCGCAGCGGATCACGCTCGTGCGAGTTCCGGGCTGCGCAAGGTCAGCTCCGTCACTTCCGGCGGGCAGCCAATGCGCATAGGAACCCCCACGCAGCCGATCCCGCGATTCACGTACAGTTGCAACGATCCCACCTGATACTGGCCGGCGAGGTATTTTTTTCCATGACGGGCGCGGCGGAGAGTCATCGGTGCCTTGCCGCGGAAGACGAGCTGACCGCCATGAGTATGGCCGGAAATCTGCAGCGCCTTCACGCCCGCTGCCGCGATGACATCAGCGGCGTCCGGCTCATGCATCATCAGCACGAGCGGTTGTGTCTGCTTCCAGTCCTGCAGGGTTTTGCGCACGTCCGGCTTGTTCACATACACGGAATCCAGGCCGCCGAGCCATAGCGTGCCGTGGTCAGTACGGATGCGGCGGGTCTCATTGCGCAGCACGGGGATTTTATGCTCGTTGAGCGCTTTGACGACCTCCGGTGCTCCGCTCCAGAAATCATGATTGCCCAGGCTGGCATACACACCGTATGGAGCCTCCAGTTGCGCGAGCAATTCCGCCACCACCGGAGCCGCACGGGTGTTGTTGGTCACGAAGTCCCCCGTCAGGGCCACCATGTCGGGCTTCAGAGAATTGCAGGCATGCACGCTCTGCAGGATGTCATCCACCGTGGTGAACGGCTCGAGATGCAGGTCGCTGAGCTGGGCGATGCGAAAGCCATCCATCGCAGGGGGCAATCCGGGGACGGTGATTTCGACACGTTCGATCAACAGCCGTTTGTTATCCGAAGCCATGGCCGCGCTGGGGGCACCACAGGCGGCCAAAGCGGTGAATTTGCGTAGAATGCTGCGACGAGAGTAAAGTTCTGGCATGGGATCGAAGAAAAAACGGCGGATGTGTCCCTGAGGAGCGCGGCTTTCTGTGACAATGCCGACACGCGAATGATCAAAGGTCGCTGAAAACACGCACTTTTTCAGCACCTCTGACAACCAAGCTGCGTGGGAGGGGGGTGAGAGACAGCATCAGCCTCAAACAAAACAGCCGGGACGTATTGCGTCCCGGCTGTGGTGAAAGGTTTGAATGAACCTGCGGCGTTACGCTGCTGCTTTGGGAGCTTCGGCGGCTTTCTTTTCCAGCGCGGCCTTGGCCTGCTGAACGAGAGCCTCAATGGCGGCGATGTCTTTGACAGCGAGGTCGGCGAGGACTTTGCGGTCGAGATCAATGCCGGCAAACTTGAGGCCTTCGGTAAAGCGGGAATAGCTCAAACCGAAAGGGCGGACTGCGGCGTTGATGCGCTGCACCCACAAATTGCGGAAGTTGCGCTTCTTGGTCTTGCGGTCGCGAGTGGCGTAGGTTTCGGCTTTGCGGACGGCGTCCTTCGCATAACGGAAATGCGTGGATCGGAATCCGCGAAATCCTTTGGCTTTTGCCAGCACGCGCTTGCGGCGCTTCCTGCTGGCGGGGGAGTTGGTGGCTCTAGGCATGTGTCGTTGTCTTTGATCAGGCTGTTGTTGGGGTAGCGATGGTCTGCCTCACCTGTTCGAAGATCCCACGGAGCGGGATCAGGCAAATTCATCGTGGTCCTGATTGCAGGACCGTGTGGTCGTCTTAGCGGTGAGAGAACGGCATGTTCGCTTTGACTGCTTTGACATCCACTTGTGCCACGAGGGCGACTTTTCCGAGGTTGCGCTTACGCTTGCGGCTCTTGTTCTGCAGGATGTGGCGCTTGCCTTGTTTACGGCGCAGCACCTTACCCGTGGCAGTTATTTTGAACCGCTTGGAATAAGCTTTCCTCGTCTTGGCGATACCGGCATTTTTGGACATAGGGGCGGCGATGGTAAAGGAGATGTCTCGTTCGGCAAGGGGTTTTTCACAGTGCCACAAAGACAAATGAAGCCACGCCGAAGACCCGCTCGCAAAAGTGGGAGTCAGAAAAACTCAAAATATCAAAAATTAAAGTTGTCTTAATTATCTCGAATTGCTAAATGAGTCGGAAGCACGCGGATAATTCATGACCTCCTCCCCCTCCACCACCTCCGCAACTCCAGCCTCACTCAGTGAACTGGAGCAGGGGCTGGAGCATCTGAAGGTGGCAAACTATTACCTGCGTGTAGCGCTGGATCAGGTGGCAGATGGCGTGGTCATCGTGGAAAGCGAGGCCAGTGACCCCAAGTGCGGTCCCAAGGTGATCTTCAGCAATGCCGCCGCCGCCATGCTGGCCGGGGCAGACCCCGAGACCGGACTCCGTGGCCTGGGACTCAATGACCTCGTCGCAGGTGACGATGACGCCACAACGCTGCTGCAAGGCCTGCGGCTTGCCGTGGAGAACGGTGGCTGTCACGAGTGCGAGTGCCATCTGCAAAGCCTGCGCACCCAAGCTCCCGTGCGCTGCACCTGGCGTGTACGCGCGGTCTTCAACAGCCTGCGCAAGCTGCTGAACTTCACCATCCTCATCAGCCCTTCGCACTCCGCCGCGCCCGCCAAGACCGAAGCACGGCCTGCGGCGGACGATCTGGATGCTCAATCGGTTCAATTGCGCAAAGAAAACCTCGCCGCTCTTGCCCAAGGCATCGCGCATGACGTGAACAACCTCCTCGGCCCTGTCACGGTGCGTTTGTCCGCTCTGCTGCAACAGTTGCAGGATCAGCCCGCGCTCGCCCAGGAGTTGCAGCTCGTGTTCACCGGCCTCAAGCGTGCAAGGCAGTTCACCTCGCAGGTCGTCAATGCCTCCAAAGCCACACCACGCAAACACGAGGCCACCGACATCGCCGCCCTGATGCACGACACCGTGGAATTCGCCGGTGCCGGTTCAAACGTGCAAGTCTGTGTGCGCAATGACGACAACCTGCGCCTTGCCCTCGCCGATCCGGTCAAGCTCAGCCAGGTGCTGCAAAATCTCGTCATGAACGGCATCCAGGCCATGCCGCATGGCGGTTACATGGATGTCGAGGCGCACAACTACATGGTGGGTGCCCTCGGAGATGGCTCCCTCAAACCCGGCCCGCATGTACACATCATCGTTCGTGACCGCGGCTGCGGCATCGCGAAAGAAAACCTGCAGCGCCTGTTCCGTGAGTCATTCACCACGAAGGCGGACGGCAACGGCATCGGCCTCACCACCTGCAAGCGCTTCATCGACGAGATGGGCGGCGAGATCCGCGTGACCTCCACACCGAACGTCGGCACTGAATTCAGCGTGACCCTGCCTGCCGCCTCAGGTTCGGGCACCACGAGGCAGCTCATCCCGGCCGATGCCGCGCCCGTTCCGCTCAAGCATGGCAAAGGCAAGGTGCTCATCGTCGATGACGAGGATGACCTGCGCAAAGTCGCCCACATGATCCTCACGCGTTGCGGTTACGAGGTCGTGCAGTGCGACAACGGCCAGGACGCCGTCAAAATTTACCAGAGCCTCTTCCGCACCGGCACACCGCCTGATGTCGTCCTCATGGATCTCACGCTGCGCGGCGGCATGAACGGCACCGAGACCGCCGCAGAAATCCTCCACCTCGACCCCGACGCCCGCATCGTCTGCACCAGCGGCAGCGTCACGCAGGAGGTACAGATGGTTTTCCTCGAGCGCGGTTTCGTCGGCGTGCTGCCAAAGCCCTACGAAGCCGGCGAACTCACACAGACCGTCCATCGCATCGCCACCATGATGAAGCGGAATTGAGCGTGCGCCGGGCCGTGCTTGTGACGATATTTTCCGACTCACATGAAAACACGCCGCCATTTCCTCTCCGGCCTCGCCACCGCAGCCGCCGCCACGTTCACCGAAACGCTGCGCGCCGCGCCTGATCCGAAAAAAGACACCGTCATCGGCCACGGCGCGCATCGCTACAAAGTGAACAAAGACTGGGTGCCCGCCGGTCAGGGGCGACATCACCCGATCCTGAACTGCCATGAGATGGTCCAGGTCAAAGACGGCCGTCTCTTCATGATTGGCGATCATTGGGACAACCAGATGCTCGTCTTCAAGCCCGACGGCACCATCCTCGACTCCTGGGGCAGCGTCTGGCCCGGCGGCCACGGCTTGACGCTCTCCAACGAGAACGGCGAGGAGTTCCTCTTCGTCACCGACAGCGGCCTGTGGAAATCCGGCAGCGCGGGCTACCGCCAAACGGGCCGCATCACCAAGACCGACCTCGGCGGCAAAGAAATCTTCTCCATCAGCCATCCCATGAGCGTCGGCGCGTATGAGCCGGACATGGTCTTCAATCCCACCGAGACCGCCATCGCTCCGAATGGCGACATCTACGTCGTGGACGGCTACGGATCGCAGTTTGTGCTGCGCTACGATGCCAAAGGCAAGTTCATCCAGCGCTTCGGCGGCAACAAGGACGTGCCCGCCGAGGAGCGCCTCAACAACGCCCACGGCATCGCCATCGACACACGCCAGGGCGCCGACAAGGCCACCGTCATCGTCACCTCACGCGTGGACAACTGCTTCCGTCGTTTCACGCTCGATGGCAAATACCTCGAAACCCTCGACGTGCCCGGAGCCATGGTCTGCCGGCCCGTCATCGCCGGTCAGGAACTCTACGCCGGCGTCTGCTGGTCGAAGACACCCGAGATCAACAAGCTCCCGCAAAACCCCAGCGGCTTCACCGTCATCCTCGATGCCGCAGGCAAAGTCGTCAGCGCCCCCGGCGGCACCGCACCCGTGTATGAAGACGGCAAACTCACGCCCCTGATGCAGGCCGAGCGCATTTTCGATCACGGGCACGATGTCTGCGTCCTCGACAACGGCGACCTCATCGTCTGCCAGTGGAACGCCTTCCAAACCTACCCCATCAAGCTCGAAAAAATCGCCGCCTAGACCGGCCTCTTCGCCCTCCGCCCTGAGCTCTCCGCAGAAATGAAATACCTCACCATCGTGCGTCACGCGAAATCCAGCTGGGGCCAGCCTGGACTCGCCGACCATGATCGTCCGCTCAATGAGCGCGGGCAGCGCGCCGCACCTGCGGTCGCGGCGTTTCTGCATCGCACCTACTTCGGTGGCAACGGCTCCCCGGCCCTGCTCCCGCTACCAGATCGCCTCGTCACCAGCACCGCCTTGCGCGCCTTGAGCACCGCGCAGATCATGCGCGAGACCTTCGCCCTGCCAGTCGATAAGCTGCTGCTCGAATCGCGCCTCTACCTCGCCGAATCCGACCGCATCCTCGAAGTCATGCGCGGCTTCGAGGAAAGCTGGCACCACGTCATGCTCTTCGGCCACAATCCCGGCCTGCACGACTTCGCCGAGCACATCCTCGCCCGTGCCAACATTCCGAAGGTGCCCACCTGCACCGCCGTCATCATGGCCTTCCCCCACGAATTCTGGGGCCTCGCCGACTGGAACGAAGCCCAGCTCATCGGCTACATCACCCCCAGGTCCCTCGAACGCCGCTTCCCCGAGCTGTATGCGGGGATTTCGCGGGAAGATGGAGATGATTGATCATCCGTCCATCCGGCTGCGATGCTCACTCGGCCGCCAGCCGATCCACTTTTTGAAGGTGTTGCTGAAGACGAAGGGATTCATGTAGCCGACTTCGTGGGAGATGGTCTCCACCTTCAGATTTGTCGTGGAGAGCAGTTCGGCGGCCTTGCGCATGCGCAGCCAGGTGACGTGGTGCATGGGCGTGCGGCCAAGCGCCTTGCGACAGAGGCGGCGCAGGTGCTCGGCGCTGACGTTAGCCTGCCGGGCAAGCTCGTCGAGCGTCCAGTCATGGCCGACGTTGGCGGAGACTTTTTCCCAGATGCGGTGCAGGCGGTCATCGACCTGCCAGGGTTGAGCGAAACGCTCGATGTAGTGCTGGATCAGTTCCACCCAATGGAACATGGCGGCCGGTTTGGCCTCGTGTCCGGCTTCTTCGATGAGGCCTTCGATGGCGCTGTAGAGCGCGGTGCCGGCAAAGGGGGCCATGAGCGGCGAACTGCTGCTGAGGATGGGCGTCTGCTGCGGCTGCTGTTCGTAGCGCACCCAGCAGCAGCGCCAGATCTTTCCGGGCACGGCCTGGAAGGCGTTCACCATGAAAGGCGGCAGCGCCACGGCCATGCCAGCGCCGCATTTTTTCCAGGTGCCATCGACGAGCACGCGACCCTCGCCCTCCAGGCAGGCGAGGAAATACAAACCGCCCTGGTGCATGCGCACGATGCGGTAGGGCGCACGCGCCGTCATGACGCCCGCGTGAGCGATGCGGTGCGTGCCCAGCGTGCCGCACACCGGCGCTCCACGCAGCCAGGAGCGCGCGTCCCGCTCCGTGGCCCGCACCACGCGGAACTCCGTGCCCGGCCCGTGCGTGTGGGTTTCGGATAGCTCTTGGATGGCAGCTTTGGCGTGCATGGAGGGGAAGTTGGCGGTTGTTTACATGGTTGACTGTTGTTGACGATGGTTTCAAACCACTGTCATCCACCGTCAACGATCGTAAACCACCGTCAACCCAACCTAACGCCATGCCCAATCCCTGGACCGGAATCGGAAATCCCTACACGAAGCAAGAAGTCGTTGATCGCCTGAAGGCGACGCTGGCGAAAGGCGAGCCGATCATCGCGGCGGGCGCGGGCACGGGCATCAGCGCGAAGTTCATCGAGAAGGGCGGTGCGGATTTGATCATCATTTACAACAGCGGTCGCTTCCGCATGATGGGGCACGGCAGCACCTGCGGCCTCATGGCTTATGGAGATGCGAACGCCATCGCCATGGAGATCGGCGAGTATGAAGTGCTGCCGGTGGTCAAAGAAATCCCGGTCATCTGCGGCGTGCATGCCACCGACCCCCGCCGCCGCATGTGGCACTGGCTGGGCAAGGTCAAGGAGATGGGCTTCAGCGGGGTGAACAACTTTCCCACTCACACCATCGTGGACGGTCACTTCCGTGGTGTGCTGGAAGAAACCGGCATGAGCGTGGAGAAGGAATTTGAGATGGTCGGCCTGGCCACACGCATGGACCTGTTCAGCATCGTCTATGTGGCGACGCCGGAAGAAGCGATCAAGATGGCCAAAAACGGCGCGGACGCGATCATCGCGCATGTCGGCACGACTGTCGGCGGCAGCATCGGCGTGACCAACGCCGTGGTAAGCTGGGATCACACGGTCAAAGTGACGCAGGACATCATTGATGCCGCGAAGAGCGTGAACCCGAATGTCTTCACCCTCACCCATGGCGGCCCCATCAACACGCCGAAGGACGCGGAATACATCCTCAGCAAGACCACCGCGGACGGCTTCGTCGGCGCCAGCAGCCTGGAGCGCATGGGCGTGGAGGATTCACTGACGAGTCTGACGCGGGAATTCAAGCGCGTGCCACTGGGTCGATGACCCCTTCCCTGTCGCTGTAAAGGCCGGTTTAAGGCTGCTTAGGCCCGCTGGAATCGCATTTTGCAAAAAAATTACCGGCATGTATGCTCGGACTCGCGTTACTAAGCTGTAACACCCCCGCTCATGTCCGACGACCCCTTCAACAACCGCCCCGAGGGCCCAAACCGCCGCAATCAAGATCCGCAGTTCAACTGGCGCGGTTTCATGCTCTTCGCGCTCGCGATCACCCTGCTGATCTCGGGCTTCATGATGAACAAGGGGATGGCCGGCAGCCGCAAAGTCTTCAACTACGCCGAATTCAAAATCGAGGTCGAAGCCGGCAATATTGACGCCAGCAAAAAACTCGAACTCGTCAATCTCGACACCACCTCCGAGCAGACCATCCGTGGTTATTATTTCCCGTCGCCTGCCATCAAGGCCTCGGCTGGCAAAGCGGGTGAACCCGAGGTTCCCGCGCCTGATTTGAGCAAACCGGTCCTTTCTGAACCCGTCAAGGACGCTACCGGCAAAACACCAGCCTTCGGCGCTGGTAAGGGCGATTCCAAGCCGTTCTCCGTCGCCGTGAACATCGAGTTCCAAAAAGAGGAGCTGCGGGATCTCCTCAAAGCGCACAACTTGGTGCTTATCCCGGTCTATGAAAACGAGATGTGGTCCTCACTGCTCGGCTTCCTGCTGCCACTGCTGATCATCCTCGCGTTCTTCTACTTCCTCGTGCGCCAGCAGCTCCGCAGCGCCGGTCGTGGGGCGATGAGCTTTGGCAAGAGCAAGGCCAAGATGCTCGCGCAAGATCGCAACAAGGTCACCTTCAAGGATGTGGCCGGTGTGGAAGAAGCGAAGGAAGAAGTGCAGGAAATCGTCGAGTTCCTCAAGGATCCGAAGAAGTTCCAGCGCCTCGGTGGCAAGATCCCCAAGGGCGTGCTCATGACCGGCCCTCCCGGCACCGGCAAGACTCTGCTGGCAAAAGCCATCGCTGGTGAGGCCGATGTGCCGTTCTTCAGCATCAGCGGTTCGGACTTCGTCGAAATGTTCGTCGGTGTCGGTGCCAGCCGCGTGCGCGACATGTTCGAGCAGGGCAAGAAAAACGCCCCCTGCCTAATCTTCATTGATGAAATCGACGCCGTCGGTCGTCATCGCGGTCACGGCATGGGCGGTGGTCACGATGAACGCGAACAGACGCTCAATGCGCTGCTCGTTGAGATGGATGGCTTCGACACTCAGGAAGGCATCATCATCATCGCCGCCACGAACCGTCCCGACGTGCTCGATCCCGCCTTGCTGCGCCCCGGTCGCTTCGACCGTCAGGTCACCGTCAATCTGCCCGACGTGAAAGGCCGCGAGGAAATCCTCCGCGTACATGCCAAGAAAGTGAAGCTGGCCGATAGCGCCGACCTTTCCAAGATCGCCCGTGGCACGCCCGGATTCTCCGGTGCAGAACTCGCCAACTTGCTCAACGAGGCCGCGCTGCTCGCCGCTCGCAAGAACATGAAGTCCATCACCAATCCCGAGTTGGAAGAAGCCCGTGACAAGGTGCGCTGGGGCCGCGAACGCCGCAGCATGGCCCTCAGCGAGAAGGAAAAGGAAAACACCGCTTATCATGAGGCCGGTCACGCCATCCTCATCGAGGTTCTTGAGCACACCGATCCGCTGCACAAAGTCACCATCATCCCCCGCGGCCCTTCACTCGGCTCCACCATGTGGTTGCCGGAGGAAGACAAGCACAACGACCGCAAAAGCGAACTCATCGACGACCTCGTTGTCGCCATGGGTGGTCGTGTGGCCGAGGAAATCCAGTTTGGCGACGTCACCAACGGCGCCAGCGGCGACATCCGCATGGCCTCCCGCATCGCCCGCAGCATGGTCTGCTCCTGGGGCATGAGCACGAAGCTCGGCATGATCGAATACGGTGAAAATGAAAGCACCGCCTTCATGGGCCGTGGCAGCAGCAACTACAGCCAGGACACCGCCAAGAAGATCGACGAGGAGGTGAAACGTCTCATCGACGAATCTTACGCCCAGGCCAAGGAGATACTCCTCAAGTACAAGGACAAGCTCGACGCCATCGCCCACGCGTTGCTCGAATATGAAACCCTCGACGGTGCCCACATCAAAGAAATCATGGAGCACGGCCGCCTCATCAATCCGCCCGAAAACAAGAGCAAGCCCCCGCCCCCGCCCCCCCTTCCCAAAGCTCCCGATCCACGTCCCGTGCAGCGCGAAGACGAGGATGAAGGCGGGCTGGCTCCCGGTTTGACCGGCGTGCCCGCTTAACGCTCCAATGATTCACCCAAGGCCGGAGTCGCAAGACTCCGGCTTTTTCATGCCTGCTCGGTCCGGTCTCTAGGCGAGGTGACGAAACAGCGCTTCCGTCCCGCTGAAGCGTCCTGCATCGCGGACAGCTTTTTCACGGCTGCCCGCAAAACTCCCCATGCAACGACCGACTGGCGTGCGATCTCTGAGCAGCCGCCACACGAGGGTCACTACCATGCAGCCGGACACCTCCGCATCGCCCCCGTCTCTCGCGCCTTGGCGACTGAAATTCGTGCGCTGTATTTTCGGCGTCGTGGGCCTGGGTGTAGGCATCCTGCTGGTCAGCGCTGGGTACTACCATCAGCGTGCCAAGCATGAAAAGGTGGACGCGTGGGTGAAGACGCCCTGTCGCATTGTGACGTGGAGCGTGGACATCTCGCGCAGCTCCTTCGGCGACCGCGTACAGCCCACGATGACGTATCAATACGACTTCGCCGGGAAGACCCACACCTCCTCCAACTACGACGAGGCCACCGACTGGATCGTGGACCTGCGCGACTTCGAGGAGGAAGGCGACGCCGCGCGCCGGGGGCCCGCATATTGTTACGTCAATCCTGCCGATCCCAGCGAGGCCTCATTTCGTGCCGCACGCCTGTGGTTTCCGTATTCGCTCATCGGAGGTGGTGGGCTGCTGGCGCTGGTGAGTTTTGTCTTCCTGGTGCGCACCTTTCTGCCGTCGCGCCGGTTGCGGAGCCTGTCCGTCCCAGAGCGTCAGCGTCTTTTCTTCCGCCATCTGCTGGTGGGCGCGGGAGTGGGGCTGCTGGCGCTGGGCGTCCACTTGATGCACGAGCAGCATGTGCTGGATGCCATCCACGGCCAGTTCATCCGCTCCCAGCTCATCGCGGTGCCTGCGCGGGTGGAGGCGAACGGCATCACCGAAGAACGCGGCTCGGGCAGGCGCAGCCACATGATCTACAACATGGTACATCTCGTATATTCCTACGAGCAGAACGGTCGCCGCTGGTTTTCCAACCGCTGGTACTTCGATGCCTCCAAGGTGGACGGCGGGATGAAGCAGGAGGCGCAGGCCCTGGTACGCGCCCATCCCATCGGCCATGAACTGACCGCCTGGATCCATCCGCAGAAGCCCTGGCTAGCCACGCTGGAAACCAGGTGGCAGTGGCATCATGTGTGGTTGCTGATTCCGATTTCGGTGTTGATGGGGGCACTGTGGATGGTGGCGGTGGGATTGAAGAGGCCGAGGGCGTAGGGAGTGTAAGGAGGACTGCCTGCACCTCTATCCAGCGTCTAGTACTGCGGCGGCAAGCTTGGCCGCCTCTCACTTCAGCCGCACTACCAGCCGCGCAGCGTCCAGCCTAAGCCCCGTCGAGGCAATCACAGTACCCAGAGCCTCGCGCTGCTCCTGCAACGCACGGATCTCCTCCGGCCGCACCTGGGGATTGCGCGACTGCAAATCCTCAAGCCGGGCAATCTCTTCATCGAGGTGTTTGCGCATGGCTTTGAGGCTCCGTTCCTTCAGTTCCTTGAGTTGCGCCTCCGCGAGCTGCTGCGCCTTGCAGAGCATCGTGGGCAGGAACTTGTGGCGGACGGTTTCGTTTTCGACGGTGCGAGTGGGATCGCCGGGAGTGAGTTTGGCGCGGGTGAAGGCCGGATCGGCGGTGAGATCACGGCCTTGATGATCGATGGCGATGCGAATCGGTGTGGCTGGCAGGAAGCGTGAGGCATGCAACGCGGGCGGGGCGATGCATTCGGCGATGAAACTGACTTGAAGCACCAAGCCTTCTCCACCAGAGGCTTTCCAGAAAGCGAAACCCGCGTTGCCATCATGGGAGCCGAGCAGGACATCAAGCGCACCACACACGAGCGGGTGATCCCAGGTGAGGAAGGCTTCGTGCTCGCGGGAGAGGGCGCGTTCGCGGTCGAAGGTGAAGGTGAGGCCTTCATCGGGCAGCGCGGGCAAGGCGTCGGTGATGAGGTTGTCGGGACGGATGAACCAGGTGCGGTTGGTCATCTCCTCGACGTGCATGCCGAAGTGATCGAGCAGGCGGATGAAGAAGCGCTCGAAGTCGAGACCGGCATCGACATCGCGGATTCGCTCAATCAGACGTGCGGCAAGACGTGGCTTGCAGGAGTTGAGTTCGAGGAGGCGGTTGTGGCCGCGTTCGAGCTTCTTCCGCACTTCGAGGCGCAGTTTGGCGGTGCGCTTGATGAGATCGTCGAGTTTGGCGGCGTCAAAGCTGGTGCAGAGGGCTTCTATTTCAGCGGCGAAGCTATGGAGGAGCTGCGTGGCCCCTTGCAGGCTGTGTTCAAAGGCATCGAGGCCTTCGTGATACCAGCGGGCGAGGATTTCGCCTTCGGAACCTGCAATGAAGGGCACATGGATGTTGATCGTGCCTTTCTGGCCGATGCGATCGAGGCGGCCGATGCGTTGTTCGAGGAGTTCAGGATCGCGCGGCAGATCAAACAACACGAGATGCTGGGCGAACTGGAAGTTGCGGCCTTCACTGCCGATTTCGGAGCATATGAGCAGGCGTGCGCCTTCAGGATCGGCAAAGGCGGCGGCGTGGCGGTCGCGCTGCATCAAATTCAGACCTTCGTGGAATAGAACGGCATGCACGTTGATCTCGCGCAGGAGGCGCTCGTGGATGTCTTCGGCGAGTTTGCGCGTGCGACAGATGAGCAGGACTTTGGCCTCGCCAAGTTCACGCAGAGTGGCAGCGAGCCAGCGAATGAGCGTATCTTCGGGAGTCGAATTTGGCTCGATGCCAAGCAGCCGGGTATGGCATTGGCGCGGCGGGAAGCCCTGGATGACGGCACGGGTGTTCCGAAACATGACGCGTCCGGTGCCAAATTCGTCGAGGAGATCGCTGACAAGACGCTGGCGGGCGGATTCATCGCCTGCGGTGAGTTCCGTGATGTGTTGCTGCACTCGTGGGGAGTGACTGGCGAAGAGTTCGCGGTCTTGTTCGCTCATGCTGCCGCCTTGCAGGATGAGATCGACCACACGAGCGACTTGCTCGTAGCGATCTGATTCGGCGAGGAACTCGTGCAGATCGCCATAGCGGTCGGGATCGAGGAGACGGAGGCGGGCGAAATGGCCTTCGGCACCGAGTTGCTGCGGGGTGGCGGTGAGGAGAAGGACGCCGGGGACGCGGCTAGCGATGGCTTCGACGACTTGATAGGCGATGCCGGGAGATTCGACGGTCCATTCGAGGTGATGGGCTTCATCGACAATTAGAAGATCCCAACCGGCGTCGGCGGCCTGTTGCGCTCGCTTTGACGAGCCGCTGAGCAAGGACAGCGGGCAGAGCACGATCTGGCTGTCGAGGAAGGGATTGCCTTCGGGATCGCCGGCTTCGATGGCGGCGCAGCGTTCTTCGTCGAAGAGGCTGAACATCAGATTGAAGCGGCGCAGGAGTTCGACGAACCACTGGTGCGGCAAGGCGTCGGGCACGAGGACGAGGATGCGTGAGGCGCGGCCGGTGAGGTGAAGGCGATGCAGGATGAGGCCGGCTTCGATGGTCTTGCCGAGGCCGACTTCATCGGCGAGCAGAACGCGCGGCAGGAGGCGACCGGTGACATCGGCGGCAATGGACATCTGATGCGGGATGGGATCGACGCGACCGCCGATGAAACCGCGCACGGGCGAGGCCTGCATGCGGCAGCGCCATTCGACGGCTTCAGCACGGAGGGCGAAGGTGGGCAAATCGTCGATGTTCGCGGCGAGGAGGCGCTCCTGCGGGCCCCCAAGGCTGAGGGTGTCGGCGAGTTCGGACTCAGGGATGCTGCGGGGGCCGCAGTGGTAGGTCAGAACGCCGTCCTGCGAGGTGACGGAGTCGATGGAGTGCTTTGAACCGTCGCGATGCGTGAGGGTGTCGCCTGCGTGGAAGCTGGCGCGGCGCAATGGAGCACCGTTGCGTGCGTAGCGGCGCTTTTCACCTGCGGCGGGGAAGCGCAGGTCGATGAAGCTGCCTTCCACGGCCGTGACGATGCCGAGACCGAGTTCGGGCTCGCTTTGACTGATCCAGCGCTGGCCGGGTGCGGGGGATTCCATCCGGGCGTGACGCTACTTGTCCTTTTTGCCAAAGAGGCGGCCAAAGAAGGATTTTTTCTTGGGTGGCTCGGGGGCGGCTGCCTGGGGCTGTGCCTGCTGGACTTGTGGTTGCGCATACTGGCCGGGGGCTGGCGTGCTTTGCGTGAAGTCGATGACACCGGGCTTGATGGAGGGGGCGGCGTTGGGGTTGACGTTGATGACCTTGGGCGACTTGGCTTTGCCGTCGGCACCGTATTCGTAGATCACCTGCTGGTAGCACTGGCCCTGGAGATTGAAGGAGCGCATTTCCTTGGCGCGGCCGAATTCATCGAAGTACACCTGGGAACGGGCGACGAGGTTGCCGCGCCCGTCGTAGATGTGGCCCTGGGTGGGGAGACCGCGCTCGTTGAGAAGGTAGTGTTTCTTGCTGATCAAGGCACCGCCGGCGTTGTAGGTGGCCTCGGTGAGTTCGTTGGTGGTCTTGTCCACGATGGTCTCGGAATGCGAGTTGTCGGGATGATAGGTGCTCTTGGCCAAAATGGGCGTGGTGGCCGGAGCAGATGGCTGCGCGGAGGCAGATGTCAGCCAAAGAAGGACAAGAAAGGCAGAGCAGGATTTCATGACACAAACGAAGATGGCCGGAGAATAACGCCCACAATCCGACTCGACAACGATAAATCCCAATTCCCAAACCTCTCTCCGCCATGAGTTCCTCCACTGATTTTTCCTGGGCTGATTTTCTCACCCGAACCATTGCCGATTTCGGCTGCACGACAGGCACGCTGCACCGGCTGGATCCAGCGGACAAGCACCTCAAGCTGGTGGCCCATCAAGGCATTCCAGAGGCGCTGATGCCCATTATCCAGTCGATCCCGGTGGGCAAGGGCATCGCAGGCGTGGCAGCCGAACGGCGGGAGCCCGTGGAGATGTGCAATTTACAGACTGACACCTCTGGTGTGGCCAAGCCCGGTGCCAAGCAAACGCAGGTGCAGGGCACGCTGGCCGTGCCGGTGATGGATGGGAACCGCCTATGCGGCACCTTGGGCATCGGCAAGCTGGTCCCGTATGATTTTACGGTGGAGGAGAAGGAGCGGCTGCTGGGAGTCGCCAGCGGCGTCGCGGCCCGGCTGCTGCCGGGTTGATCTAAGAGCATCAAAAAGCCCGGTCGCGCCACAAGAGGCGGACCGGGCTTTTTTGTTAAATCTGGATTCCGATCAAAGGGAACCGATACGGCGACGGCGGCGGAAGAAGAGGCCAAGGAGGCCGAACATCAACAGCAGCATGCGGGAAGGCTCGGGGACGACGACCAAGATACCGTAGGCACCGAAGGCGGTGGTGTCCCAAACGAGACCGAAGCTGGAGATGTCCACCAAATCGAGATTGCCAGCCGTCGGGTTGGCACCGCCAATGAAGCCGCTGGTGTAGCTGAAGTTCATATTGGTATTCGCAGTCCAGTCGATCAGGTTGAAAACTTGGCCGTAGGAAACACTGGCCAATCCGGAATTCACCACGCGGATGGAACCGTCGCCATAGGTGGCCGAAGCACGGGTGCCGACGGTCAGATTCGAGCCAGCCCCAGTGAGATTGATGAAGTCATGGTTTGTCGTCGCCGTCGGGGCCTGGTTCCAAGTTGCCAAGGCTTCCGCACCATCGGCACCCGCTGCACCGCCATTATCCTCAAGACTGGTAAAGAGGGACAAGGCATTGGCATAAGTGCCGCCATTGTACTCATACTGTCCGTTGACGAAAGTGGCTGCTGGAGTCACGGCATTGGACGGACTGTTGATGCCGATTTGGATCTGGGAGCCGTTGGCAACGGTGAGCGCGGTGCTGCCGACAGCGGCGATGGTCAGGGTGCCTCTGTCAGCCGTTAGGGAGGTGGCACCTGGGGCGAGTATGCCGACGCTGGTCGGGCTGCCGACGGTGATCGCGCCGGCAATGGTGCCGGTAGCTGCCAGAGTTGCTGCATTGGTCAATGTTCCGCCAGTTTCACCGACAGTCACCGCGCTGGTGCCGGACAGGCCGATGACGCGGAGTTCACCATTGCTGACAGTCGTGGCACCAGTGTAGTCGTTGTTCGCGGCGGAGAGGGTGGTAGTGCCCGCTCCAGCCTGCTCAAATGAACCCGAGCCGGTGATCTGCTGGGAGGTGCTGAAGGGATTGCTGCGGTTCACGATCAACGCACCGTTGTTGGTGATGGCCCCGGTCGTACTGATGGTGCCGGTGGTGCCGCCAGTGCCGACCTGCAGGGTGCCACCAGTAATGGTGGTCGTTCCGGTGTAGGTGTTGTCAACCGAGAGGATCACCTTGCCGGCGCCGACTTTCTCCAAGTTCATGCCCGTGCCGGAAACCACACCACCGAGTGTCAGAACTGCTCCTGTGCCTGCTCCAATGGAGCTGTTGGAAGCCATGGTGACCGTTCCTGTGACGGTGGCAATGCCCGTGCCGACAAGAGCGCCCGTGGATGAGACGCCAGTGCCGTTGGTGGTCACGTTTTCACCAACAGTGACTCCACTGATGTTCAGCGCACCACCAGAGTTCACTGTGGTGGCACCGGCCGTGGTTCCAAGGCCGGTGGCGTTGGAAACGATCACCGTGCCGCCATTGGCACTGATCGTGGTGGCACCCGTGTAGGTGTTGGCGTTGGCGAGAGTCAGAGTGCCGGAGTCACTCTTGATGAGAGTGCCGGCGCCTGTGCCGACGATGCCGTTGAGAACTGTGTTGCCAGCGCCTTCCACGGTCAGGGCGAAGGCGCCCGAGATGCCACCAAGAATGGTCAGAGTGTCCGCATCGGACTGGATGGTTGCATTGCTACCGAGAGCGACAGCACCATTGTAGATGTTATTGCCACTGAGATTACGAAGAGCGCCACTGCTTGCAGCACCGACTCCATTGATGGTCAGTGCTTCACCAGCAATATTGACACCGCCCTGAAGTTCCAGAGAAGCTCCAGCAGCCACGCTGGTGGCACCTGCGGCGGTGCCCAAGGCCAAGTTGTTGGCAGCGCTCAGAACGCCCCCGGTGACGAGGGTGGTGCCCGCGTAGATATTGGCACCGCTGAGCACCAAGGTTCCTGTGCCGGTTTTAGTGAGCGAGGTGGCCGCACCGCTAACCTGACCGGCGAGCGTCAGCACATTGGCGCTGTTCACGGTGATGGCTGGTGTAGCGTTGGTCAGGGCGATCATGTTATTGAAGGTGGCTGCGCCAGACCCCACATCCGTGGTGATTGCTCCGGCACCGCCGATGGTCAGCGTGTAGCCGCCATCGTTCTGGAGGACCACCGGGGTTCCACTCGTGTTGTTGAGCGCCACGCTGTTGATGCTCATGTCGGCTCCGAGCACCATATTGTTCTGGTCGGTCGGTGAGGTGACCGAGATGAAAACAGCCGTGCCCGATCCGGGGACCAGACCCGTATCCGTGCCCGCGAGATCCGTCGCCCAGTTGCTCAGGGTCGAGCCATTGGAAACCGCCCACACATTGGTGTTGCCTGTGAACCCGCCCTTCCAGAAAGCGGAGGACAGCTCGGTCTGGGCGGTGGTGCCCAATGTCACCAAGGTGTCCGTCTGGTTGACGCCAGTGACGGTGAAGTTGGTGTTGTTGTAAACATTGCCGAGCACGTAGGAGCCGGAGCTGCCGTTCGTGGTGAGGAGACCGCCGGAAGGCGCGCTGATCACGGTGTGAGTACCAGACGGTGCCGAGCCGGTGATGCCATAGACATCGATCGACGTCGTGCCGGAGTGGAAGGCCAGAGCTCCCGTGTTAAGCGCAATCTGGCTGCTCACGGTACCGGTGCCGACTTCCATGCCGATCCGGCTGGTGCCGGTCAGATTGAGAGCCACTCCCTGCCAGGCGGCGATGGTTAGAATCTGGTTGGCGTCGAACCCGGTGCGCATGTTAAAGGTGGCACCCGTGCCCACAGTCAATTTGCTGGTACCGCTGATGCCGTCAATGACACCGCCGGTGGCATGCGTGACTTCCAAGGTGCCGCCGTTTACCGTGGTTTCGCCCTGGTAGGTGTTGGCGTTGGTGAAGACGAGCTTCGTGGTGCCGTTCTTGGTGACGTTGATGTTGTTCTGAATGACACCGCCATAGGAACCATCGTCCGTCGGGGTGACGGTGAGGGTCTTCATCACAGTAGCGCTGTTGGTGATGAAGCCACCGGAGCTGGAGAAGGCCGCACCGGTGATCAGCGAGGTGGTGAGATTGCCAATCGAGGCATTCCAGCCGCCGAGGTCGAGGACACCACGAGCGGTGGTGGTGAGATGGGTGCCGGTCGGCAGCGCGGTGGCGGAACCGAGGCGCAGGGTGCCGTTGGCAATGTTTGTGTCACCGAGGTAGCTGTTGCTGCCGGAGATGATCACGGTGTCGATGCTCTGCTTGGTCAGGCCGCCAACCCCGCTGATGTTGCCCTTGATTTCAAGGATCGCGCCGCGGGCGGTGTCCGTGAGGTTACTGCTGTTGTTGACATCCGAACTGACACCGGTCGAGAGCTCGGTGGTGCGGCCACTGTCGGTGCCGTTCGGGCCATCGGTGAAGGCATTCTGACCGACGAAGGAGTTGCCGAGGAGGTTGATGCTCACGCCGGAGCCCAAGGTGCGGAAGACCGTTCCCGTGTTGCCGCTCGAAGGATCGTCGGTGCGGAGGAAGCCTTCAATGGCACCGCCGTTGATCTGAATGGTGGCCACCGTGGTGTTCTGGTCCGCGTTCACCTGGAGGGTGCCGGCACCGAGGTTGATCGTTCCGCTGCGGGCGTTGTCCACGCTCCAGCGCTCGATGGAGCCAGCCTCGTAGGTGACGGCCTTGGTGAAGCCGGTGGTGAGGATGTCCAGCACGCCGTAGCGGCGGGCGGTGATGCTGGTGCCGGCATTGGCGAAGGCGTTGGCATCGGTCACGCCGATGGCACCCTGCTCGATATAAACATCCCCGGTGAAGCTCGTGCTATTGTTGCCGCCAACCCAGAGGTAGCCGTTGCCCCACTTGATGAGGTCTCGGCTGCCGTTCAGACCCGTGACGTTCAGACCGGAGCCCGTCGCGCCGGAGGTGATCTGGTTGTTTACGGCACCTGCGTTGATGTCGAGGATGGAATTGCCCGTGCCGGTGAGGAAGAGGGTTCCGGCATTGAGCACGGAACGGGTGTTGCCGGTTTGCACACGGAGGCGGGCCGGTGAGAGACCGGTCGTGTCGGTCGAGAAGGACTCCAAGTCATTGATGCCGACGACGCTGTCCGTGAGGTTCGGTGTCGAGACGATGATGGTGTTGTCCACCGCGATGATCCGGCCCATGGTGTATTGGCCTTCGAGTGAACTGCCGGGCTGTGCGAGGAGGTTCAGGGTCGTGCCCGCAGCGGTGGCAGTGCTGCTGGAGTTTAGGGTGATCGTGCCACCATCGCCGGAAGCACCGAAGGTGTTCAAAGTAAGAGCACCTCCATTGACGACCCAGTTGCCGGCGAAACCGGTGCCGTTGGCGGCGGCGGTCTGGTCCTTGCCAATCACGAGCGCACCAGCACCGAACTTGGTGATGCTGCCCGCGTAGATGTCGCCGGTGAGCGTCGTGGTGCCGGTGTTGAAGATGATGCCTTCCTTGGTGCCGGTGGTGCCGAACTTGAGGTTGGTGGCAATCGTTGGCGTGCCGGTGGTGATCAGACCGCCGCGATCCGCATCGGTGGCTCCGTCAGCGAAGGTGAGGGTGTTATACTGGCCGACGCCGCTGCTGATGTTCTGATTGGTGCGCAGGGCATAGACGGACTGGTCTTGAGTCAGCACCATGGCGGCTGTCGTGATGTCCACGACGCTGGAGGCCGTCGTGTTGGTGCTGAAAACGCCACCGGCGAAGATGTTGCTGTAAGCGACCTGATTGGTGGCGGGAGTCAGCGTGCTCAGCACGGACTGGAAGCCGCTGGTGCTGTTGTAGCTGAGGAAGGTGTTGCTGGTGGCATCGATGTAGTAGGCAGGGAGAATGCCGTTGTTGGCAAAGCCGGGCGTCACGTTGCGGTTCACGGTGCCAGACAGCGTCGGGAGGGTGGTGTTCCAAGCGGTGACCATGATGCGTTCCACTTCATCATTGCCAGCATTGAGGCCCAGGAAGGCACCGTTGGTCACGATGGCCAGGGTGCTACCCACCCCGGCGCGCGTCAGATCCGCCATGGTCAACTGCACGGCACCATTGGTGATGCGACGGTCAACGCGCAACGAGGAACCGCGTGAGTAACCCACAGCACCGATGACTTCGTTGGTGGTCGTCGCCGCGTTGTTTTCCGCACGCAGGTAGAGTTGCCCGCCATTCAGGTTGAAAGCGGTGGCATCGTCGTAACGGTTCTGGATTCCGCCTTCATTGTCGAACCACAACACCGATCCGGGGTGAAGGTTGACGGTGTATTGGTTGGCGGTGCCGGCGAAGTTGCGCATCGTTGCACCGCTATAGAGGCGCAGTTGTCCAAAGATGTCCACGGCACCGCCATTACCAAGAGGACCATTGGCACCCGATGTCGCGGTGCGGGTCAGCAGGCTGGAGGAACGGCTGATGATGGTTCCGCCGGTGTAGGTATGAAGGTCGAAGGTGTCCGTCTCACCGCTATTGCCGTTGCCCGCCTGGTTGCCATATAGAACCCGTGTGCCCGGAGTCGCTCCTTCGACGAAGACCCCCATGTTCCCCGCTTCCGTTGAGTTGAAGTTCACACGAGCACCACCGCCGCCGATGCGATAGAGATTGTCGGCCCCAACACCCAGCGTCTGGGCGGTGTAGTCGGAGTTTGCGGTAGCACCAAGGAAGGAGCGACCATTGCCAATGAGGGCGAGATTCAAAGCATTGGCGTTGGAGACCTGAAGCGCCAGCACGCCGTTGGAGTTGCTGCTCAACGCATTCTGAATGTAGCCCTGGTTGAATGCCGCATTTGACATGCGGAAGAGAGACATCTGCGACCCGGAACTGAGCAGTTCCACCTGGCCCGTGCCAAAGGCGATATTGGCCGGATTGGTGAGGAAGATACCGCCGGTCGGGTTGATGCGGATGGTGCTGCCGCGCAGGATCGCGTTCAGGTTCATCGCGGTGGCATTTTCAGTGGCCGCATCGCCGAAGCGGAGGAGACCGCCGTTGACGACGATGCCGAGGCCGTTGGCACCAGCAGTGCCCGCATACATGCCACCAAAGCTGCTGGTGGTGCTGTTCAACCAGAGGTCGCCGCCACCGCCCTTGATGATGGCCTGGCCGAGGGTGCCGGGTGTGGAACCAGCGCCGTCGTTGATGGCTCCGTTCAGGAGCACGGTGCCGCTGGACACATTGAGCAGCGGGGTGCCGGTCAGATTGGTGGCACCGTTGATTTCAAGAGTGTAGCTGCCCGAGGTGGTGGTGAGGGTCGAACTGCCGATGGTGAGATCCTTGAAGGCCAGATGCTTGTTGGTGCCGCCCAGACCTGTGTTGCGATCAATGGTGAGGGTCGAGCCGCCATTGACGATGAGGCTGTTGCCCGTGGCATTGCTGCCGATCCAGAAGCGCTGACGGGTGGTGTCGTTGGCACCAGCACCGACATCCATGCGGATGTTGGTCGTGCCGCTGTAGAGGGTGAGAGCGCCGTCGCCGATGCCACCATTGACCCGAGTCGTCGTGGCACCGATCACACTGGTGTTGGCCATGCTGTTCGGGTTGCCGCTGGCAAAGGTGTTCAGTGTGGCGGGGTCGTAGAAGGCCAGCGTCACCGTCCCGGTCTGGGCTGTGGAGGCGGCGCTGATGGTGAAGGTGGTGGCGGTAATGCCACCTGTGATGGTGGCACCTGAAGGGATGCCCGCGCCGGAAACCAACATGCCAACGGTGAGGCCGGTGGTGTCTGCAACCGTGATGGTCGTTGTCGCCCCGACCGTCGCGCCGGTCATTGGCACGCCGGTGCTGGTGCCGCGGATGTTCAGGGTGCCCTGGACGACCTGGATGCCGCCGGAGTTGGTGTTCAGCAGGCCGGTGTTGATGTTGTTCAAATCAAGGGTTGCTCCCCCGGTTTTGATCAGAGTAGCTGCACCGGTTGTTTGTCCGTCGATCCTCAAGGTTACACCGTTCGAAGTGTTGATGAAGGCGTTGCCAGCAGGGCCCAGATTCAGTCCACCGGACACTACCAAGCTCATGTTATTCGCGAAGCCTGCATTCAGCGTCTGTCCTTGTTCGCCGGGTGCGCCGCCGAAGGTGATGCCGCCGTTCATGACAAAGGTCTGGCCCGTGGCCGTAACAGAGGTTCGATCGGTCGAGAGCGTCGCGATGTGGTTGCCTTCCGCAATCATGAGGCCGGTGTTGAAGGCCGAGGTGCCGAGGACGGCGGCGATTTGTCCGACACCAGAGAGCGTTGCCGGAGCACCACTGAGGGTGAAAGTGGTGGCGCTGGTGATCTGGGCGATGGTCAGGCCGTTCACGCCTGGTCCATAGAGAGGCATGCCAGGAACAAGACCTGCGGTGCTCGCGACCGTGACCGTACTGTTCGTGCCATTGGCGGTCACTGAACTTGCGACCAAGTTCACGGTGGCACCGACGTTGGAGGTGAAGGCGTTGTTTGTATTCGTGCCCTGGGTGACTGTGGCGAGCACCGGCGCGCCAGCGGCGTTTACGAGCCCCACGTTCAGAGTGGCTATCGAACCGATGAAGGTGCCGACTGGAATGCCGTTGCCGGAAATCGGCATACCCACAGCGAGACCGGTGGCAGAGGCGACCGCGATGGTCGCGCTGCCTGAAGTGCTGGTGAAGACACCGTTGACCCGGCCGACGTTGTCGGAGCGGAAGCCGAGCTGGGTGAATGCGTTGTTCAGCACCACAAGACCGCCCAAGCCCGTCGTCATGTCCCCCAAAGTTGCCACGCCACCGAGGTTGGGCTGGGCAAGCGTATTTTCACGGAAGAAGATGCCGCCTTGATTGATGATGTAGTTGCCGTTGAAGGTGTTCTGACGGGCGTCAATGAACAGGTTACCACCACCATGTTTCAGGACGTTGCTGGCATTGATGAGCTGGCCGGTGGTGGAAGGGCGGGCAAGATCACCGACGACCAGGTTGTTGTTGTTGTAGATCACCGCTTCCGCCTCACCGCTGCCGGCCAGGCCAAATTCAATGCCCGGATGGATGGTGCGAGCACCGTTGATGATGAGGCCGCCGCTGCGGATGCGGATACGGTCCGTGGCTGCCGCCGTTCCGGAGGCAAAAGTCATGTCGCCGGTTTCCAGACGCAGGGCGTAGGTGTCGAGGGCCAATCCAGCTCCGCCGATCATGGAGGAAGCGGCGTTGATGATCGTGCGCTCATTCGGAACACTGGTAGCGCCGAGAGCACCGCCGCGAATGCCGTCAAAGCCGGCGCTCACGAAGCCGTTTTCAGCCGTGTAGGTGAGGAACTGGGCATTGCCATCGACAGTCTGCGGATTCATGATCCAAGGTGCCACCATGCCGTTGAAGATGGTGACGGGACCACCGGTGACACCTGGAATGCTGAAGGTGGGCAGGGAAGCCACACCACCGACGAGCTTCACGCGCTCATCAGTGCCGAGCTGGAGAGCCGTGATGGGGTTGATCTGGAGCGTGGCGTTGTTCCCGGCGATGCTGAGACCGCCGACTGAATTGTCAGTGGTGCGCGTGAGATCGGTGCCGCCACCGCCACCGAGGACCAACGTCACGGTGCGGTTGAGGTAGTCACGCTGAACGACAAGCTGACCAAAGCCCTCGAGAACCACGTCACCGACGGTTTCGGTGACTTCGACGTCACGATTGCCCTGAAGGCGGATGGTGGCGTTGTCGAGCGTGATGGCAGCGTCATTCATCCAACGACCCTGGCCGCCATAGCCTTCCATTTTGCTGGTGGCCAGCAAGCCGGTGGAGTAGTCGAAGCGCAGTTCGGAACCGGCGAGGAGGGTGACTGGGGCGATGTTGGCCGTCTGTCCGACGTTGACGAACGTGCCGCCGAGACCGCCGGCGACCAGGATGCCGTAGTTGTCGAAGGCGCTGGTGGCCAGCGTGCCACGGAACTCCAGCGTGCTGCCACGGTTCACCACGGTGGTACCGGCGTAGTTGTTGTTGGTCATCAGCACCACGGTGCCACGACCGTTGCCACCGGTGATGTTGTCCACGTTCAAGCCGCTGTCGATCATGCCGACGATGAGGTTGGTGTTGCCGCCCAAACCATTGGTCAGCACATTGCTGAACGCCATGTCACTGGAGACGTAGAGTGTGCTGCCACCTGCGCCGAGGCGGTAGGTGTTGCCTGCGCCTGCGCCCAAGGTGGCGGCGTTGTAGCTGCCGACCTGACCGACTGCATTGCTTGTAGATCCGAGGAAGGCGGTGCCGTCACCGATCCTGGCGAGGTCGATGGCCTGGGTATAGACGGTGTTCAGGGCGATGATGGAGGAACCAGCGTTCTTGCCGCCGCCATTGAGGCCGTTGCCGCCAGCCAGACCAAAGTAGGTCGCATCCTGCGGACCACCGAGGTTGCCAATGAGGAGGTTGAAGGCGGAGAGCGGCGCATCAGCGGCCATGCGGAGGATGCCGTAGTTGCCCATGGCGTTGCTGCGCAGATCGACGCTGCCAGCGCCGGTGGCAATGTTGCCGGTGCTGTTGAACTGGATGGCCTGTCCCGGCTGGATGAGCGCGTTGCCCGTGCCGTAGTTGGCGGTGTTGCTCAGAGTGATGACGTTGCCTTCAAAGGTGCCGAAGAAGGTGGTGCCGCCCTGGTTGACGTAGCCGCCGGCGAAGGTGGCTGTGTTGTCACTGTTGATGAACAGGCTGCCACCGGCCTTGAGGAGCGTGCCGTTGCCGCTGATGTTGCCAAGGATGGTGGTGTTGGCGTTGGGGATGAACTCCGCATCCTTGATCATGGTCAGGTTGTTGAACTCAAAGCTGTAGCCGTTGGCGGAGTTTAGCGTCAGCACGGGCGAGCCCAGCGGACCGCCGAACGCGAGGTTGCCGAGCTTGATGGTCTTGTTGTTGCCGCCATTGATGGTGCGGGCGTCGATGGCGACCGCACCGCTGCCGATGTAGCTACCGCTGCCGATGCCCGCTGTGGAACCAATCGTCAGATTGTTGTTCTGGAAGGTGGTGAGCACCTGCATGACCGAGGTGTTGTCGCCGTCGTGGCGGATATTGAGGTTCGCGCCATTGAGGGTGATCGGAGCGGAAGCGCCGAGCGGATTGGAAGCGCCATTGGAGAGACGGACTTCGGTGGTGCCCGCCATGAGTTTCCAAGCACCCACATCGTTCGCACCTGCGCCCGTGTCACCGTTCGTGAGGAACAGGTTGCTGGCACCGGTCTTGACCAAGGTCTTGCCAGCGGCGGAAATCTTGCCGCTGATCACACCTTGGTTGAGGGTGTTGAGGAAGGTTTCACCCGTGGCATTGACAAGCAACGTGCCATTGATCTGGACATTGGTGTTCTGACCACCAGTCCAAGTAAGAGCATTGGCATTAAGGGTGACGTTATTGATCAGATTCCAGGCCACTGGAGCCGCGCCGGTGGCGAGGGCGGAGGTGGTGTTGGCGTAGGTCGCGCCATTGCCGAAGCTGTTGTACTGATCAATGGTGACGTTGTAGCCGCTGCCGGAGCCGAACTGGATGGTGGGGATGCCGTCGGTGAGCTCACCTGCGGCGTAACCGTTGCCAGCGATGGCGGCGAGATCGAGGATACCGCCCTTGAGAGTGACGGGACCGGTGCCGAGGGCGAGCGTGTTGCGCACCGCGAGGGTGCCGGTGCTGACCGGAGCGATGGCGTTAGCGCTGGTGACGCGGCCCGCATTGACGGTGGTGCCGCCCGTGTAGGTGTTGGCCAGAGGCGCGCCGTCCTTGTTGAGCGGCTGGTTCAGGGTCAGTGTGCCGTTGCCCGTCTTGGTCAGGCTGAGATTGCCATTGAGTGTGCCGGTGTAGGTGGTGGCCTGGCCGATGCCCGTGTTGACAGTCAGGGTGGAGGAGGAGCCGCTGTTCATCACACTGCCATAACCGGAAAGGCCGCCGATGGTGATGTTCTGGCCATTGAGGTCAAAGCTATTGGAACTGTTGACCACAAGGTTGATCAGGCCGCCTTGGGGGACGCTGCTCTGGCCGGCAAACTTCACCGTACCTTCCTGAATGGTCATGTTGCGCAGGCCGCCTGCCGCCGTGTTGAGCGGCACCATAAGATTGTTCGTGCCGGAGATCAGGAGAGTGCCCGCACCGGCTTTGGTGAAGTCGGTGGCTTCAAAGTTGCCGGAGAGGGTGGCGTCACCGGTCTGACCACCGCTGACCCAGACGAGGGCTTCCTGCGCGGTGGCACCCGTGCCAAAGCGGAGGTTGCTGCTGATGTTGGCGGCCGTCGTGCCGTTCATGATGAGACCACCACTGGCAAGGCGAAGGAGCGAAGAGCCATCGAACGCCGTGACATTGGCGCTGGTGCGGAGAGCGAGGATGTCGATGGTGCCTGCGGCTACCTGCTGAGTGGTGGCGAAATCTCCCAAGGACGTCGCGGCGGATACGGTCAGATCCGTAGCAAGCGTGGCATTGTTCAGCAGGAAGCCGTTGGTCACGTCGTAGCGCAGGAAGTTGAGATCCTGACCGGTGGAGTCACGGCCCACGATGGAGGGCAGGGTGAGGATGCCGCTCGCATTGGTTGGCACGGTGCCGCCGACCTTGAAGAACTCGTTGGCTCCGAGATCCGTGGTCAGGTTCGATGAGATGACCGTCAACATGCCGTTGGTGCCACGGCTCAGCGTGCCGGTGGAGGTCAAGGTGGTGGTCGTGGGCGAGGTGCCCTTGATCAGTTGCACGTTGCCAGCGTTGTAAGTCATGGAAGCCACTGTGAGGGCTTGGTTCACCACGCCGAAGGTCAGCGGAGTCGCCGCGCCGACGATGACGGTGGACGGGGCGCTGAGTGTCACTGTGGTGCCGTTCACATTGGTGACGACTGCGCCAGCAGGGATGTTGGTGCCGGTGACCGTCATGCCGGGCACAATGCCGACGGCGCTGCTGACAGTGACATTGTATCCCGTCGTTGCTTGGACGCCCGTAACTCCCACGGGGGCCGTGCCAAGGGTGCCCTGAAGCTGCAGGGTGCCGTTGGTGAGGGTGATCGCGCCCGTGCCGAACGGCGTGCCGCTGGTCATCTGAGTCATCACCGTGCCGCCGCCACCATTGAAGTTGCCGATGGTGAGGCTGGTGTTGGCGTTCGTGGTGGAGTTGAGCACCAAGGTGCCGCCGCCGATCTTCGTCAGGCCGAAGGCTCCGGTGATGGGCAGAGCCTGACCGAAGGTGAAGCCGCTGGATACTTCAATCGTGCTGGCCGCCGTCTGGATGAACTGGTGGGAAGTGGTGAACGAACCACCGACGGAGAGCATGCCGCCGCGCAGACGCACATCCGTGGCCAGGCCTGCGACCAAGTGCGCACCACCAGTTCCAACAGCGATCGGAGCGGTATCACCAAGATTGACATCTCTGGTCACCCGCAGGACACCAGCGTCAATGAACCAGGAGGTGCCGTAGTTAGTGTTGGCCACGTCCTTGTTGTAGGCACCGTTGGTGCCGGTGATGACCAAGACACCAGCACCGACTGAGGCACCGCTGTTGACGAGCAAGTTCGTACCCAAGGCTCCGCTGGAGATCAGGTTGGCATCGAACTGGATCACCCCCTGGGTTGTTCTGATGATGAAGTTGCGGTTTTGCAGCGTGGCGGCGCTGTTGAGATCCCAGGCACCAGCAGTTCCTGCATTAATGGTGTTGTTGAAGGTCAGGTTACCGCGGCCTTCAAAGGTGATCGGCAAGACGCCTGCAGCAGCGATGGTGCCGAGCGCGTTTGGTATGACGCGGTTGGCTCCATCCGAGCCGATGAAGGTGCCGGTCAGGGCGGTGGCGGCTCCGGTACCGCTGCCGAATGTCAGCGTGCCAGTGCCAAACGGACCGCTGATGATCGTGAGGGCATTGGAACCTCCCGTGTAGAGAGAATCGGCACCCACGACGACGCGGGCGTTCTGCAGGGCCGTATTGCCCTGATAAGTGTTGGACGAGTAACCGTTGGCGTCCGCGCCGAAGTACACCACACCCGCGCGGGTCACGGTAATATTGCCGGTTTCACCCACGAGGATGTTGTGCGCGGCACCATTGCTGGTAATCGGGCCGAGCAACTCCAGGCGACCGGTGTTGATGGCCTGAAGCATCGTCGTGCGACCGGAACCGGCGGAAACGATTCCGATACCGCCAGTGACCTTCGAGGTGTAAAGGCTGTTGCCAAAGATACTGACCAAGTGGTTGTCAGTTGGGATCTGGACGATGATGTCACGTCCGAAGGTCACCTGACCGCTGAGGCCAAGACCGACGATGTTTGCCGAGTCATCAGCCACGTTGATGAGCAGCGGGGTGTCACTGATGCCCAAGGCACCTGCGGTGTTTGGCAACACATCGGTACCAACCAGGATGCCGGCGAAGGTCGATCCCGTCGAAGGCAGCGTGCCCGTGGCCGAGATGGTGGTGGTGCCGGTGTAGGTGTTCAGGCCATTCAGCACCAAGGGCTGGTTGCCGGACTTGACCAGGTTGCTGCCGACACCGCTGAGGATGCCGTTGATGCCGAAGGCCGAGGGCTGGCCGCCGATGCCGATTTCAAAGACATGGGTGCCGGCCACGCCGCCTGGAGCGAGATTCACGTTGCCACGGAGGACGAGGTCGCCATTGCCCTGCCAGCGCAGGTCGGCCGCGATGTCCACGTTATTGCCTGGGCTGACCGCGCCGTTGAAGGTCTGAAGAGCACCGCCACCGCCGCCGGCCACGCTGCCGGAGAGGCTGCCGCCGGTCCCGGTCGAGTGATTGACCACGAGCTTGCCGGTGCCGAGGGCGAAGGAGTTGCCGATGTTGAGCACCGAGTTGCGGTTGGAGGAGATGTCGCCGGTGAAGTTCTGGCGGGTGTTCAGGGTGATGTTGGTGTTGCCGTTGATCAGCGCCGCGTCGGCGTTGGCGTTGCCGCTGGCCGCGCCGATCTGGACGCTGTTGGCACCCGTCAGCACGTTTTCGAAGGCGTTGAAGCCAATCCACAGCGTGCCCTGATTGCCGCCGCCGCCGAGGCGATAAACGCCGTCGGTGGAAGCACCGAGAGTCGGGGCGAAATAGAGCTGATTGTTCACACCGCTCATCATGGAGCCGAGCCAGAGCCGCTCCACTGCTCCACCCTGGTTGAGGGCGGTTTCCATCGCGCCCATGTCGAGAGCGCCGTACTGCCAGGAGTTGTCGAGCGAGATGACACCGAGGTTGGAGCCCGTGGTGGTCAACTGGACCACGCCATTGGCTGCCGCACCTGTGGTGAGGCGTGCCAGGATGCCGGCCTGTGTCAGCGCGACGCCGTTGTTGTTGTAACCGAAGGACACACCGGAGAGCGCCCAATCATCACTTGCGGCCATGACTTTCTGGCCGGCGATATTGAGCGCATCAGCCAGACGGATCTGCGTGCCGGGCAGCAGGTTGATGTCGCCCACGCCAAAGGGGGTTCCCGCACCCAGCACCGTGGTGCCGATGAGGCTGGAAGCAGTGTTCTGGGTGGAGGCCCAGACTTCGAGGCCGATGGAAGCGGCGGTGCCGAAGGTGTTGGTGGCGTTGTTGAAGAACAGGCCGCCGTTGCCGACTTTGATGAGCTTGCCGCTGGCACCGCCGACGACCTGACCTTCAAGGATGGTCTGGTTGGCCGCTCCGAAGCTGGAACCAATGATGTTACTGTTGGCTCCGAGGGTGGTGGTGCCGGTGACAGTGATGCCGTTCTGCACAAAGTTCAGGTAGATGGGCGAGTTGGCCCCCAGATCAGCAAAGGTGAGATTGTTGATCCGCTGCATCCAACCCTGGTTGTTGTTGGTGATCGTGGAATCGGCGTTGACGGTGACATTGCTGCCAATGTTGCCGGTGAGGCGGATGCCGCTGGCGATGTTTGAGTCACGTCCGGCGTCGTTGGAAAGCAGGCTGTCGATGATGAGCGTGCCGCCGTTCATGACGATGTTTTGACTGTTGGTCGTGCTGGCGATGGCGGTGCCGGAGTTCGAGACCGGGTTCTGGAGGAACAGATTGCCTTCGTTGAGGGTGATGGTGCCAGTCAGGAACGGGTTGCTCGAGGTCAGCGACAATTGGTTCGGGCCGAACTTGGTCAGGCCATTGCTGCCGGTGATCTGGGCGTTGATCTGGGAGGTGCCGACGCCGACGTAGATGACCGCTTCGTTGGCACCGAAGGCCAAAGTCATCGGCAGGGTGACCGGCGACACCGTGGCAGCCGCCGCCTGGACCGGGTTGATGATCGGCGGGGTGGTGGTGTTGCCGGTCAGAAGCAAACCGCCACCGATGTTACCCGCACCGCTGTCGAAGGTGATGGTATTGAAGCTGGCCGTCGGGCTGATGTTGAAGCCGCTGCGCAGAGCATAGACTGTGGAATTGGCCGACAAGGTGGCTGCCGCACGCACATCCAAGGTGGTACCAGCACCAAGCGCGGCGATCGCACCACCAGTGCTGACTGAGCTGTAACCCAACTGACCGGTGCCCAAGGTGGCGGAGCCAGGGGCAATCAGGGTTTGGAAGCCTGTCGTAGCCGCCGTCGGATTGTATCCCACATAGGAGTTGCTGGTCCGGTCCACGATCCACACAGGGGCAATGCCGCCGTTGACCACGGTGGCTCCATTGCTGGTCGTGCCTGCGCGGGTTACGCCAGCCGTTACGAGCAAGCGGTCAAACGAGGTGGCCGGAATGCCCGCCGTGATCACGCCCGAACCAACGACCGCTGCGGCGCTGATCGTAAGGCTGGTCGCGCTGGCGATGGCCGTGATGGTGGCACTGGCAGGGATGCCGGCACCGGAGATCGGCTGGCCAATGAACATCCCGGCAGTGGAGGCCACGGTGACCGTCGTGCTGGCCGTCGTGGTGCCGATGCTTTGATTGAAGTTTGGAATGCCGAGCGTGCCTGCGGCGGATGTGGCAAGACCGAGGGTGCCATTGGAACCGCGAGTCAGAGCTGCGGTTTCAAGAGTGGCGGAGCCTGCGCCGCCCACGCGAACCACGGTGGCGGTAGAACCTTTGTTCACCCCGAGCGCGCCCACGAGTTCATAGGACTGTTCGTTGGCAATGCCATCGAAACGGAGTTGACCGCCATTGAGATCCTGTCCGGTGGCATCTGCCCAACTGCCCTGGCCGTCAGCCACGGAACCGAGCTGGTCAAAGATTTGGACCAAGCTGCCCGGACGCATGAGGATGAGGTTGTTGTTGGCGTTGGTGACGGAGTTGTAGAAAGATGCACTGTTCAGACCGCCAGGAACACCGGTGCGGAGGGTTCCGAACACTTCCACTGTGCCGCTGCCCAAGGGGGTGGCACCCGACGCCCCGGTGTCGATGATGACCTGGGAACCCCTGTTGATGGTGGTGCCGCCGGAGTAGTCGTTGGAATTGCGAATGATGACCGTGCCGCTGCCTGCCGTGGTGCCGGCGATGTTGCCGAGTGGTGATCCGATGACGACACGAGCCGTGCCAGCGCCACTGGCGGAGCCGAGGACGTTGTCCGAGCCGACGAAGGCGAAGTTCGGGCCGGTGTTGGCACCAAGGCGGTAAACTCCCACACCGGCGGAGATGCTAGTGCCGCCCGCAGTGGCGGGTGCGGAGATGACGATGCTTGTATTCGCAGCGATGCTGAGAATGGTCGCACCCGCTGGAATGCCGGTCCCAGATACCTGCTGTCCGACCACCAAGCCCGTGGTGTTCGCGACCGCAATCGTTGCGCTGCTCGCGGTGACCGTTACTCCCGAACTGATGGTGATCGTAGAGTCGGGGGCGCCTGCAACGAGGGTCGGGGCGAGGTATTGGATTTCGGTCGCACCGTAGCCACCGAGGAAGAGCCTGCCATTTCCGATGCTGGCCATGTTGAGGGCTGAGTTGAACTCAGGCACGGCCAGTTGCAGGACTGCACCAAATCCGCCATTCAGCTTGGCAGAGTTCAGGCCGGTGCCGGGGTTGTAGTCGGTGTCGAGGACAATGGCGGGCAGGCTGCTGATGTTGCTGTTCAGATTCAGGCCGCTGATGCCACCAATGCTGCCATTGCCAGCAATGCGGAGAACCCCGCCGGGATTGACATTGACCAGACCGGCGCCGAGGGGCGTGCCTGAGGTGCCGGTGACCTGGACAGCACCCGCGTGGATATTCACACCGCCCGTGAAGGTGTTGGCAGTGCCCGAGATGCGGAGTGTGCCGTAGCCGGTGGTGCCCTGGCCGAATTTGTTGAGGTCAGCCGCGCCGCTGACAACACCAGCCAGCTCCAGGAAGGTGGCGCCAGCTGTGGCTGTGTTCACATTGGCATAACCGCCGTTGAGGGTGGTCGTGCCAGCCGCCTTGAGCGAGTAGCTGTTGCCGCCCGTGAGGGAGAGGGTGTTGTTGGCGATGGACAGGTTGCCGATCTGGATCTGGTTGCCCGTGTTGGCTCCAACACGATCCACGTTGATGGTGGCCGTGCCGGTGACGGCGACGTTAAGGCCGTTTGGTGTTCCTGCGGACTGGCCATAGATGATGGTGCCGTTCGGGCCGCCACCGTTGCTGTTGAGAGCGAGGATACCGCCGTTGAGGGTCACGGTGCCGGGGGTGGAACCGTTGGCACCGCCGAGACCAAGCGGGTCTTGAACGGTCAACTGGCCTTGATTGATGATCACGCCACCAGTGAAGCTGTTCTGGTTCGCATAAGTGTTGTTGGCCGTGATATTGCCGAGAATCAGGGTGTTGATGCCGTTCTTGATCAGGCCGGTGGTCTTGTTGCCGCCATTGATGGCATCGACGATGTTGCCGAGGAAGGTGGTGTTGGTCAGGCCGCTGATGGTCAGCGTGCCGTTCGCGGCGGTGGAGGCGTTGCCCACAATGCCTGCCGTGCCGGCCAGACTTGCAAAGGTGACATTGCCGCCGTTGACGTTGAGTTTGGCGGTGTCGTTAAGCACGAGGGCGGTGGTCAGCTTGGTGGAAGCGGAGGAATTACCCAGAGTCAGGGTGCCATTGTTCACCGTGAGAGCACCATAGATGCCGTTGCTGCCGGAGAGGATCAATTCGCCCGCACCGGTCTTGGTGATCGTCCTGGCGGAAATGCCGCCGCTGATCGTGGCGGCGACGCCTGCATTGCCACTGACGTAAATGATGCCTTCGCTCGCACCGGTGGTGGCCGGGTTGACGGCGAGGGTGAGCCCGCTGGCGGTGGCGGTGGCGGCGACGCTGATGGTGATGGTCGTGCCGCTGGCGATGGTGGCGATGGTGGCGCCCACAGGGATGCCGGGGCCGGAGATCGGCATGCCCACCACAAGGCCGGCAGTACTCTGCACCGTGACGGTGGTTGTCGCGTTGGTGGAAGCACCCGTGAGGTTCACAGACGGCGTCAGGCCATTGACGACGAGGTTGGAACTCAGGTTGCTGGTGCCGTTGAAGATGAGGGCACCCATGTCGTTGGTGTTCATGCTCCGGAGACGAAGGGTGCCGCCTGAGATGTTGGCCGTGGTCGTGATGCCGAAGACATCAGCCGTGCCGGTGATGCCGGTGGCGGAGGTGATGTTGGCGATCGTGGCTGCCGTGGAACCCGTGAAGGTGTTGGTCAGCGCGGAGATCGGACTGGCGGAGATGAAGCCGATAACGGGGTCGTAACTGACGAAGCTCGCGGATGCATCCGTGCTGGAAGCCAAGCGCAGGATGGAACCAGCGACAGCATTCACGTTCAAGCCGTTGAATCCGCCGATATTGTTGAGGGTGGCGAGCTGCTGGGGAGTGGTGGTGACCTGACCGAGGACCGTGCCGCTGAGGACTCGGGCGTCAGCGCCAACGGTGTTGCCGAGGTTGCCGTCCACGCCGGGAACGATGGACAAGGTGCCGTTTCCGACGCGGGCGAGGGTGGTGGCGGTGAGCTGGATGTCATTGCCCATCTGCGCGTCGAGGCGGATGAAGGAACCACCCGCGTAGTTGACGGTCGGGATCACGAAGACGGCACCGGGGCCGTTGGTGTTCACGCGGAGGGAGCCGCCGTTGATGGTGACCGCCACGTCGCCGAATGGCGTGCCGAGGGCGGACTGGGTCATCAAGGTAGCGCCGTTGCTGATGGCGGTGTTGTCGTGGACATTGGCACCCGTGACGTTGCCGTTCAAAATCACCGTGCCAGGGCCGTTGATGGTAAGCAGGCCGGTGCTGTTGACGGTGAGCCCGCTGTTGGTGTAGGTCTGGCCCGCCGCCACATTGATGCTGCCGGCACCCGTCATGGTGAGGGCGCGGTTGGAGGTGCTCGTGGCGGTGACGGCAAGGTGGCCGCCGTTGAAGGTGAGGCCGCCAGGAGTGACGTTCAAGCCGCCGACGCTGCCGAGGTTGTTGTCAGCGCTGATGCTCAGGACACCGGCGTTGATGCTGGTGACACCGAGGTAGGTGTTGCTGTTGGAGAGAACCAAGGTGCCGAGGCCGGTCTTGGTGAGGCCTGTCTGCGCGCCGACGAAGGTGAAGTCGCCGCTGATGATGCCGGAAGCCGTGAGAGTGGTCGCCGCGCCCACGTCAATCACGCTGGTCTGGATCAACTGCATGCTGTTGGCGACGGTGAAGTTCTGGTCCCAACCTGCGAGAGTGCCGGAGTTGAGGAGAATGCTGCCAGGAAGGTTGCCCGTGCTGCTGAGGGCCAGGATGCCCTGGCTGATGGCGGTGTTGGTGTAGGTGTTCGCGCCGTTGGAGAGGCGCAGAATGCCGACGCCGGTCTTCACGAGGGTCGAAGCACCGGAGATCGGGCCGGAGAGAGTGACGATGCGAGTCGCATCGGCGACGCTCAGGGCGCGATAGGTCGCACCAGCGAGGTTCACGGCACCGCTGAGGGTGAGATCGATCTGGGTCTGCGCACCGCCGCCGATGAAGGCGTCAGCGGCAAAGGCGCCGATGGTGTTGCCGGAGCCCGCCAGCGCACTGAGGACGCCGGTGCCGGAGAAGTTGATGGCGTTGGTGATGTTCATCGGCTGGAGCAAGCCGACGGTGCCAGTGACGCCGAGGCCGGTCTGGTTGACTTCAAGTGTGCCGCTGTTGAACGAGATCGCGCCGGAACCGAGCGCGCCAGGGTTGCCGAGACGGACGACGGCATTGCCGTTGATGGTGGTGCCGCCTGTGTAGGCATTCGGGGTATTGAGGATCACCGTTCCACCGTTGCCGATGAGGTTGGCTCCCGGTGTGCCGGAAACCGCGCCGACGACGACCGAATTGCCAGCACCATTGACCAGCACGGGGCTGTTGATTTGGAGGGTGCTGCCACCTGTGCCGAGACGATAGACGTTGCCTGCGCCCACACCGAGGGTGGTGGCGGTGTAGTTACCACCAGCGGTGGAACCGAGGAAGACGCGATTGTTCGGTCCGAGGGCTCCGAGGTCAACAGCGGTGCTATAGCCGACGACGTCAATGCCGAGCGTGCCATCCACCGTTCCGCTCGTCGTTGCGAAGGTCACACTGCCAGGAAGTGCCCCGTTGTAACCCAAACCGATGGCACCAATACCGTCGTTGTTGGTGTTCACCGTGGTGACGGTAGTGCCGATGTTGGCGGCGCTCAGGATGCGGAGAGCTGCGCCTGCGTTGACCGTGATGGTGCCAGCAGAAGTGAGCTGCTCATTGGCAGGAGTGGTGCTGCCGACGCGAGCCTCAAGAGCGCCCTGATCAATGATGATGTTGCCTGCGTAGGTGGAGGCCCCGCCGAGAATGAGATTGGCAACACCCTGCTTGGTGACAGAAGCCGTGCTCCCAGCGAAGGTGCCGAGGACGTTCAACTGGTTGAACGTGTGCAGCGTGCTGCCCGTGCTGCCGTTCATCGTCAGGGCGCCGAAGATGGTATTGGTCTGGCCGCCCTGGATGCCGAGGGCGGTGCTGCCAGAGGCCATGGTGACAGCGCCGATGGCGGTGTTGCCGACCGAGGCGTGCAGGATGCCGTTGGCACCGAAGTTGACGGCGTTCTGGACGAAGACGTTGGTGGCACCATTGAGATAGGAACCCCCATTGAAGCCAAGGGCAGGACCTGCGGTGTAGAGCGATCCGCCCAGACCATACTGGGTGGTGATTGTGAGCCAGCCATCGTTGATGGTGATCGCGCCGGTCAGGTTCGGATTGCTCAGCGCGCTGATGGCGAGCTGGCCCGGACCCGCCTTGGTGAAGCCGCTGAAGCCGCCCGCACTAGCGAACGGAGCGCCGAGGGTCATGACGATGCCGCCGTTGCCCGCGAAGTTGTTTTCGACCGTGATGGTCGGAGTGGGGGTGCCAAAGCTGACGACCCCGTTCAAGGTCAGGCTCTGCGCCGACGTGCCGAAGGTGAGCTGGGTGTTGGCCGTGATGTTGTTGGCAATGGTGCGGGTGGCACCACCGGCGAGGATCTTGGCTCCGTCGGTGATGGTCAGCGCGCCTGTGCCGATCGGGCCGGCCGTCACCGTGGCTCCCAAGGCGGTCGGCGTGCTGTCCACACCGAAGATGATCGAACCTGCCGTCAGGGCGACACCACCGGTGAAGGTGCTGGCACCCGTGAGGATGAGGGAACCATTGCCAGTCTTGCTGATGGAACCACCCGCACCGGTGTTGATGCCGCTGAGGATGAGGCCGTCTGGCGACAGACCGCTGACGTTGATCGTGCGGGCTGCAGCACCGAGGTTGAGGATGCTGGCGATGGTAGGCGTGGTGCTGAAGCTGTCATTCACCGAGGTGATGCTGCCGGTGATCGTGAGAGCGGTACCACCGGTGATTGTCGGGGTGAGCGCACCGCCGGTGTTGTTGAAGGTGATGTTGCCCGCGACGGTATTTGCACCTGTGTAAGTAAGTGTGCTGCCACCATTCAGGATGATGTTGGCGCTATTATGAATAGTTCCAGCCACCGTCTGTGTGACCGCCGCGTTGTTAATGATGAGGGTGCCGTTCGGGATGGAAACCGTGGTGGTGCCGTTCGCGCTGGCGGTGCTCAAGGTAAGGGTGCCCGCATCGACATAAGTGTTTGCCGCGCCACCACCGTAGCTGTTATTGCCGGTCAGGACAAGGCCGCCCGCACCGCTCTTGACCAATGCAACGCCAGCACCAATGATTGGCGTGGCGATGGTGTTGACGCCCGCGCCGGTGTTGGTGTGGATGAAGAGCTCAGAGCCACCGCTGGTCAGGCCTGTGCCGCCGGAAATGGTCAGGGCATTGGCACCCGAGTTGATGAGCAAGCCGCCGGTGCCCAAAGTCAGCGTGCCGCTCACAGTCAAGGTCGTCGCGGCAGCGGCAGCGACGGTTAGGGAGTTGAAGGTAGGGCTGGCCGCCGAGGTCGCCGTGGCGAACACTCTGATGTTGTTGGCTGCCACGCCGTTGGTGAAGTTATTGGTCGAATATGCCGGATAACCCGACATGCCGAGCGCGCCAACACCGCCAGATGTGCCGCTCGGGGCAATGTAGCTCGCGAAGTCAGTGCCGTTCACCGTGGCCCAACCGCCGAGGATGCCGTCGTCCAAGGTGATGGCCGCAGTATTGACTTGTGTGAGAATGACCTGGCTGTTGTTGGTGCCGCCAAGGCCGAGATTATTGCCGGTGAAGTTGATGGTTGTGCCCGCCGTGGAGCGGATCAGATCCGCTATGGTCAGCGTGGACGGAGTGACCGTGCCGGTGGCAGGAGTCACCGTAATCGTGTTGGCACCGCCCAGTCCCGCGCCACCGTTGAGGGTGATGGCACCAACCGTGGCACCACTCTGCACGCCAATGTAGGTGAGCGTGCCTCCCTGCATGGTGATCGGTGTCGCGCCGACGCGGTTGGAGACAACGTAAAGACCACTGTCGTTGAGGGTCAATCCACCAAAGTAGTTGGTGATGCTGGTTGTGCCGGAGAGCTGTCCTTGATCCTGCAGGGCCAGCACGCCGTTTCGGACTGAGGTCACGCCGCTAAAGGTATTGTTGCTGGTGAGGGTGGTCGTGCTGTTGCCGGAACGGGTGTAGTTCAGATTGCCGGTGATGCTGCCGCCAAAGGTCGTGGAACCCGCGTCAGCCACGGTCAAGGTCGCCGCCGTGCCGCTGCTATTAGTGACGATGCCGGCGGAACCTGGCAGCGAAGTGGTGCTGTCGATGCGGGAAACCACCTGATTCTTGCCGTTGAGATCAAGGGTGCCTCCTCCATTGACGCGGACGGTCTGAAGCGTCGGAATCGCGTTGGTTGGAATCACCGTGAGGGTATTGTCCACGCCGCTGTTCAGGGTGAGCAGACCGTTGTTGATGGTGGTCTGGCTGCTGTTGGTGAAGAACTGCTGCTTGTCGATGCTCATGGCACCCGCACCGGTCTTGATGAAACCGTTGCTACCAAGGACTTGAGCGTTGAAGTTCAGGGTGTTCACCGTGTCGAGCTGGTGGATGATCATCTGATTGCCGCCGGACTGGATGAGACCACCGGTGAAGTCGGCGCCGCTGGCGTCGAGGACTAGGATGCCGCCGCTACCGATGTTCAGGATGGCCTCATCGCCGATGGCGTTCAGTGCGGTGGCACCGGAGAAGGTGAG
This sequence comes from Prosthecobacter sp., assembly GCF_034366625.1. Classification (NCBI taxonomy): domain Bacteria; kingdom Pseudomonadati; phylum Verrucomicrobiota; class Verrucomicrobiia; order Verrucomicrobiales; family Verrucomicrobiaceae; genus Prosthecobacter; species Prosthecobacter sp. The sequence continues at coordinate 89,149 of NZ_JAXMIH010000014.1, forward strand.
GCTGTTCGTGGTTACCGAGCCGTAGAGCTGGGTGCTGTTGAGTGCGACGTTGGATGCCGTGGAAACGGCGCGGAACAGGCCGGGGGCCAGTTCGGTGGACGCGAGCGGACGGACACCACCAATGGCGGAGTAGGTGGCGAAGGCGATGCCGTTGCCAGTGGCGCTGGTATCCGCGATGATGTCAGGACGAATGCTGATGGTGTTGCTGCCATCGCCAGTGGCACCGCCAAGTAAGTTCACAACCGCAGGGGCGAAGAGATTGGCGACACCGGCACCGGGAGCGGCACCGAGGTTGTCACCGCGAATCAGCAAGGCACCACCACCCGACAAGGCGGCTAGATTTCCTGCACTCAGGATCAAGGACTGGGATGCATTCGCATCCAAAGTGATGATCGAGGAGCCAGACTGAACGCCAATCGCCCCAACGGTGCCGAGGTTCAAGGTTTCCACGGTGGCTGCACCCGCATTGCCGATGATTTTGAACTCGCCGCCCTGCATGGTGATGTTGCGCACCAAGCCGGAGCCGATGGCGAAGTTGGTGCCACCGAGGCGGTCGTTGAGATTTGCACCGCTGTTGTCGAGGATGAGCGTGCCGCCCTCAGGGAGGGTATAGGTCTGGAATTTCGTGCTGCCTGCTGCACCGCTGAGAACTGAGGTGCCTTGAGAGGTGGTGAAGGTGCCGATGCCCATGGTGCCCGTGCCCGCCGCGCTGTCGATGGTCATGGTGCCCGTGCCGATCTTGTTCAGGTTGAAGCTGGTGCTGGTCTGATTGGCGGAGCCGAAGCGGCCGGAGAATGTGAAGGTGCTGTTGTCGAAACCGGTAGCCAAGGTCGCGCCAGTGCCCGAGTTGTTGGTGACCAATCCAGTGCCAGTGATGGAGCCGGTGACGACGTTGATACCCGCGATGTCCAGGGTGCCTCCCGTGGCGAGGTTGACGTTGGAGAAGCGAGACAGACCGTTCGTGTTACCAGGGCGGAGGGTGCCATTGTTGACCTGGGTGATCCCGGTGTAATCGTTGGCGATGTTACCGAGGGAAAGGATGCCGGGGCCCTCCTTGGTGAGGTTGAAGGCACCGGTGTATTTCGCGCCGAGGGTGCCGATGACGGCAGGGCTTTCGACATTCACGATCGGGGTGCCGCCGCTGAACGTCACGAGGCCGTTGAGAGCCAGATTGTTGCCGGAGATGCCATTGAAAGTGAGTGTGTTGCTCGGATTGGAGACGGTGACGGGATTGTAGATCGTGGTGGCCACACCGGTGATTTTCACGCCGTCATTAGGGATGCTCAACGTCCCCAAGCCGAGAGGACCGGCAGCAACGACCCCAAAGTTAAACTGGTCGCTGGCACCCACAATCAGGAGGCCCTGATTAAGGGTGATGCCACCAGCGAAGGTGCTGTTGTTCGAGGAGAGTGAGAGCGCACCGGCACCTTCCTTAATGAGCGAACCGTTCTGGATGATGCCGGAGATGACGAGCGAGTTGAGCGATAAGCCGCTGGTGGTGATGGTCTTGGAACCGCCGCCCAAATTCAGAGCGCTACTGATGGTCGGAGTGGTGCCGAAGGCATCGTTCACCGCGACAATCGGACTGGCGTTGCTCAGATTGACGACGCCCGGGACGGTGAGGGTGTTGGTGCCGTTGGTAGTGGCCGGGGCGGAGAGGGTGATCGTGGTGCCATTCACGATGGAAGCGATCGTCGAGCCAGCTTGAATGCCCGTGCCCGTGATGGGTTGACCCACGGCGAGACCCGCAGAGGCAGCGACCGTGACGGTGCTGCTGCCGATCACGGTGACCGCTCCGGCCAGCGAGAAGCCAGTAGCTGCGAGGGTCGGTCCGGCTGTGCCGCCCTGGTTGTTGAGGGTGATGGTGCCTGCCACGGTATTGTTGGCTCCGAAGTAAGTCAGAGAACCGCCGCCGTTGATGATGATGTTGTTGTTGGCACCGATCTGGCCGGCATTCAGCGTCATCGTGACTGCCGCATTGTTGATGGTCAGCGTGTTGCCGCCGACGGCACCCGGATTCGGGATCGTGACAATACCCACACCGCCGTTGAGGCTGAGGGCGGAGTTGACGACGGTGTCGCCCGTGTAGGTGTTCGGGGCCGTAAAGGCCGTCGTGCCTGCTCCCGCGACGACCACGCGAGTCTGGCCGACGCCGTTGTCGATGATGCGGGAGTTCACAGTCAGGGTGTTCTGGTTGTTCATGAGGAACAACTCACTGATCCCCGCAGCCGTGCCGCCTGCGGTCAGACGACCGCTGTCGGCCGCTGCACCGATGGTGTTGTCATTGGCACCGCTCTTGATCAAACCACCGGAGACAAGGTTCAACGTGTTGGTGGCTGTGGCGAAGGTCAGATTGATGTTACCCACCATGTTCAAGCTGTTCAATGTGTCTGCGGCACCAACGGCACCCGTGGCGATGAGGCGAATATTTTGGGTGGGATTGTTACCGGCGGTGATGGTCGTGCCGGTGTAGCCCGCGTAACCCGCGTTATTCAGCGGGCCGACGCCCTTGCCAGCAGTCCAGGAGGCAAACTCAGTGCCATTGGTGACGGCCCAGCCGCCAAGAATATTGTTGGTCAGGGCAGGGGTGCCTCCATTGAGGCTGGTCAAAAGGATCTGCGAGCTGCCGATGTCCGCAAAGCCGAGGTTGGTGCCGGTAAAGTTCACACGGGAACCACTGCCAGCGGTGCGAAGCAAGTCTGTGATGGTCAAGACCGAGCGACCCGTATTGCCGGGGTTTGCGCTGATGGTGCTGTTACCACCCAGCACGGTGATGGTGCCAAGCGTTTCGGTGACGGTCTGGCCCTGCACACCGTTCAAGGTGATGGTGCCGCCGCGCGTGCTGATGGCGTTGGCGTCGGCAATGCGATTGCCCGAGATGGCGAGGTTGCCGTTGTCCATGTTCAACGTGCCAAACTCCAGATTTAATCCGGCGGTGCTGGCAAGTGTGCCGCTGTCACGCAGTTGCAGGGTGCCGCCGCGGACGTTGGTGGCTCCGGTGTAGGTCTGTGCGCTGGTGAGCAGGGTCGTGTTGTTGCCGGAACGGGTGAAGGCGAGGCTGCCGCCGATCACGCCGCCGAAGTTGCCGCCGCCGGTCGAGGTCAGGGTTGCCGCCGAGCTACTGGTGATGAGGCCGCCGGTGCCGGGGAGCAGGTTGTTGTTCGAGATCGTCGAGAAGGCCTGGTTCTGCCCGTTAAGATCGACCGTGCCAGCGTTGGCGACCAGTCCAATCGTGGTCACGGCGGCAGCGGTGGGAGCCACGAGGATCGTATTGGCCGCTCCACTGTTGAGCGTGATGGTGCCCTCGTTGTTCGTGATCGAACCGGTGAAATACTGGGAGACATTGAACGAGAGATTGCCCGCGCCGTCCTTGGTAATGCCAGCGCCGGAGATGTAGCTGCCAACCGCAAGGTCACCGAGCGCGTGGATGAACAGCGAACTGCCACCCGTTGCCACCTGACCACCGGTGAAGCCCAAGTTGCCCGTCTTGGCAAGGATGCCGATTGAGCCGGGTGCCAGGATGCTGCCTGTGTTGAAGCCCGTGAGTCCACCGCCGGCATTCAGGGTGATGGTGGCCACCGTGTTCGTGGTGAAGGTTTCGTTGCTGCTCAAGCTCAGGTTCGCCGTGGTGGTGAACATGTTGTTGATGCTGCCGAGCGTCTCATTCGCCGCGAGCAACCGGAAACCCGATCCCGCAGCGTAGGTGAGGAAGCCGGCGCCGGTGCCAGTGGCCGAAGTGTCGCCAATCATGTCCGGGCGGGTGCTGATGTTGGCGAGACCGGCGATGGCATTGCCGCCGGACAAACCAAGAGCTCCACTGGCAAGTATAGTGGCTACGCCAGCACCGGGCGTGGAGCCGAGCGAGTCGCCGCGGACCAAGTAGGTGGAGCCGGTGCTGAGGCCATGCACGCTGGCGAAGTTCAGAACCGTGGATCCGGCTCCGGGCACGAGGGTGATGACGCCGCCACCGCTTGGCGCGGTCAAGGCGCCCACGGACTCGGAGGAACCGCCCGCCGCACCCAGGATTTTCAACTCACCACCGGCCAGAGTCACCCCCTTGAGCAGGCCACCGAGGCGGTTGTTCGTGTTCGTGGTGGTGTTGTCGAGGATGAGGGAGCCGGTCTGGTTGATCACGTTGCTGGTGAAGGCCGTCTGCGCATTGCCTGAGTAGGTAACCGCGCCACCCTGGATGGTCTGGGTACCAGTGGAGGTGCTAACACCGCCGGTGAGGCCGAAGGAACCGGAGCCGATCTTCTGCACATTCAGGGTGGCCAGGACGCTGTCGTTGTAACCGAGGAAGCGGCCATCGAAGCTGGTGGCGGCATTGTTAAGACCAAAAGTCAGCGTGCGGCCCGTGCCGGAGTTGTTCGTGATGTCGCCACCGCCGCTCAACTGACTGAGGATCTGGTCAACATTGTTCAGGTCAAGACGAGTGCCGGCAACCATCGAATAGGTGGACGCATACGGAATGGTGTTGGTGGCACCGAGGAAGATCGTGCCTGCACTGAGGGTGGTGGCACCCGTGTAGTAATTGACACCGTCAAGACGGAGACCGCCATTACCCAGCTTGGTGATGCCGCCGGTGGTGCCAATCATGGTCGGCATGGCCAAGGCCAGCGGTGCATTGGCCGTGCTCGTGGCGGTGATGTTGTGGTTGGTCGCTCCGATGTCGATCTTCCCGCTGGTGCTAACGGTGAAAATCGGAGTGACGTTTGATGTGCCGATGGTGGAACTGATGTTTCCGGTGAGGGTCAGCGTGCTGCCGAAGGTGACGGCGGTATTCGTGGCGGCTCCGGTTGCTGGCTGGGAGAGTTGAACCGTTGTGCCAGACAAAATGGCGGCAATCGTGGTGCCAGCAGGGATGTTGGTGCCGGTGACAGGCATGCCGACGGCCAAACCATTTGTAGAGTTAGCTCCACTCAGCGTAAGGGTGGAGTTATTGGTCGCCGTGGTGGAGTTGCCACCGGTAACGCTGGCCGTGCGGACGGTCGCGGCGGCATTGGCGCTGGTGGAATCAAAGGTGAAGTCACCAAAGCTGGAGTTGCCCCAGAGGTTCAATACGCCACCACCATTGATGGCGATGTTCGCACCCGTAGCGATCTTGCCGCTCTGGCCGGTGGCATAGACGAGGAGGGCGTTGTTGATCGTGATGCCGCCGGTGGCGGGGAGGACGGCCTGGGCGTTGGTGCCGGAGAGCGTGGTCGTCGTGTTGATCACCGTGCCTCCCGTGTGACTGTTCAGACCATTAGTCACAATGAACGCACCCGCGCCACTGAGAACCAATCGAGTGGCTCCACCACCGGCGTTGTTCACAATGCGAGAGTTCACCGTCAAAGTGTTCGCCATGTTGGTGAGGAACAGTTCTTTGGTGCCCGCGCCGACACCGGCGCTCAGACGTCCGCTGTCCACCGTGGCACCGATGTTTCCGTCGAAAGCACCCGATTTCAAGAAGCCGCCTGAGGTCAGGTTCAAGGTGTCCGTGCCGGTCGTGAAATTGATGCTCTGAGCGGCTGTGTTGGTGAAGAAGTTCAGGGAGTTCAATGAATAGACACCGGCCGTGGCGGGAACGGAGAAGCTGTTGTTCGTCACCCTAATATTCTGCGCCGCGTTGCCTGGAGCGGCAGGGAATGCCGAGCCCGAATATCCCGGGAAACCCGTCTGATTCAGGATGCCTACACCCGTGCCTGGGAGGTAGCTGGCAAATTCGTTGCCGTTAGCGATAGCCCAGCCGCCGATGATGTTGTTCGTGAGTGTGGGTGCAGTATCGAACTTGATCTCGGCGTTGCCTGCGTTGAGTGAGATACCCAAGTTGGTGCCGGTGAAATTCACGATGGAATCTGTATTCCGGGTGAGGCTGTCAAAGGTCAGCAGCGCCGAACCGCCGGAACCAACCGAGGAGTTGATGGTCGAGAAACCACCATTCACGGTCAGTGCACCTAGATTCTGAACTGAATCAATACCGTTGCCACCGAAGTAGTTGAAGGCACCGGCCTGGAGCGTGACGGGAACCTCGCCCAGGCGGGTAAGACCAACAAGGCCGCGGTTGTCAACGTTGAAGGTGCTGCCGGTCAGAACTTCCACCGAGGTGGTGTTGGCGAAGGTGCCACTGTCGATCAGGGTGGTGGTGCCGCCGCGCAGGCTGGTGGTGCCAGTGAAGGTGTTGGCGTTGGTGAAGATGGCGGTGTTGTTGCCGGACTTGACCAAGTTGATGTTGCCATTGATCGAACCGCCGAAGCCCGCGCCATTGACTGCGGTCGTGGTGCCGCCTGCGACGGTGAAGAGGGCGGCGATGCCACTGGTGTTGGTGATCGTGCCGCCGGTGCCAGCGAGGTTGCTGGCGCTGCCAAGGATGGCGACGGCCTGATTGTTGCCGTTGAGATCCACCGTGCCGGAGTTGACCTGGAGGTTGTTGGTGCCACCGATGGCGTTCACAAACAGGGTGTTGGCACCGCCATTGAGAGTCAGCGTGCCGTTGTTCACTGTTGTCACACCGGTGTAGAATTGGGGCCGGTTGAGGGTCAGCGTACCTGCCCCGGCCTTTGTCACGCCCGCTGTGCCTGTGATGCCGGCGGAGAAATTGAGATTGCCGTTGGTGTGGATGAAACCAGGAACGGCCGCCAGCGCAATCAGGCCGCCGCTGATTCCTGAATTACCCGCCTGCGCGATGATGCCGCCGCTGGTGAGGGTCAATATCGTGTTCTGCGGAATCGGCCCCGCAGCCTGCGTGCCGCCAAACTGATTCAGAGTCAGGCTGTTGATCGTGGTGGCGGCAATATACGCACCCCCGTGAGTATAGCCCATTCCCACGTTGGTGGTGGCACCGGAACTGAGGAATGGAGCGAGTTCCGCAGCGGTGAGCGCGCGGAAGCCGGGGCCGCCGGCGGTATTAACGCCAGCAGCACCGACGTAGGTGGCGAAGGATGTGCCGGCACCGGTCAAGGAAGTATCCACGAGGATGTCAGGCCGGATTGACATGGTCGTCGTACCAACCGCTCCGTTAGCACCGACTTGGACAGGCGCTGTTCCAGTCAGTGTGAAGTTGGCCACGCCAGCGCCCGCTGTCGATCCGAGGTTCGGGCCACGCAGCAAGAGGGTGGAACCGCCGACCACCCCGCCCATGACGCCCGCGTTCAGGACAGTACCCTGAGTGCTGGTTGGCGAGAGATTGATGACGCTGGCACCAGAAGCCATGGTGACCAGACCGCCCTGAACCGTCAGGGCTGAAGCGGCCGGAACAGTGGCGGCCACACTGAGAGTGAGCGTGTTGGTGGCCTGATTGATGGCGGTGATGGTCGTGTTTGCCGCGAAACCGGGACCCGAGATACCCATGCCGACGACGAGATTGTCAACGTTGGTGACAAGCAGCGTGGTTGATGCTGAGGAAGCGACACCAGATGTCTTTGGAATGACGATGCCCAGCGACTCAGTCGTTGGGGCTGCGGAGTTGCCGAGAATCGTGAGCGTGCCGCCGTTCAAGGTGAGGCCGACGCTGTCGGTGGCGGTGTCCACCTGGCCGCCGAGGCGGCTGTTGACGTTGGTGCCGGAGTTGTCGAGGACGAGGGTGCCGCCGTCGAGGACGTTGTTGGTGGCGAAGAGGCTGTTGGCCGTGCCACTATAAGTCAGAGTTCCCTGCCCCGCGATGAGGATGCCGGTGGAGGTGCTCGTTCCGCTAAGGGTGAGGTTGCCGGTGCCGATCTTCGTCACGTTCAGGGTATTCGGAGCCGCCGCACTGAAGCGGGCGAAGGAACCGTCGAAGGTGGAGTTGGTGTTGTCATAACCGACGAGCAGGGCACCGGCGGTGCTGGAGGCATTGGTGACCACACCGGTGCCGGTGAGGGAACCGAAGAGGGCGCTGGCACCGTTCAAGTTCAGGTAAGAAGTGGCGCTGGCGAGGTCGAGTCGGGAGTTGCGTGCACCGGCGAAGGCTCCCGCCGGGTTGGCGACAATGGCGATGGTGCCCGCGCTGACGGTGGTATTGCCGGTGTAGGGGTTCTGAGCCTGGAGACCGAGGACGCCCGCGCCGGTCTTGGTGAGACCTGCGGTGCCGAGCATGGCGGCCTGGATGTCCACGGAAGGCAGGAGGGCGGAAACATCCTGGCCATTCCAGAGGGTGGACGCGACGTTGAAGGTCCGATTGCTGGCCCCGAGATCGACCCGACCGGCGATACGGGCGATGGCTCCGGGGTTGCTGGAGGTGACGTTGACGTTGCCGTTCAAGAACAAGGTGCCGCCAAAGTCGGCTCCATTGGGCACCACGTCGCCCTGGAAGGAACTGATGAGCGCGCCCTGATTCCCGCCGTTATTATTAATGTTGAGGCCAGCCAGGGTGTTGTTGCCCGCGAGGAGGAGGAAGCCGGGGCCGTTGACCGTGACGATGTTGGCCGGATCAATCTGGCCGCCGTTCACTTCCATGGTGATGCGGGCGTCCACACCATTGATCCCACCGTTGATGACGACGCCGTTGGTGGAGTAAGGAATGGTGACCACACCGACACCGCCATTCAGGCGCAGGTTGCCCTGATTCACAATCGTGCCGCCGGTGTAGGTATTCGCAGCGGTCAGAGCGAGGGCGGAGGCGCCAGATTTCACGAGCGACACAGTGCCGGTGCCAGCTCCGGTGGCGAGGGCGTCGGAGGTATCAACGATGACCGAGTTGATGGTGATCGTGTTTTGATTGTTGAAGGTGATCAGCTCGGTGTTGCCGGAGAGGGCGGTGCCGCCGGCGGTGAGGATACCGCGGTTGGCGGCGGTGCCGAAGTTGACCGCGCCGTTTTCATTGCTCTTCAGAATGCCGCCCAAGGCGAGGTTGAGGAAATCCGGGCCACCCGTGGTGGTGCCGTTGGTGAAGGTGTAATTGAGGGTTGCCGTTCCGGTGGAGCGCAGACTGCCGATGGTGGTGTCCGCCGCAAGGGTGACGCTGGCGCTGTTCGTGGAGATGTTGGTGGGCAGATTGTTACCGCTGGCGAGCCCCGCGGCATAGGTCGGGAAGCCAGCTTGACCGATGGCACCGACGCCCAGATCGACCGAGTAGGCGGCATAATCATGTGAGTTGATGATCGCCCAGGGTCCGAGAGCGGCGGTGTTGGCCTGGCCGGTGATGAGGATGCGCGGGAAACTACCCAAAGTGCCGAGGCTGGTGCCGGCGAAGTTCAAGGTGGCTCCGGCGGTGCGGCTGAGGCTGGTGAGGGTGAGTTCGGCGGAGTTGATGCCGGTGCCGCCGATGGTGAGGGCGATGGTGGAGGCGCCTTCGGCGGCAGTGACCGCGCCGAGGGTTTCGGTCGAGGCCGTCTGGGCGCGTCCGATGTAGTTCAGCGTGGCACCACGCAGGTCAATGGCCGCTGCATTGTTGATGCGGTCATCGTGATTGATCGTGCCGACGTTGTTGTCCAGCGTGAGGATGCTGTAGTTGATGTCGAGATTGGTGGTGCCGGAGAAACGGGCGGAATCGCGCATCAAAGTGGTGCCGGCGGCGATGAGGATGTCACCGGTGGTGTTGCTGTCGGAGAACATCGACAGCGCGACGTTCGCCCCCGTCTTCTGGAAGGCGGCGGAACCGGTGATGGTCCCGGCAAAGTTTCGGGCAGCGTCCAAGTTCTGGACAAAGGTGGAACCAGCGGAGCCGGTGATCGTTCCACCGGCGTTGGCGACACCAGCATCGGTGAAGAGGCGGGAAGTCTGGGCGTTGCCATTGAGGTCGAGGGTGCCTCCAGCGCTCAGGTGCAGGAAATTATTGAAGAAAAGCGTGTTGTTGCCACCGGCCATCTTCAATGTGCCCTGATTGATGACCGTCTGACCGCCGGCGATGTTGCCATTCACGCCAGTAATCACGCTCGCTGTCGGCTGGAGCGTCAGGATACCGTCGCCTGCCTTGATGAAAGAGACATTGCCGTTGCCCTGGCCGTTGCCACCCTGGAGCAGGCTGGTCAACGTCGTGTTGTCCGTGGCAAGGCCGACAGTGTGAATGATGAGCGGAGTGCCGCCAGCCGTGTAGGAGAGCACACCACCGCTGATGCCGGCATTGCCCGCCTTGGTGAGGATACCGCCGCTCTGGATGGTAAGGAGGTCAAGCGGCTTCATGGTGACTCCACCGCCGCTTTCCAGCGTGAGGGAGTTGAGCCTGCGTGTATCGATCGCCGCGATAGTCGTGAGCATGCGGACGTTGGTGTCCACAGTGAGCAGACTGGTCACCATTTCCGTGCCGGTGTTCAGCGGGCGGAGGATGGCGGTGCTGGCGGTCGCGGCGGCAGCGGCATCGGCAGTGGCAAAGGACACACCAAGCCCCGAGGCGGTTGTGTCCACGAGCGCCCAAGGAATGATGGACTTGTTGGTCGTGCCCGTCGCTCCAGTCTGACCGGCAAAAGCAAAGCCAGTGGTGGTGGAGGCGATGGTGGCAACATTCGCAGCAGCGGCAGATCCGAGGCTCGTGCCGCGGAACAGAGCGGTCGCGCCCGACGGCGAAGTTGTGGCATTGATCGCAGGGGATGGATTGTTGGGAGCACCAAACACCAGATTTGACTGCTGGCCTGTGCCCGCCGTGACGGTGATGATGCTCTGCCCACGCGCAAAGGTAGGCGCGGCGAAAGTCTGGGTGGTGGTGCCGGCGGCGCTGCCGATGACATTGAGATTACCCTGGAGGGTGATCAGCCTGGTGGTGCCGAGGCGGTTGTTAGTGTTGGTGCCGCTGTTGTCGAGGGTCAAGGTGGCGCCCTGATTGACCAAAATCGGAATAGCGGCACCGCCAAGAATCGTGCCCGCGTCTTTCAAGGTCATGGTGCCTTGGAGCACCGTGATGTCAGTCGTGGGCACCACGGTGTTGGCCGTGGTGATGTTCAGCGTGCCGGCTCCGTATTTTCTGACGGCGAAGTATTGGTTGGCCGTGGTGGTGGCCGCGGTGAGGTTGCTGTTGAGGTTGATGACGCCCGTGCCTTCGGCGTTGAACAACAGCGCGCGCGCGGTCGTCGTGTTATTATTAACGGTGCCGTTGATGTTGAGGGTGGCACCGCTGGCAGCACCAATGGCTGCATCTGCATCCATCCTCAAGACCCCGGTCGTGGTGCTGGTTCCAGACACACCGCGCAACTGACCGCCAAAGTTAACGCCCCCCAACGCGACGTTGACCGTCGTGCTGGAGTTCAACGTGATCGCATTGCCAACTGATACACCATTCAAGTTGACGGCCGCTCCGAAGACACCCGGAACGGTGATCACCGAAGTGTCTAGCGCCGTGGCATGACTTAACTGGAGGGTTCCTGCATTCACCGTCACCGCGCCACCGAAGCCGGTATTGTCCGCCGCGATGTCGAGGAGGCCGTTATCGGCTTTGACAAAGCCATTGGCGGTGGTGCCAAACGCCGAATTCAACAGCAACATCTTGCCTTGAACCACTTCGAGAACGTTGTTCGCAGCGGTGGCGTTACTGAAATTGATGGTGCGCGAGGTGGTGATGTTGTCCGCCGCGCGGAAGGTCGCGGTGGTCCCGTTTAGCGTGATGGTGTTTAAGAGATCGCCGAGCGCCCCATCGCTGGTGGCAGCCAGCACACCACCAGTCACCGAGATGGCACCCGCGAAATCGTTGGTGTCATCTTCCAAAAGCAAAGAACCGGTTCCAGTCTTCGTTAAATCGGCCGCCCCAGACACCTTCCCGGCAAGCACGAGGCCCTGCACGATGTTGGATGCGGTGCCGCCGTTGACACTGAAGATAGGCGTGACATTGGAAAATGTGGTCGTGCCGGTAAACTCGAGCCCATAACCGTTTGTGTTGGTGACGGTGAGAGTATTGCTGCCGAGGGTGAGGGTGCCTAGCTGAATCGTCTTGTTCAGCGCCGTGGAACCCGGAAAACCCGCCACGCCCGTGCGATCCACCGAAATGGTGCTGTTGCCGGTGGCCGTCACATTGTCGCCGAAGACGATGTCCTGCCGGTTGCCGTAGCCAGTGCCGTTGTCGCGGAGAGCAAGTGTGCCTCCTGCCAGAGAAATTTCATTTGCAACGCTACTATTGAGAGAGCCCGCGCCCACGGCCGCCAAGGTGCCGCTGTTGACGGTGACACCGCCCGTGAAGCTGTTGTTACCTGCCAGAACCGTCACGCCGTTGGAGCTAGCAGCCACCCCGCTCACAGTGATGTTCCGCGGACCGCCTGTCTCAGTAATCGGACCACTGAGGATGAGCTGTCCGGTTAAATTGGCATTCAAGTTCGAGATGGCCAAGTCATCGTTCAAGACAATCCCGGCGGAAATGACATCAGTGGCCGTTGCTGCCGCCGCCTTGGCCATGATGGCTCCCAAACCTCCATTGTCGAAGGTCAGCGTGCTGCCATTGCCCGACTGCAACGTGTATCCAAAGAAGGCCGTGGTTGGATCTCCAATATTCAACGTGCCGGTCGTGGCGTTAATGTCGAGATTGATGATTTGCGCCGCCGTCAGGTTGGCCGTGAGATTGATAACGTCCCCTGGCGCATTGGCAGGCACACCACCCGTCCAGTTGCCAGCGGTGTTCCAAGTGAAGGGACCGGCACCAGTCTGATTCCATGTAAATGTCGCCCCCTGTGCGATTGGACCTGGGAGCCATGTTGCCATAAGGCAAATCATGAACCATCCAATGAGTTGGCGGTGGTGGCGTAGTGTCTTCATATGCATAAAATAAAATTAAATGGCACGATCAATCCCTCGGGGGAGGGAGCTTGGGATGCGTAAGATTCGATGAATGTTTGTGTCCTGCGGGAGAGGCAAAAAACTGCTCCAGGTCCTTCTGTGCACGAAAAACCTTCGCGACAAAATGGTCGCGAAAACAGCTTTGCGAGGGGCGCATGACTGCATCGGGCGTGGTGATTGGACATGAATGAATTGAACCTTATCAAACCACAGTGAACGCTCATCCGACAAACCTTTTTCTTCACTTTGAAAAAAAAGATTTAAATCATTGAAAAAGAACAGGTTAAATTAACACCAAGCTGCACTATCATGAATCAGAAAAAAACTTAGCGGCACCCCCTCTAAAAGAGGTTGTTTCCAATCCAAGATTTACGGAGTTTTTAACTAACCAAACTGCCAATTGTGCCAAATCGGCAGTATCCCCGACAGGAATCGAACCTGTATTTAGAGTTTAGGAAACCCTCGTTCTATCCATTGAACTACGGGGACGTGGTGAATTCAGAACCTCCATTTCTACCGGTTTTGGAACGGTTTCAACTTCCGTTTGCGGCTTGTGAATCAAGTCGCAACATCGCCTTCCCTGCCGCGTTTTCACGCTTCCACCACCCCAACCCACCCTCCCCATGCCCAGCGCCTCCCTTTCTCGCCGTCATTTCATCACCAGCAGTGCTGGCTTTACCGCCGGGGTTTTCACCGGCCCGAATCTCCTCCTGCGCGGCCAGGATGCGGCCGGAAAACGCCTGAATCTGGCTCAAATCGGTGCCAATGGCAAAGGCTTGGCTGATACGGGCATGGTCACGCTGAACCACAACATCGTGGCGATGGTCGATGTCGATACCAAGCGTCTCGATGAAGCTGCCAAGAAGCGTGAAAAGCACCACCTCGACTCCAGCCAGTCAGCACCGCCCGCGCCGAAGCTCTACCAGGACTTCCGCAAGATGTTCGATGAGATGGCCAAGGATATCGACGGCGTCATCGTCTCGACACCCGACCACACCCACTATCTGGCGGCCATGTGGGCCATCAAGCACGGCAAACACGTCTGCGTCCAAAAACCCCTCTGCAACTACATCTCCGAGGTGCGCGATCTGCATCGTGCTGCGAAAGAGGCTAAAATCGTCACCCAAATGGGCAATCAGGGCCGCACGATGGACGGCCAGCGCATGGCGAAAGAATGGATAGAGCAGGGCGTCATCGGCACACTCAAGGAAATCCGCCTGTGGACGAACCGCCCGATCTGGCCGCAGGGACCGATCAAAAAGAAGCTCATCGAGTGCCCGCCCAACCTGAACTGGGATCTCTGGCTCTCCTGCGAGCCGAGCGAGCCTTACTTTGAGTTCGACCTCGACGAGGTCGCCACGAAAAAGAACAAGCGCAGCCCCGGCCCGCATCACTTCAACTGGCGCGGCTGGTGGCAGTTCGGTTCAGGCGCGTTGGGCGACATGGGTTGCCACATCATGGACTCCACGTTCAGCATCCTCGGTCAGCTCATTCCTGAAAAAATCGACGCCGAAAGCGGCCCAATCAGCGATTTGAACGCCCCGACCTGGAGCAAACTCGTGTACCACATGCCCGCTGGGAAGCATGCCGCCATGACGGTTTCCTGGCACGATGGTGAGAAAGATGGCATGCCCAACAAGCCCGAGCGTCATCCAGACATCCCAGAGGAAACTTTCAAGAAGGCCCAGAGCGGCATGATGTTCATCGGCACCGATGGTGTCATCTTTGAAGGCGACGCCTACTGCAAGAGCCCGATCATTTATCCGCTGGAAAAATACACCCAGGTCCGCCTCGACATGAAGGCGGGCAAGATCAAGCAGACCGAAACCCGCAGCGTCATGCCGGACAATCCGCAGGGCGAGTGGGCGCACCACATCGTCAACGGCGGCCTGCCCAGCTCGAACTTCGACTACTCCGCCCCGCTCACCGAGTTCGTGCTGCTTGGCAATCTCGCCATTCGCGCCCAGCAGACCGTGCAGTGGGACAAGGGAGCGATGAAAGTCACCAACACCGAGGCTCCAAACAAGTTCATCACCCGCCCGTCGTATCGCGACGGCTGGAAGGTCTGAGTCGAGTCATGTCGTGAGGTGGTCCAGTTGCGGCGCAACTGGACTACTTTACCGCAGATTCACCGCACCACCGTCAATCGGATAAGAACTGCCGGTAACGAAGGATGCCTCGTCACTGCATAAATACAGCGCGAGTGCCGCGATCTCCTCCGGCTTGGCCATGCGGCCGATCGGCTGGGCTTCGCTGAGCTTTTGGAACATTTCTGCTTCCTGACCGGGATACGTTTTAGCCAGATAGCCATCGACGAACGGCGTGTGAACTCGCGCAGGCGCGATGCAGTTGCAGCGGATGCCCTGCTTGATGAAATCCTTCGCAATCGAGTAGGTCATCATCAAGACCGCCCCTTTCGTCATCGAATACGCAAAACGATCCGCGAGTCCCATCTGCGCCGCGATGGAACACATGTTCAGGATCACGCCCGCCTTCTTCTCGGTCATGTGAGCCAACGCGGCCTGCGCACAGGCATGCACTCCCTTGATGTTCACGCGATGCAAGCGGTCCATGTCCTCCTCGGCCGTGGTCAAAGCGGTGCCGATGTGAGCGATGCCTGCGTTGTTGACGAGAATGTCGATCTTGCCGTGCTGCTTCGCCACGTCGTCAAAGATGGTCTTCACTTCGCCATAGTTGCCCACATCACACGCAGAGCCACGCGCACTGCCGCCAGCGGCTTTGATCTGATCCACGGTGACCTGTGCCGAGTCCTGCTTGAGGTCCAGCACTTCGACATGCGCTCCTTGTTTGGCGAAAAGGACGGCGATGGCCTGGCCGATGCCTGATCCGGCTCCGGTAATGATGACGGTTTTATTGGCGAGTGAGAACATGAGTGGAGGGAAACAGCGATTGGCGGCTCTTTTTTACTTCTTTCCTTTTTTTCGGGCTTCGGACTCCACAAAACCGGGCACAAAGCCCGCGAACCGGCTTTCGAAGCGCTTCGGGATCACGCATTGAATCACCGCGCGACCACTTTCGTAGTCTTCGGTGAGCACCTTGCCTTCCTGATGCGCCAGCGCCACGAGATCCATGCGGTCCAGCGGCAGATCCAGTTCCAGGCGCACCACGCGGTCGATCAAAAACTCATCCAAACGGTGCAGCAGGTCGTCCATTCCCTGCCCGGTCTTCACGGAAATCGCCAGCGCTTCAGGAAACTCGCGTTGCAACTCCATCAGCCGCGCATCATCCACCAAATCGACTTTGTTCAGCACCAGCAACACGCGTTTGTCGCCCGCACCGAGCTCACCGAGCACCTTCGTGGTGGTTTTATAAAACTCGACGGCCTGCATGGAACTGGCGTCGATGACATGGATGAGGAAATCCGCCTGCGTAGCTTCTTCCAGCGTCGCACGGAAGGATTGCACCAGATCGTGCGGCAGATTGCGAATGAACCCAACGGTGTCTGTGACAAGCAGCGACTGACCATCCGGCAGTTCCATGCGCCGCGTGGTCGTATCGAGCGTGGCAAAAAGCTTGTTCTCCACATAAGCATCGGCGGCGGTGAGTTTGTTCAGCAGCGATGATTTGCCCGCGTTCGTGTAGCCGACGATGGCCACATGCGGCACAAACACCCGCGTGCGATCCTTGCGCATTGTGTCTCGCTGCTTTTTCACGTCTTCAAGATCGGCACGCAGTTTGTCGAGCCGCTTGCTCGCGAGACGACGGTCCACTTCGAGCTGCGTTTCACCTTCACCACGCGCCGCACCGGCTCCACCCACGCCACCACCAGCGCCGCCGCCTTGACGATCCAAGTGCGCCCACATGCGGGTGAGTCGCGGGATGGAATACTCCATCCGTGCCAGTTCCACCTGCAAGCGCGCTTCACGCGTCTTTGCCCGCATGTTGAAAATATCGAGAATGACCTCATGGCGGTCGATCACGCAGATGTTGCCCTCGCTTTCCCACGCCCGCTGCTGTCCTGGACTGAGTTCGTTGTCCCACACGATGCAGTCAGCGCCGATGTCCTTCGCCTGCTTCATCAGCTCCGCCGCCTTGCCGCTGCCGATCAGATAGCGGGCCGTGTGCTCACGGGAAAAAACGAGTTCCTTGCCGATGATGTTGATGCCCAGCGTTGTCACCAGCTCGGCCAGCTCTTCGAGCAAATCGAAGCCCTCCTGCTTGTGACGGCGATCAAAGTAGGCCCCGATGAGAAAGGCGCTCTCGACCATGTTGGGTTTTTCGCGGATGTCGAACATGAGGCGAGCATGGCGAGCGACGCTACATTGCCAAGCTGCGTATTCCATGCCATGAACACGCACATGACACGCCGCCTTCTTCTGATCAGCCTCTGCCTCGGTCTCGCTGCCTGCGACTCCTCGGACACGGCCGCCCTGCCGCTCAACCTCTACGAATGCGATGCCGGAGAAGCCGCGCTGCGGCATCTCATCACCAAGCTGCCCGACCTGAATCCCGGCGTCGCTAAAAGCTACGCCATCGTCCTCGGCGAAATCAACCGCGACGGCATGACGCCCGCCACCGATGTCTTCACCAAGCGCTTTGCCGATTTGAAGCTCAAGTTCATCAACGCGCAAAACCTCAAGGACACCGATCCCGACCACACCATCGTCGATGCCGAAACGCGCCTCGCCGCCTTCATCCTTCAGCTCCGCAAACTCCAGCAGACCAGCGCCACCACCTGGGACGCCGAAGTCGGCTGGAGCTACAAGAAGGAATTTGAGCGCATGAAGCTGCGCATCGAGGTCAAGGATGGCAAAGCGAGTGTGGTTGACCAAGCACCTGCGCGGTAACGCCTGCCTTGACCTTTGACCCGCCCTATTTCAGCGCGCCCTCGTCCTGGCTGTCCACATCAAGCTGGCGCACGCGTTTGCGGTCGCGTTCGTTTTGAACTGCGGTGCGGAGTTTTTCGCGGACAGCTTCCACGCCGGGAATGGCGCGCATGGGAACGGTGGGGGTGGTAGCGTCGGAGGTGACCATGGTGAGGTTGCCAAGGCCAACGAGGCGCAGAAGCAGGGGCTGCTCAATGGCGTAGTCTTTGACGCGGTAGAGTTCGAGTTCGTCGACCCGCTTGTTCAAGATGCCGCTGCGGATACGCAGCCGCTGCGAGGTCAGTTCATAAAAGGTGCATTTCGTGACCCACCAACGCACAAGCCACATTACCAGCGGAATGATCAGCGCGAGATAAGCCAGGCCGCCGGTGAACAGGGCGGGGATGGTGGCCGCGAAGGCGATGCCGACGGCGATCACGATGCAGAACAGATAATACCAAAAGTGAACCCACTGGGAGGTGTGGCCGCTCCAGAGAACGGTTTCGGCGGAGGGCGGGACGGAAGAATCGTCGTTATTCATGATGATGGATGTTTGAGGTGCTGCTGCGCGGTTGGAAAATCAGAGTGTGGACGCAATCTCATCAAGCGCCTGCTTCGTACGTTTGATGCCTTCGATCTCAGGGTGCTTGTCGCCTTCGTATTCGATGCCGATGTAGCCCTTGTATCCGGCTTTGATGACGATGTCGATGAGGCGCTGGAAATCGAGGGTCATCTCGCGGCCTTCACGGCGGTCTTCGGTGTAGAATTTACCGGCGCCGGTGTCCCAGTCATACGCCTTGGCGCTGACGCCCTGCTTTACCCACGGCATGAATTCGCGCAGGCCTTTGTAGGGGTTGTACAGCTCGCCCTTGTTGCGGTCGGTGTAGAAGTTGCCGAAGTCGGGCAAAATGCCGACGCGGGCGTGATCGGCGGCTTTCATGACACCAGTGAGCCAGAGACCGTTGCTGGAGAGACCGCCGTGATTTTCGACGACAATGAAGAGGCCGCGCTTGTCGCCCTCGACGCACAGACGGTGCAATCCATCAGCAGCGAGCTTCATCTGCTCGTCCCAGCTCAAGTTAGGATCGCTGGCGGCATTCACGCGGATGCTGTGGCAGCCGAGCGTAGCGGCGGCATCAAGCCACTTGATGTGATTCTCGATGGTCTTGGCGCGTTTGGACTCATCAGGATCGCCGAGATTGCCTTCACGGTCGCACATGATGAGCAGACCTTTCACGCCTTCGCCTTCCTGGCGTTTCTTCATCTCGCCGAGGTAGGCGGCATCGGTGGCCTTGTCGAAGAACATCTGGTTCACGTACTCGACGCCTTCGATGCCGAGGCTGCGGGCGATTTTGGCAAAGTCGAGATGCTCATGACGCTCCGCGTTGCCTTTGCCAAAGATGCCCTTGTTCAGCGACCATTCGGCGAGCGATATTTTGAATGGCGGCTCCTTGTCAGCCGCGATGACGTTACGTGAACCCACAGCGGCAATGGCGGCGGTGGCGATCTGAAGAAAATGGCGGCGGGAGGAGGCGCGATGGGGCATGGGCATGATAGCCAGCATTATGGCGTGCGGTGCCGCCAAAGCTCCAGAAGAATTTTCGTCCCAGCTTTGTAACAAAGCCTACGCCGCCTTGCGCTCGACTCGCTTGCGCATCAGCGCAGCGCGCTCGCCTTTGACGACGCTCTCGTTGATGGTGACACCGCGCACGTCCATGCGGCTGGGCACGTCGTACATGACATCAAGCATGATGCGCTCAAAGATGCTGCGCAGACCGCGGGCGCCGGTGCCGCGTGAGACGGCCTCCTTGGACATGGCGAGCATCGCGTCACGCGTGATGGACAGCTCCACACCATCCATGTTCATGAGCTTGGCGTACTGCTTGATAAGGGCGTTTTTCGGTTCAGTGAGCACTCGCATCAGCTCTTGCTCGGTCAGAGCCTCCAGCGGGCAGACGACGGGCAGACGGCCGATGAACTCGGGAATCAGGCCGAACGACAGCAGATCCTCCGGCTCCACACCCTGGCGGATTTTCGTGGATTCGGCGGTCTCCGCCTCGTGCGCCCCGACAAACCCCATCGTCTTGCGGCCACGGCGGCGCTCGGTGATTTTATCGAGGCCCACAAACGCTCCGCCGCAGATGAACAGGATATTCTCCGTGTTCACCTGGATGTACTCCTGCTGCGGGTGCTTGCGCCCGCCCTGCGGCGGCACGTTGCACACCGTGCCTTCGATGATTTTCAGCAGCGCCTGCTGCACCCCCTCACCAGACACGTCACGGGTGATGCTGACGTTCTCGGTCTTGCGGCCGATCTTGTCGATCTCGTCGATGTACACGATGCCCATCTCGGCACGCGAGACATCGTAATCGGCGGCCTGCAAGAGGCGCAGAATGATGTTTTCCACGTCTTCGCCGACGTAGCCGGCCTCCGTCAACGTGGTGGCGTCGGCAATGCTGAACGGCACGTTGAGAATGCGTGCGAGTGTCTTGGCCAGCAGCGTCTTGCCGCAGCCGGTGGGACCAAGGAGCAGGACATTGCTCTTTTCGATCTCGACATCATGCGGGTCAGGCAACGCGGCGGTGATTTTTTTCTGCGCCCCGCTGTTCCGTGCGGCCTGCTGCTGGGTGTGCAGGATGCGCTTGTAATGGTTGTGGACGGCCACGCTGAGCACCTTCTTCGCCTGCGGCTGGCCGATGACGTGCAGGTCAAGCAACGCGGCGATGTCCGCCGGGCGCGGCACCAGCAGAGAGGGTCCGCCCTCGGAATCCACCGACGCCTCCTTGTCGAGGATGTTTTTACAGACGTGAATGCAGTTGTCGCAAATATACACCCCCGGACCCGCAATGAGCTTTTTGACTTCTGCATGGCTTTTGCCGCAGAAGGAACAGAGGGTGACGTTGGAGCCGCGTGCCATGATGTTTGATTGGATTGGGAGAATGTCGCACGGAAGCGTGATACACGTCAAGGTGACGCTTCAACAGAACGCAACACAACCTGATCTTTGTCATTACGCTCATACCAGGCGTTGAGTTTTGCTCCAGCAAGAGTGCGTGAGGTCAAAAAACTGTCCCGTGAGGCTAGGGCAGCGGGCAAATCCTCGCGAACACGGCCTGTTTTATCCCGGATTTCCAAGGTGCGGCTGTTCATCCGGTCCAATCGTTCCCATGAGGTAATGCCGAGTCCTTGAATCTCCGCGCCGGGTGGAACCGCTGCGGCATCCAGCAGCCACGCCTGCGGCACGATGAATTTCAACGCCTCAAAATGCTGCTGGCGCAGTTCCTGGCTCCAAAAAGGGCGCAAGGCCGGCAAATGCAGCAACGCACGCTCCAAAGGCGAAGTGACAAGCGATTCCCCACCACCGACGAGCCGCACATGATCTGGTATCCCATCAAACGTCAGCCAGAGTTCGTTCGAAACCGCACGCAGCGGAGCAAGAGACAGCCAATGTGCCAAAAAAGCGCCCAAACCACCGGTAATACGGCCTTTTGCGATGCGTGCCTGCAACACCTTGCGGGCAGCTGCCCAGCGCACCACACGATACCCGGCGGATTCGATCGCTTCGCGCAGCGCTCGAGGCAGTTGTGTGAGTAAGTCTTCCATGCGTCGAATGTCCTAGATGCAGACAGCCATCCGTCAAAACGAGAGATTGCCTCGAATAGAGACTTATGGTAATTATAAACCTGTGTTACGCATCTCCACCTGCTCCTTCCGTCCGCAAGCCTGCTCTCGAAGCTGGACAGCACCTGCCTTTTCGCTGCTGGAAATGCTCATGGTCATCTGTTTCATCGGCATCGTCTGCGGTGTGGCCATCGGCTGGTATGCTGGCATACACAAAGATGTGCTTGAACGCGTGACCGACCAGCGCAACGCCCAGGAAATCGTCTCCCTCGGCGTCTGTGCCACGGTCAGCGGAGCCGACTTCGTCGTGAGTGACAGCAAGCAGGCCACGGTTGAAAACCTCATTGTGGGCACGGTGGGTAGGCACGGCCTATGGAAGGACAAGACCTTCCGCCTCACCTGTCTGCAACCCGAAGCTCTGCCCGGAGCGCTCACCTTCGTGAAATTCGAGGCGGGTCTGCTGCTCTATGATCCTGCGGGCGGTCAGCTTTGATGCGGTCAGTCTGCCTTGACCTCCAGATGAAGCGTGACGGGCTGCTGCATCGCTTCCGCCGCACTCTTCGCCGCAGGTTCGTCAGGAAAAATCACCACAATCTCGCGAATGCCGCCTTGATCGCGCTCTTTCTGCTCTTTGAGCACCCACTGCTGGACAAACTTCGCCACTGACTGACGCGCAGCCTCGCGCACGTGCCTGATCTTGCCCGGCGTCGCGGCACGCCGTTCCAGGATCGACGTCAATCCTTTCTCCAACTCGGCCAGATTCGCCTCTGCATTAAAGCGCAGCCAGCCCGCCTCGGATTTTTTCTCCATCGTCTCCGTGCGAATCGCAGGCGGCAGAGATGGACGGATGGCAGGCGCAATCACCACACAGCGCCCATCCTGTACATTCAGGCTCCAGTCGTCCGACAGCTTCAGATGGTAGCGATAAACCACCATCGCACGAATTTCCGACACCGTGGTGCCGAGGTAAACCAGTTCATTGAACAACGACTTGGTGTCGAACTTCGTCACCATCTCCTCGGTGTCCACCGTGGCCAGTTCCAGCACATCTCCATTCGTCGAGACGATGCGTTTCACGTTCTCGCGAAACACCTCGGTGATGGTCTGTTTTTGAAAGTGCTCCGCCAGCCACTTCATGCCAAACCCGGAGTCCACGACCTTCCAGGCCACGATGCCTCCAATGATCAGCACCGCTAGCAACGTCAGCGTCAGCAAAGCAAAACATCCCGGCCCGCGACGCGGAGCGGAAGTGGGGGCGGCATTCGGTTCAGACATGCGGTGCGGGTAAACTTGATGACATGCGAACATGCCGCGTCCCTTTCCTGCTGCCAAACACGAATCTGCTGAAAACCATGCCTTGACGTTCGCAGGCTGCCCCCGCCAGATTGGAGGCGCATGAAGCGCCCACTTATCCCGCACGTTGTCCTGCTGGCCTGCCTGGCAGTTTTTTCCGATCTCCACGCCCAACAACCTGCCGAGCAGGCCATGAGCGAAGAGGACAAAAAACTGCTCTCCGAAATGGAGAAAGTCGGCTGGGTTCGGGAGGGCACGGGAGATCTCGGCGGCATGGCCAAAATCGCGATTCCGAAGGGCTACCGCTTCACGCACGGAAGCGCCACCAGCAAGGTGTTGGAATTGTTTGGCAACCTGCCGATGTCTTCCGCCTCCGGCATGCTCACCACCGAGGGATTCGGCCCGTGGATCATCTTCAGCTATGACGACTCCGGTCACGTGAAGGACGATGAGAAAGACAAGATCGACGCCGATGCCCTGCTGCAAACCAAGCGCGAGCAGGTGGCCGAATCCAACAAGGTCCGTAAAGAACGCGGCCTCACTGAACTCGCCCTCGAAGGCTGGGCCATCCCGCCACGCTACAACGACAAGACCCACACTCTGGAATGGGCCCTTCAGGTCAGAAGCTTGAAGTCGGGCGGCGTCTCCATCAATTATGAAACACGTCTGCTCGGCAGAACGGGTGTCATGGAAGTCCAATTGGTCTGCGCTCCGGAGGAATTGCAGCCCCTTCTCAATGAGTTCCAGCAGACCATGGGCGGCTTTAGTTATGTGGAAGGCCAGCGTTACGCCGAGTTCCGCGAGGGCGACAAGGTCGCGCAATACGGCCTCACCGCCCTCATCGCCGGCACCGGAGCCTTTGCGGCGGCCAAGATGGGCCTGTTTGCGAAGCTCGGCGCGTTCTTCGCCAAACTCGGCAAGGCCGCCATCCTGGTCGTCATCGCCGTGCTCGCCGGTTTGAAGAAACTGCTCGGCAAGCTCTTCGGCGCGCGCCAGCAGCCGCCCGGAGTCTAGCGCATGACCGACGGCCAGACGCTCTTCGCAGTCTTCGCGCTGCTCTATCTCATCGAATGCCTGCGCCTCATGCCATCCACCGCATGGATGGCCGCAGGCTCGGTCAAATCACGTTGGAGCACGATCCGTCCCTGGATGCGGTTTCAAATCGCAGGCGGCTCCCCGTTGCTGCTTTCCGCATGGCCGCCGCTGCAAGCCCACACCCTCGCACTGCCTTGGTTGTTCATTCCCGAACACGAGGTGCTGCGTGTACGGCTCACCGACCGCATGATCGTGAACATCTCCTGGGAAAAACTGGCCCTGCGTGTTGAGGAAGCCACGCTCCACCTCGATTCCGCCACCAGCGTGCGTCTGGCCTCGTCTGCACAGGCACAAACCTGGCTGCAACGTCTTGCCGAATGGCGGGATCTGGCTCCTGAGAAACGCCGCGATGCCTTTCTCCAGCACGCACGTGCCTCACTCGACACCCAAGCAGCAAAGCAGACCGCCGCTGAAGCGGCCAAACGCACTCGTTCATTGCGAAGACTCGCCACCCTCCACTTCATCTGGTGCTTCGGCGTCATCAGCGTGATTTATCATCGGTTTGGCGACAGCCTGCTGGTACTCGGCGGCGCCGCGGTCCTGCTGGTGCTGCAAATCATCCAGTCCTGGCTCTTCCTGTGCACCACACGCCAGATGAAAGCCCTCATTCCGTACCGTCGCTGGCGTGCGCTCGGCATCGCGTTTCTGCCGCAACTTGCCATGCGCGCAGCGGATGTCGTGAGCCTCGCCACCAACCATGAACCGCCGCATCCACTCGCCTGGCGTGTTTTGTTGGATGAAAAATTCTGGCTTCAAACCGCGCGTCAGTTCTGGCGCGAAGCACGCTACGTTCCCGGCTGGTCGCACAATGATTCCATGCCGCCTGAAGCCGAGGCGCTGCAAACCTTCTTCCGTCACGAAAACATCGCCGAAGCCGATTACGATCCTCCCTCCGCCGCGAAACTGCCCGTGTGCCCGCGCTGCGGAGCCGAATTTCAGACTGGCATCGCGACCTGCAAAGACTGCGGTGGCGTGGAACTACGAAACCCGGCTGCCTGAGCTGATTTCAATTTGGAACGTGGCGCAGCATCCACTCGACCATCTCGGCATAGATCGGAAAGTCGGTGATCAACACGTTGTCGTGATCGGCTCCGGGGATTTCAATCCAGCGTTTTTCGATGCTTGATGGCAGTGCAGCATAGAGACGGCGGCCACATTCGATGGGAATCACGTGATCCGTCGTGCCATGGGCGATCAGAGTCGGGCAATGCAACGTGGGAACAAGTGCGATGGAGTTCGCGGTGTTGAGCAGCATGCCCGTTTTCCATGCAAACAGCCGGCCGGTGATGTTTTGCCAAACTGAGCCGCACATTTCGCCAACAAGACCCGACGCTTGATGCTGCACGACGTTTTCCAGCATATCGAACGTCGAAACCAATACGGCGGCACGCCACGGCGCATCCTTGTTGGAAGCAGCGCGAATGCTGACGGCTCCGCCCATCGAAATGCCCATGATCCCTGCCGGTGTTGCCTCAAAACCAAACTCCGCCGCCGCTCTCTGCAGCGCCATCGCCGGGAGGTGCGACTCCTTCACGCCATAGCAGGCGATCTGTCCCGGATGATCGCCATGCGCAGGCAGATCGAGCAGGATGCAGCGGAAGCCAACGGAACAGAATCGTTCCGCGATGAGCAGGTAGTCCTCTTTCCGACCACGGCGCCCATGTACGAGCACGAGATTGCCAATGATGCTGCCCGAGGGGGGCAGTGTGATGTTTTTTCTCAGCAACTGCTCACGCACTGCCTGACCTCGCTTGCCCAGCACTCCAGATGGAGCGGGCTCGCACACGATGACGGGCGTGTTGTCGGCACAGGTGAAAAATTTCAACACCACGCCATGCGCCGATGAATCAGCGAGAAATTCATGATGGAAGTCCTGCAACGGCCTGCGGGACGGATGCGCGAGCTGGTCGGCAGCCCACCAAATAGCCGCAAGCGGCAGCAACACGAGAATGCCGGTGATGATATAACGTCTTTTCACTGACGAATCATTGCCGGGATTGTGCCGCGTGCCAATCTGCTTATGCTCGACCGCAGCCGATCATGAACATCCTTCTTCGATTCCTTGTCATCGCGCTGCCGGTCCTGCTGGCAAACTGCGCCAAACCCGCGTACGAGGCGCGTGGACTCGCCTCCTACGTGGCGGATCACTATGCGGGGCATTACACCAGTTCCGGCGAGATTTACAATCCACAGGGCTGGACCGCCGCGCACAACTCGCTGCCCTTCGGCACGCAGGTGAAGGTGAAGAATCACTACAACGGCCGCACGGTGAACGTGACGGTGAACGACCGCTTCCCGTATTATCCGAACCGCGTCATCAACCTCTCCCGCGCCGCCGCCGAGTACATTCAGATCCCCTATCATCAGCTTGGTGATGTGACGGTGACGGCCAAGACGATTCCGGGCGGCACCGCACCAGCCGCCAGCTACGGCTCACCACCTCCAGCGGGCTACGGCGCACCGCCACCATCTAACTACACTGCTCCACCGGCCGGTTACGGAGCGCCGCCACCCACAAATTATGGTGCTCCGCCACCCGGTTACGGCACCACCACCCCGCCCTCAGGCCTGCCACCGCCACCGGCTGGCTATCCAGGCGCCAGATAACTTGGCTTAAAAAGGAGTGGCGTGAAATTTCCCGCCACACTTCCATCGTGGCCGTCCATATCATCAGCGTATGCCACTTTCTCCCGATTCCGAGCCCCCTGCCGACGCCCAACTGGCCAGACGGGTCGAACAAGGGGATGACACAGCGTTCCGCAGGCTGATGGAGCGACATGTGCAACGGCTGCGATCCTTTCTCGCGCTGCGCGCTCCCGTTCCTGACCTCATCGACGAGGTGGCGCACGATGCCTTTGTCTTCGCGTATCAAAACCTGGGCGATTTCAACGAGGGCTCGATGCAGCCCTGGCTGCGCAGCATCGCACACAACCTGCTGCGCGACCGGCTGAAGGCCTATGCCCGGGAATCCATCAAGCATGAGCGCTACTCCGAGATGGTGCGCTGGGAAATGGCACTGGAGGCTGCGGACAAGCCGGTGAGCGACGAATCGGATCACCTTGCCGCCTGCATCGAAAAATTGCGGCATCACCAGCGCACCGTTTTGGACCTGCGCTATGAAGCACAGCTCAGCAGCGAGGAGATCGCCAAACGCACCGGACGCAGCACGCTGGCGGTGCGCACGCTGCTGATGCGCGTGCGCCAGCAACTGCGCAAGTGCATCGAATCCCAACTCCAGCAAACCCCGGCATGAAAGACGACGAAGCCATCGACAAGGCCCTGGAGGGAGTTCTTTCCAATGAAGAATGGCAGGCGCTGATGAGCGATCCTGAGACGCTCAAGGAACTGGAGCAACAACTCGGCATGGACGCGCTTCTGCGCGTAGCTCTTGAGAAGACCGGCACGCCGGAAGCGCTGACAGAAGCCATCGAAGCCAGCGTGGGCGTGTCACCCGTCGAAGATCTCATGTTCAGCATCGAAGCGGCGACGACTGGCACGCGCAAACGGCGGCGCTGGTTCACTTCATTGCCGCGCTGGACGACAGCCGCCGCAGCGGTGCTCATCGGATTCATCAGCGGCAGTTTCGCGTGGCCGGATGTGTTTCTGTGGCTCGATCTCGGCCCCACCGTCGCCCAGCGCACCGGCAAACGCGTGATCCTGCACGGCCACATCATCGCCGAGCCGCCGAAGCCCGCCCCAGTCATCACCTTCTCATTCCCATCGCCCAAACCGGCCCCGACAGCACCAGCGACCACCGAAACGCCCAAGTCGGAGCCAGTTGCGCAAGTGGTGGCAGCTCCATCACCAGCTCCGGCACCCATGGCGGCGGTGCCAAAGCCAGAACCCGAAAAGAAGCCCGCTGCCCCGCCCTCCACACCCGCGATGGCGCAATCCACGTTGCCGCCGCCGATGAATCTAGCGTCAAAACCCCCGGGCGACATGACACTGGTCATTCCCGACGCCTCCACGAAAGTCGATTTCGAAAAACATGTGCTGCCGATCCTCGAACGTTCCTGTTTCGAATGCCACAGCGGCAAACTGAAGAAGCCCAAAGGCGGCATTCGCTTCGACGACCTCGAATTGATCCGCGAAAAAAGCCGCTCGGACAATCTCGTGCTGCCGCACAAGCCGGACAAAAGCACGCTGGTGAAATCCATCTCCCTCAAGAAGGACGATGACGATCTCATGCCGCCGCCGAACGAGAGCAAGCCGCTCAGCGCGGACGAGATCGCCCTCATCCGCCGCTGGGTCGATGAAGGCGCGAATTTCGGCTACTGGACCTCGATGCGCGCGAAAGAAGTCATCATCTCGACGCAAAACGAGGCGGTGGATGTTTCCAAACTGCAGGCCGTCGCCGCGCGCATTGATCAACTTATCGAAGCCGACCTGACCAAGCACGCGCAGGAACCGCGACCACTCGCCAACGATGCCACCTGGCTGCGCCGCGTTTATCTCGATCTCGTCGGCCGCATTCCCAGCGGTGATGAGACGAAGCGCTTCTTCACCGCGAAGGAACCCGACAAGCGCGCCCGCCTGATCAACGAATTGCTCGTCTCCAACGGCCACGTCAGCCACATGTTCAACTACTGGTGCGATCTGCTGCGTGCGAAGGACGATCTCGCCGAGGGCGTGCAGGGAGATTTTTATCTCGCATGGATCAAACAGAGCGTCCGCGACAACAAACCCTTCGACGAATGGACACGCGAACTGCTCAGTCCCGAAGGCTACGGCTGGCGAGCGCCTGCGGCGGGTTATTACCTGCGCGATGGCGAAAACCGCGCCGCGAACATCGAGAGCACCGCCACGCTCTTTCTCGGCACACAAATCTCCTGCGCGCAGTGTCACGATCATCCCTACAGCCGCTGGACGCGGAAAGATTACCATCAATTCCTCGCCTGGACCTCCGGCATCAAGACCGCCTCGAAAGAGGATGCCGTCGGCACCGTCGAAGCCGAAAAAATCCGTGAAGCCGCGGAACGTTACGACCGGCTGGCGATGGCCGGCATGAGCTATGAGCGCAAACAGAAGTATGAACGCATCAAGGAAGCGCTGCTGGCCCTCCAGCGCGCGGCAGGTGGCGCAGGCATCGTGAATGACGAAGGCAGTCCCGCGATGCTGCCAGATGATTACCAATACCCAGATGGCAAGCCCGGCGATGCCATTCCCGCTGCCGTGCTGTATGGCGAACCACCCCCTGCGACCGCCCGACCGGCGGAAACACTGGCCGCGTGGGTCACTTCACCGCAAAACACGCGCTTCAGCCTCACACTCGCGAATCGTCTCTGGGCCAAACTTTTCGGCCTGCCCTTCGCCGGACGCGTCGATCAGGTGCGTGAGATTGCCGACTGCGCGAATCCCGACCTCGCGCAGTACCTCGCTCATGTCGTGCGCGAGGCGAAATACGACGTGCGGCAGATTCTGCGCATCCTCTGCCTCACCCGCGCCTACCAGCGCGAGGCAGGACTGCCGCCAGTGGATAGCGAAGTCATTTACCGCTTCCCCGGTCCCGTCGTGCGGCGTTTGAGCGCCGAGCAGGTGTGGGACTCGATGATGGCGCTCGCGGTCAAAGATCTCGATGTGAAGCTGAACTTCGATCCTCCCGGCGTCGCCGCGCTCGAATCCGCCGTCGGAGCCAAAAAAACCAGCGATGTCACCGGCGTGGCACGCAAGATGGCCGGCGAGGAGGAGCGCGAGATGAAAGCGGACCAGCGCCGCGCACGGCTGCGCAAAGAAATGGCGAAGGAATTCGCCGGTGGCGGACTGGAGCGTGCCTCCGAGCTGCCGCAGCCCGCGCCGGACGGTCATTTCCTGCGCATGTTCGGCCAGGGCAATCGTGATTTCATCGGCGACGCGTGGAGCGCCTCCACTGTGCCGCAGGCGCTGCTCATGCTGAACAGCGACTTCTTCGATCACGTCGCACGTTCCGGCAGCCCGCTTGCTGACAACCTGCGCGGCCTCAACAACATTCGCGAAGCCGCCCGTGGCGCCTTTCTCGCCGTGCTCACACGCGAACCGACGCAGGAGGAGCTCGACGCGTGTCAGGAAACGCTCGGCGACACCCGCAACGCCAAGGCCCTCGCACGCATGCTGCTCTCCACCGCCGAATTCATGTTTCAAAAATAACCGCCCCCCCATGAATCATCCCCTCAACCGACTCGACGACCTCGCACGCCGTGAATTCATCACCCGCATGGCAAAGACCTGCCTCGGCGTCAGCCTTGTTCCGCCCGTTGGTCTCGCACGAGCTCTGGAAACCAACGCGCCGAAATTCGCCGGTCACGTCATTTATCTCTACATGCGCGGCGGCATGAGCCACCTCGACACCTTTGACACGAAGCCGGATGCGCCGGCGGGCTATCAAGGCTCCACACGCACCATCAAGACGAAGTCCGAGGATTTGCAGATCTCCGGATTCTTCCCCAAACTCGCGGAGCATGGCAAAAAAGTCGCCGTCGTGCGCTCCATGCATCACACGCAGGGCGCGCATGAGCCGGGCATGTACAAAGTGCTCACCGGCTACGAAGTCTCCGCCTCGATGAAACATCCCGCGCTCGGCTCCTGGGTTGCGCGACAGGTCACGCAGGGTGCCTCCACCCTGCCCGCTTATATCCGTCTCGCTGATCTTGCCGGTCATCCAAGCAGCGGCTTCATGGACGCCCGTTTCGCGCCCGTCCCCGTGCTGGATGCCAACAAAGGCCTGGAGCACACCCAGCTTCAAAACGGCGACTCCATGACCAACCTGCGCAAACGCACCGGACTCGCCGAAAAGCTCAACAGCGACTTCCTCAAACGTTTCCCAATGGATGGAGTGAAGGCGCACTCCGATGTTTTTGCCGATGCCATCAAGCTCATGACCAGCAAGGATCTCGACGCCTTCGACATCACCCAGGAAAAAGGCAATCTCGTGAACGACTACGGGGCCAACTACTTCGGCCAGGGCGTGCTGCTGGCCCGCCGACTGGTGGAACGCGGCACCAAGTTTGTCGAGATCGAGCTCGGCGGGTGGGACACGCATTCCAACAACTTCACGCAGGTCGAGGCGCTCGCCAAAGTCGTGGATGATGCCGTGAGCACGCTGCTAGAGGATTTGGAAGCCCGCGGCCTGCTGGAAAGCACGCTGGTGGTGCTCACCACCGAGTTCGGCCGCTCGCCGAAAATCAACGGTTCCGGCCGCGATCATCATCCCATCGCCTTTTCATCGTTCATCGCCGGTGGCGGTGTCAAAGGCGGCCAAGCCTACGGCAAAACCGACGAAACCGGCACCCGTGTCATCGAAAATCCCGTCACTGTGCTCGACTTTCATGCCACCATCGGCGCGCTGATGGGCGTCTCGCCGCACGACCTCATCCCCGCCGGCAGCGGCAGCTTCAACATCTACGGCGGCACGGGAGCCAAACGCGGCGTGCCGATTGCGCCCTTCGTCTGAAGCAACTCAGTCGCTGTTTCATCACTTCCCCAGCTCCAGCCGTTGCGCAAAGTAAGCTGGCAGACCGGCCTGGATGATCGCCTGCTGCGCACCGGCAATGTCATAGGGCACGCGCCGCCACAGGATGTCCTGGGTGTCGCGACGATAGATGGCGTAGCAGGCGCGTTCGTCGCGATCACGCGGCTGGCCGACGGCTCCCACATTCACGAGGCACTTGCGGTTTGGCCTCAAAGCTTCAATCGAAGTGATGTCCACGCCAAGTTCATCGCCCTCTACCCAGAATGCAGGCGAGTGCGTATGCCCGATGAAGCAGACCATTCTTGTTTGATGCGGAAAACTCTGCGCGGCAGCGTCCGCCCTCAGCACATAAGTCCACTCGCCAGGATGATGCAGGGAGGCATGCACAGCCTCATAGTCTTCGGCCTGCATCGTCATGGGCAACGCCGTCAGCCAGCCTTTCTGCCCCGGAGTCAGCACGCCCCGTGTCCACTCGATGGACTGGCGCGTGGCGTCCTTCACGCCATCCAGTCCCGCACCGGTGGTCACCATCGCATCGTGATTGCCCTGCACACAGGGAATGCCGTACTCCATCAGAAGATCGATGCAGTCACCGGGGCTGCCGCCATAGCCCACCACGTCGCCGAGACACACACGTTCGTTGATGTCGTGGTCTGCCAAGTCTTGCAGCACGGCGCGCAGGGCATGGGCATTGCCATGGATGTCGCTGAGGATCGCCACCGAGTTGTTCATGCCCGCACCTACCGGTTACGCGGGAAATCGTCAACCCAGCAGCACAGACTCGGTGCATCCCGGCGATTGCCGAACCATGCATCCCGTGCCAGACATCGCCCATGCCCGATGCTGATACACTGTTTCGTGAGGCGCTGCCGCTGGCCGACAAGATCGCGGGCGGCTACGCGAACATTCCCGGCATGACGGCGGATGACGTGCGTGCCGTGGCGCATGCGGCGCTGCATCGGGCGGCGCTGGCGTTTGATCCGGCACGCGGGGCGTTTGCGGCGTATGCGGCGCGGGCCATTCGGAATGCGCTGAACTCGCTGCATCAAAAGGAGGCCCAACATGCCCGGCAGGTTGGGCCGGAGGCGGATCTCGCCCTCGCAGCGTTCACTACGACTGGCAGCACCGCGCCCAGCCAGCGGCTGCCGGACGAGTTTCAGGATGTGCTGAGTCAGGTCCGCTCGCAGGAAAGTCGGCGCGTGCTGGAACACCTGCTGGCCTCACTGCCTGCACGCACCCGGCAAATCCTCGCTCTTGTCGCCGAAGGACACAGCTACGCCGAGATTGGCGAGCGGCTCAACGTCTCGAAGCAAGCGGTCCACAAGGCCGCCGCTGCGGCCTTGAACAGCCTCCGGGAACAACTGGCGACACAGGGTTTCGGCGGACTCGACTCCAAAGGTTTTTTGCAGACGGCGACTGACTAACAACGCCCAAGGTATCTGAGATTCCGCAAGGCAAAGAATAGAATTGTTCATTCGGAGGCTAGATCCTGCACGCAATCCACGCATCAACAGTGAACAGCGGAGTAGGGCGCAAACTGACACATGCGGCAAAGCGGTGGTTTCCATCTAAAATGTGATAACCAAGCGAATCCTCAAGGAGGACCAATGGTGTATGCAGCCGTCCTGTGCTTTTTATGAACTGCCGAGAGCGCAGAAAACTCTCACGACCTTTTCCATTTTTAATCTTCGTTACTGGTGTGGGACGGCCATGAACATACGATAAAATGATCCAGTTTATGATCTGTTGTGAGTTTGGATGAAGGCGGCTGCCAAGCAGAGGGATTTGCTGGCTGTGCCAGACGAGATTGCTAATTGTTTGGATCGAATTGCCGCCAAAATATTGGAACCAATTCCTGTTGCTGTGTAGTGAATGGATTGACTCAAACGGCCATCCGTTGCTTTCAATCAGCGGTCGAATCCAAATGTTAAATACATCCTCGGGCATTTTTGGAAGCATTCCTTTAGCTTTCTCCAAGAGATTCATGAACCCTCTGTAGCAGTGCGTAATATTTACTCAAACTCGGAATGATACTCCCAATCCAGCTCCCAAAGACGAAGTGTGTAATCTCTCTCTGGATAACCGCCACTTCCTGACAGTGCAAAGCGGTCGTTCGGCGAAAATGCCACAGAGTTCACGCTATCGGCGTGTCCCTCGAAGACACGCAGGCATTTACCAGTCGCCACTTCCCATAATCGCAGAGTTTTGTCTTTGCCGTGACTGTGGTCTCCACTTCCAGAGAGTGCAAACCGACCATCATGCGAAAACGCGACCGAGTAAACTTGTCCTGTGTGCCCCTCGAAGGTGCGCAAGCATCGACCTGTGGCTATGTCCCATAGATGAAGCTGTTGAATTTTTTGAAAAATGTTACCGCTGCCGGAGAGCGCAAACCGGCTGTCTGGCGAGAATGCTATCGAGTTAATCCCAGTCAGACTGGCACCATCGAAAGTGCGAATGCATTTCAGGGTTTCTACATCGCATAAAAATATATCAGAAGCGCAGCCACAGAGGGTGAAATGTCCGTCAGGTGAAAACGCTACACAGTTGATCGGGCCATTATTTTCTGCATCAAAAGAGTGCAGACAGCACCCGCTGGCTATATCCCATAAACGCATGGTGTGGTCGCAATCAGCTTGATTCCTACTGTCCACACCACTCCCTGACATGACAAAGCGGCCGTCGGGCGAAAATGCTACCGAGTTTACACAGTTAGTATGGCCCAAGAAAATCCGAAGGCATTCTCCAGTAGAGACTTGCCATAGCCGTAGAGTTTTGTCGGCTGCTCCTGAAACTACGAAGCACCCATCGGGCGAGAATGCAACGGAGACAACGTATCCAGTATGCCCCTCAAAGGACCGCAAGCATCTCCCCGTTGATACGTCCCAAAGCCGAGGCATGCCGTTGCCGCCAGAAAACACGAATAGGCCGTCAGGCGAAAAACTGACAGAAGTAACATATGACGTGTGGGTCTCGAATGTGCGTTTCAACCATCCGCCACCATAGGACTTGCTGCGCACGCACGCACCGGCTCGGGCCTGGAGATTAAGGCATTCCTCACTCTTACCGAACCCTGGAATCTTTCGCGCAAGCTTCAGCGAGTTCAGCGCCTCGTGGATTTGGCCTCCATCAAGGGCAGTGTGTGCGCGAGCTAATAATGCTTCGTGTGAATTCTGACGTTGAATGGCCTCGTCAGCAGTAACGACTACCGAGTAAATCCAAGGTGCCTGACGGCGCCGCTCTATGACCGTTTCAATGTCCCACAGTCGTACCGTGTTATCCGTGCTATTATTGTTTTGACCGCTTCCTGAAATTGCAGTGCGTCCATCCGGTGCAAACGCCACACAATTGATGCCATTATCGTGCCCTTCGAATGTCCGCAAACAACGTCCGAGAACCAAATCCCATAGGCGCACCTTTTTGTCCATGCATCCAGACACGGCATAACGGCCGTCGTTCGAGTAAGATACAGAAGTGATTGCGTTCAAGTGACCATCAAACCTCCGCAAAAGACGACCAGAGTCCAGATCCCACAAACGTAACGCTTTGTCTTTGCAATCATGACTTGAACCGCTGCCAGTAAGAGCGTAGCGACCATCAGGTGAAAATGCCACTGCGCTGATTTTATCATTCAAACCATCAAATTTGAGTATGCATTGGCGGGTGGACAAATCCCACAATCGTAGCGCATTGTCACTGCTGCCAGAGAGCATGAATTTGCTGTCGGATGAAATCGCTACAGCGGTGACACAGCTCATGGGCAGCGGAAAATCATATAGCCGTCGTCCTGTCGCCATGTCCCATAGGTATAGGCCAGCACTTGAGCCACCGGTAACCACATGATGGCAATCAGGCGAGACTGCCATGCAATAAGTGTGTTGCGGGCTTTCCTCAAACGTGCGCAAACATTGGCCAGTGGCAAGATCCCAAAGACTCAGGTCCGATAAACAACCGGATGAAATGGCATGCTGACCATCAGGCAAAAATGAAACCAACGTTCCGCTACCACTCTCTCCAAAAATGAGTTCGCACTCTCCAGATTCTGTTTCCCACAGTCGAATGGGGTCCGTCTTGGAACTGAAATCCCTCCCTGCGGACAGGATGTGGCGTCCATCAGGCGAGAACGACACGGAATTAACACCGTCGTCAGTGTGCCCCTCGAAAATATTCAAACATTGCCCTGAACCAAATTGCGCTAATGCGCGAGTCTTTTCCAGAACCCCTTGAGCAGTGTCACCACCACCTAGTTTGATGGCTTCGTCGAAATGATAGAGCGCTTTTGTAAAATCCGCATTTTCATTCCTAACCCAGCCCAAGGCGCATTCCAAGTTTGTATTGTTGACGTCATCCCCTCTAATTTCTTCGAGATTCACCAACACTTCCTCATCAGTGAGCTTCCCTTCTCTCCAAAGCATGATGCTTCGGTTGTAGGTCGATGCCAGGTGGTGTTTGTCTAGATTTAGGGCTTGGATAAAAAATTTCTCTGCATCGTCGAACTTGCCCAAGTCAATCAAGGAGAGCGCTCGATTGTTGAGAGCATCTGGGGTGTCGGCGGCGGCTATTGGCTCGTGGCGTGGGTGAGGAACACCAATTTCTGCGACATAAACTTCGCGGAAAGCTATGGCACAATCCAGGAGACTTCTGGGACGCAATGCCGAATTCTGTTGTAAGCACCGCCTTAGCAAGGCCACCACTCCATCAGGCATAGAGGGTATTCCTTCTTCCGTCCCTCCATTTTCAATGAAAAACTCGAGCGCTGCACCCGCAACACTGCCTGAGTGCCATGTAACATCTCCTTGAAACATCTGGAGAACGCTGACAGCCCAAGACCAAATATCTGTGCGGCGGTCAAGCGTTTGTCCTTCGGACTGCTCTGGTGAGCAATAGGGTGGACTCATCCCGCCCGTCGAAGCCATTATGGAATTCTTGCCATATAGAGCAGCCGCAGCAGTGTTCAAAGAACCTACCGCGACCTTCGCGCCAGCAAGACCAAAATCACTTACTTTGACAGTTCCATCTTCCCACATCAATGCATTGAGTGGTTTCACGTCTTGGTGGATGACGCCTCTCTCGTGGGAATAGTGTAACCCCCAAGCGAACTGTATCGACACATCAAGAATTCGAGCCAAGGAGGTCAGCTCGTCGCCTTCATAAAGTCGTCTAGCTCGTATCCATTCTTCAAGTGTGCCTGCGTCCGCGTATTCCGAAAACACTCGCGGCAGCCCGCCGAGTTCGCGCACATAATGACAGGCGGCTATGTGTTGGTGCAGTCCCAAGTTAATCCAAGTTTGGCATTCTTTTGAGAATGAATCCTTCTGCTCTTGTGTGTTAAAAACGTGCGCACGGGGTGTTTTAACAGCCAGCTCGCGCCGCCAGGTTCTGTGGTAGACTTTGTAAACTCGGCCAAAACCTCCCTCGTGGTAGTTCTTCTGATGTGCCTCAGCGCCGAAACCCTCGGTGACGGGACACACCTCATAGAGGTCGAGAATCACATCTCCAAGCTGCCATTCTGATGGGACTTCATCTGGATCAAGGTAATTCATGGAGGCCGGATGCGGTTACAAAACTGAGCGAGCGGCTGCCAACATTTCACCCGCCGACTGACTACGCCTCTTGAGATCGACTGAAAGGGTTGCATTCAGCCACGCAGCTAATTTCGGCGAGATCGTTTTGTCACGCTTCTCAAGAGGAACGATCTCCTCGTTCAGGATGACATCAATCGGGTCGCGCTTCTCTGTAAACGGATACGGGAAAGTGCCAGTGAGCATGAAGTAGAACGTCGCTGCCATGCTCCAGACATCGGAGACGGGTTTGAGATGCTTGAAATTGATGAGCTGTTCGCGTGGCATGAACAGTGGGGTGCCAGCGTAGTTGCCGGTGACGCTGAGACCGCTGAGACCGGCCTGCTGGAAGTTCTTGGCGAGGCCGAAGTCGGAGATGCGGGCCACGCCGCAGTCGAGGAGGATGTTATGCGGCTTGAGGTCGCGGTGCACGATTCCCTGCTGATGCGCGTGGGCGAGGCCCTCCAACGCGGCGAGCATGATGGGCTGGGCGACCTTGAGCGGGAGCTTGCCGCCGTGTTTCATGATCAAGTCCCACAGGCTGCCGCCCTCGCAGTATTCCATGATGAACCATGGGATGCCGTTGCAATGGCCCTGGTCGAACAACTTGACGATGTTCGCATGGCGTAGCTGCGCAGTGATGGTCATCTCCCGCAGAAATTTTTCGATCTCGACTGGAGGAACAGCAACTCGAGGAAGCATCACCTTGATGGCGACGGTGACGCCATCAGCGATGCGCCGCGCACGGAAGACGACGCCAAAACCGCCACGGCCAAGTTCCTTCTCGATCTGATAGCCGGGGACGTCGAGCCGGGGTGCTTCGCCTTTCTTCGCGGCCTTGAGCAGGAGATCGGCAAGCTGTTTGGGATTGAGTTCATCAAAGCTGGGCACGGGAACGGCGGGCGGTGGCCCAGCCTGCTTCTCCGCCTGCGTGACGTGGACTTCGAGAGCAGTGTCGCCCACCTGGATGCGGTCACCGTGCTTGAGGGTGACTTCGGGATAGGCGCGGCGTGCGCCTTCTTCGGGTGATTCGCCTTCCTTGCGTCCGCCGACCTTGCGCCCGTTGACGTAAGTGCCATTGCGGCTGCCGAGATCGCGCACGCAGGCCTGTGGCGGGCAGGCTTCCAGAATGAAATGGTGGCGCGAGACGCAGGTGTCATCCGGCAGATGCATATGGCAGTCAGGATGCCGCCCGAGGAAGAAAGTGTCGTGCGCGGCGAAGGTGAAGACCTTGCCCTTGGCAGTGCCTTCGGTGATGCGGAGCTGGACGGAGGCGGACATGATGAATTCAGGCGCATTCTCCGCTGGTGGCAGTGTGGATGGCAAGAGCTTTGCCCACGGCATGCTCAAAAGATTGCCAAGCCTCCTGTCGCACGGCATCGTACCATGTCTGAAAGGTGGCCTGCTGTGCTGGCGTGGCATCAGGGCGTGGCACCCAGGTCATGGTGGCAAGGTTGAGGCACAGGAACCGGCGCAAGCCGGGAGGCACATGGCCGATGCTCTCGAAGCTGAGCGGGCAGCGCAGCCCGGCAACGAGCGAACGATGATGGTGCGTCGCCAGTGTCCGCAGCGCAGCGATCTCCTCGTCAGTCGGCGCTTCGCACCGCAAATGCTCCCAGAGTGGTGCAAAATCGAGGTCGCTGAACAGATCACCGCCGAAGGACTCGTCGCAGCAGTCGAAGAAACCTCTCAGGTAGCGGAGGCTGCGGCCAAACTGGTGGCACTGCGAGGCAAAGGCAGCGGCTGAGAACCACACATGCGGACTCTGCTGAAATGTCGCATGCCTGAGTGCCTGGCGGCACAGGTTCAACGCAGACAGCGGCCCCTGCACCACATTCAACGCTCGCGAGGTCTGCACGACAAGCGACACCGAATAGAACCGCATACGCTTCAAAGCCTGCATCCCCACGACGACGGCCTCTTCCGCCCGGTTCATAGCGATCAGCAAGGCGATCCTGCCCGCCGAAGCCCGGATATCCCAGCGGCCACCGGTCGGTTTGACGTCGGCATACCATTCGAGCGCAGTGACATGACGGCCGGCATTCTGAAAAGAGATGCCGTTCTCGAAGGCAATCTGGTCGTCGCCTTTGGCGGCGGATTCACGGGAGTGTTTGGCGGTTTGCATGGTGATGAAGGGTGGTTTCACCAGCACCTACGGAGTTCGTCAAAAATCGTCAACCTGCCCACGGGAAACCGGCAGCTTCAACATCTATGGCGGCACGGGAGCCAAACGCGGCGTGCCGATTGCTCCCTTCGTCTGAAGCAACTCAGTCGCTGTTTTTCGCCAGTTTTCGCTTCAGTTTGCGCAGCAGGTCGGAGTTGCCCTCCAGTTCCTCCATCAGGAGTGTCAGAACCTCCAAAGTCTGGCGGCTGATGTGATGCTCCATGCCCTCCACATCTTCGTGAACGGTTTTGGGATCGAGACCGAAACTGGCGAGCAGACGCGTGAGCACCTCATGACGGCGGGCGATCTCGGCACCGACCTTGCGGCCCTCCTCGGTCAGTACCACGCCGCGGTAGCGCTCATAGACGACAAAGCCCTCGGCATCGAGCTTCTGGATCATGTTCGTCACGCTGGCCTGCGAAATGCCGAGGTTCTGCGCGATGTCCACCACGCGCGCATAGCCCTTTCCGGCGATGAGATTATGAATCTGTTCGAGGTAGTCCTCGATGGCAGGCGAGCCGAGATGGCTGGTATGTTCCTTGCGTTTGGCGGGCATGAAGGCTGATGCCATAGCAGGAGCGCGGCACTTCTGAAAATGTTTTTTCAGAAGTGAAAAATAAAAGTTAGCCACGGCTAACTTTTTAAGTTGCGGATATGGCATTCCGATGAAATTAGGCCAGACTAATTTTAATAACCCAAGCAATAGTTCAACCTCATGCACCTCCGACCACCACCCCGCCTCGCATTCACGACGCTCATCCCCCTTTTCCTCGGCGTCATCAGTCTTCCCGCCGCGACCGAAGACAAGAGCTCCTGGCACCTGTTCAATCCCACTCCGGTCGATCAGATGCGGGAGATGGTCACAGACCGGCCTGACACGACGGAGGCCCCCTACACGGTGCCCGCCGGACATTTTCAGCTTGAGATGAGCTTCTTCGACTACAGCCGTGATCTCAGTCCTGACCTCACAAGCAGCATCCGCAACCAGGCGTGGATCTACGGTCAGATGAACTTCAAGGCAGGCCTGTCGCACGATGTGGATCTCCAGATCATGTTCGACACCTACACGCAGGGACGGTCCACGACCGACGAAGTCACGGACAAGCTGTCCGGTTTCAGCGATGTCACCCTGCGCTTGAAGATGAACGTCTGGGGAAACGACGAGGGCATCACGGCCCTGGCCATCATGCCGTATGTGAAAATTCCCACCGGCACACGCCTGAGCAACAACGAATGGGAGGGCGGCTTGATCGTTCCTTTGTCGGTCACGCTCAGTGATCGTGTGAGCCTGGGATTGATGACTCAAATGGATCTGGTGAGCGATGCAAACACAGGCGGCTACGACCTGGAGTGGCTGCATTCCGTCACCATCGGCGTCAGCCTCACCGAAAAGCTGGGCATGTATGTGGAACTGGTCGGCGTCGCGGGTGCCTCGACGGACTTCCGGGCGCTGCTGGACGGCGGCCTGACTTTCGCTGTCACGGACAATCTGGTATTCGACGCCGGGGTGCGCATTGGCCTGAACCGCGCCGCCGAGGACATCGGCGTCTTCAGCGGCATGAGTTTTCGTTATTAAAAATCACCAAGACCACACACGATGAAAACACGTCTTTCCCTCGCCATTCTATGCGTCGCATTGGTCGCATGCGGCCCGTCGGCTGAAAAATCCAAAACAGGCCCGAAGCGCATTCTGACCACCTTCACCATCATCCAGGACATTGCGCAGAATGTCGCGGGCACAGCGGCCATCGTGGAATCCATCACGAAGCCGGGTGCAGAGATTCACGACTATGAGCCGACGCCACTCGATCTCGTGAAGGCGCAGGACGCCGATCTCGTGCTCTGGAACGGCCTGGGGCTGGAGCGCTGGTTTGAAAAATTCCTCCAGCAGGTGAAGGACGTGCCCAGCGTGGTGCTGACCGAAGGCGTCGAGCCAATGGGCATCGGCGAGGGGCCTTACACGGGCAAGCCGAACCCGCATTCCTGGATGTCTCCCGCAAATGCGATCATCTACGTGGAAAACATCCGCAAAGCGCTGGTGAAACTGGACCCCGCCAACGAGGCCACCTACACGAAGAACGCCGCCGCCTACACCGCCGAACTCCGCGCTGTGGATGAACCCGTGCGCAAGGCGCTGGAGGCCATTCCTGCGGACCAGCGCTGGCTCGTGAGCTGCGAAGGCGCGTTTTCCTATCTGACACGCAACTACGCCATGAAGGAGCTTTATCTCTGGCCCATCAACGCGGACCAGGAGGGCACGCCGCAGCAGGTGCAGAAGGTCGTGGACACCGTGCGCTCAAACAAAATCCCGGTCGTGTTCTCGGAAAGCACGATCAGCGACAAGGCCATGCTGCAAGTGGCGAAGGAAACCGGTGCGCGTTACGGCGGTGTGCTGTATGTGGACTCGCTCACCAGCGACGACGGCCCCGCGCCGACGTATCTGAAGCTGCTGCAATACAACGCCGACACCATCGTGAAGGCGTTCGCCAATCCCTGACAATGCACGACACCGCCCCGCCGCTCTCCATTGAAGTCGCCGATGTCACCGTGGCGTACACCAACGGTCACATCGCGCTGCGGGACGCCTCATTCACGCTCGGAGCTGGCACCATCTGCGCCCTGGTCGGCGTGAACGGCAGCGGCAAGAGCACGCTTTTCAAAGCCATCATGGGCTTCCTCCGCCCGGCGAAAGGCAGTGTGAGCATTGCGGGGCTCACAGTCGAAGCTTCACGGAAACGCAAACTCGTCGCCTATGTGCCGCAAAGCGAGGAGGTGGACTGGACTTTCCCCGTCAGCGTCTGGGACGTGGTGATGATGGGCCGCTACGGCCACATGAGCTTCATGCGGATCCCGCGTGTCGAGGACAAACGCATCGCGCAAGAGTGCCTCGAACGTGTGGGCATGAGCGACTTCACCGACCGCCAGATCGGCGAACTCTCCGGCGGGCAGAAGAAACGCGTCTTCCTCGCCCGAGCCCTGGCTCAACGTGGCCGCATCATGCTGCTAGACGAGCCTTTCACCGGCGTGGATGTGCAGACGGAGTCCGCCATCATCGAACTGCTGCGCGACTTGCGCGAGGAAGGCCACATCATCCTCGTTTCAACCCACAACCTCGGCAGCGTGCCCGAGTTCTGCGACCAAGTCGTGCTCGTGAACCGCACCGTGCTCGCCTTCGGGCCCACGGAGCAGGTGTTCACGGAGGACAACCTCTCCCGCGCCTTCGGCGGCGTGCTGCGGCAGTTCCGCTTCGAGCAATCGACCATCCAGGAGCACGATGGCAGAACCGTGAAGCTGCTCACCGACGATGAACGCCCGCTGGTCTTCGGCAAAGACGGACATTTGGAGTACACGGATCGCCACGGCAGGGAGAAACTGGTGAAGGAGCGGGAGAAGGAGGTGGGCGAGTGAACAATGACGAAATCCGAATGACGAATGACGAATGTCCAGACAAAGGCATTCAGGCACTTCAATGCTTTAGAACATCGTCATTCGGACTTCATCATTCTTTCGTCATTCGTCATTCGTCATTCGTCATTCCAAGGAGGTTCTCATGTCCAGCCTCCTGACACCCTTTGAATACGAATACATGCTCAAGGCCATCGTCGTGAGCGGCCTCATCGGCGGCGTGTGCGCGTTCTTGTCGTGTTTCATCACGCTGAAAGGCTGGTCGCTGATGGGCGATGCGCTGTCTCATGCAGTGGTACCCGGCGTCTCGCTGGCGTGGCTTCTGGGGCTGCCGTTTTCCGTGGGGGCCTTCGTCGCAGGCATTTTGGCGGCGCTGAGCATGGGCTGGGTGAAGAACCACTCACGTCTGCGCGAGGACGCGGTGATCGGCGTGGTTTTCACCAGCTTTTTTGCGCTCGGCCTGCTGTTACTCTCGCTGTTTCCGAGCAATCTCAACCTGCGCACGATCATCTTTGGCAACATCCTCGCCATCTCCGACCCGGACATCCTGCAGGTGCTCATCATCTCCGCGCTGTCCATCCTCGTGCTCAGCGTGAAGTGGCGCGACCTGCTGCTCTACTGCTTCGATGAAAGTCACGCGCGCAGCCTTGGCCTGAACACACGCTTCCTGCACTTCCTGCTGCTCGCGCTGCTCTCCGCCACGGCGGTCGCGGCCTTGCAAACCGTGGGCGCATGCTTGGTGGTGGCCATGCTCGTCACACCGGGTGCCACAGCCTACCTGCTCACGGATCGTTTTGGCAAAATGCTCGTCATCGCCACCGTCACCGGTGTGGTGTGTGGTGTGGTGGGCGCGTATGCCAGCTACTTCCTGAACGGCTCCACCGGCGGCTGCATCGTGGTTTTACAAACACTCGTCTTCCTCGTCGCACTCGTGCTCGCCCCGAAACACGGCCTTCTCGCCGCACGCACTCAGCGCCGCGCCGCCGCCATGTCATGAACCTGCTCGCCCCCTTCCAATACAGCTTCATGATCGAAGCGCTGCTCGTCGGCGCTCTCGTCGGAGCCGTGTGCGCGGTGCTGTCTTGCTATTTGGTTCTCAAAGGCTGGTCGCTGATGGGTGACGCCATCTCCCACGCTGTGCTGCCCGGCGTGGTCGGCGCCTACATGCTCGGTCTGCCACTGGCCGTGGGCGCGTTTGCCTCCGGCCTGTTCTGCGCCACGGCCACCGGTTGGATCAAATCCAACACCCGCATCAAAGAAGACACCGTCATGGGCATCGTCTTCACCGGACTGTTCGCCTTCGGCCTCGTGCTCTTCACGAAAGTAGAGACCGAGGCACACCTCAACCACATCCTGTTCGGCAACATCCTCGGCATTGAGCGTGCTGACATGATCCAGACCATCACGGCCTCGCTGCTGACACTGGTGGTCATCCTGTTCATGCGCAAAGACCTGCTGCTGTTCTGCTTCGACGCCGCCCATGCGCGCGCCATCGGCCTGAACACCAATCTGCTCTACTATGTGCTGCTCGCCCTGCTCGCGGCTACCATCGTTGCCTCGCTCCAGGCCGTCGGCATCATCCTCGTCGTGGCCATGCTCATCACCCCCGGCTGCACCGCCCGGCTGCTCACCGACCGCTTCGACCACATGCTCATAATCGCCGCCAGTTCCTCCGTGCTGGCAAGCTGCCTCGGCGTCTATGTCAGCTTCTTCATCAACGGCGCCACCGGCGCCTGCATCGTCCTCGCGCAGGCCGCATTGTTCGTGCTGGCCTTTATTTTTGGCCCGAAACACGGGCTGATCGCGGCCCGCAAACGGCTGGCTTGAAGACTCGTCTTTGCCGCCTTTTCGATTGCCAGAAACACGCGCCATGCCCTAAAAGCATGCGCGTATGATTTTTAACACACTCGCGGACGCCAGTTCGGACGCCTACCAGTCGGGACAAGCCGTTGGACTTTTCATCATCGTGCTTCCCACGCTGATCGGCATCGTCAAATGCCTCAGCATGCTCAAGCGCCCGACCACCAGCAAACTCTGCGTCATCGCGCTGACACTCATGCTGGCCGGCTGGCTCGGCGCGGCTCTCGGTCAAGGTGTGGGTCTCTTTATGCCTGCTTGGGCAGGCATCGCGGGAACCATCGCGGGACTGATCGCCGCATTCTTGTTTCTCGGCGCCTTCGTGCTCGCGATTGTCGGCCTGGCCTGCTATGACCGCACCCGTCTCACACAAGGACGTGCCCAGGCCGTCTGGACGCTGGTCATCGGCGGCATTTTTTTGCTGATCGCCGGCGCTGGTGCCGTGGTGGCGCTGCGCACCCGGATCCTGGCTGAAGAACTGGCGGCCCAAAATTCACCGGACAAAACCGCCACCAGCGAAGAGTTCAACTGCTCGCTGACCTGTCCGCCGCGCTGGGTGAAGATGAACGCCACCTCGCTCAACAAACTCGCCTGCATCGCTTTCCGTCGTTCCGCGCCCGAAGGCTACGTCATGGTGCTCGGCGAGCATCTGGAGTCGGACATGACCGTCGAGGATCTGATGGACGCAGTGAAGGCAAACCTCGCCTCCGCCGCCACCAGCGTTGAGGATGACAAGACGGAAAAACTCACCCTCAACGGGACCGACTTCATGCGCCGCACCTGCATCGTGCGCACGGCGGAATCACTGGGCATTCCGATGTATTTCGACCAGTGGGTCACA
Source organism: Prosthecobacter sp. (assembly GCF_034366625.1). Lineage (NCBI taxonomy): Bacteria > Pseudomonadati > Verrucomicrobiota > Verrucomicrobiia > Verrucomicrobiales > Verrucomicrobiaceae > Prosthecobacter > Prosthecobacter sp. The sequence continues at coordinate 133,901 of NZ_JAXMIH010000014.1, forward strand.
ACACGTCCCGGCTTTTCCTGGCAGATCACCTGCTGGGGGCCGTCCGCAGGCCGGGAACGGCTCGCGCCGGAGTTCCGCACGTTGATGGAATCATTCAAGGTGCTCGATGAAAAGCGCATCGGTTCGCCCAGTGCGGTCATTGCGAATGTGACGCGGCCCGCCTGGGGTTACCGCACGCAGCTTCCGGTCAACGACTGGAAACAATGGCCCGCCCATGGCCAGGCGCTCGCCGATTTCGCCGCGCTGCGCCCGCTGGAGGCACTGCTGGTCATTCCCTTCGACCTCGGTGAGAAAGCCCCGGACCTCGAATCCGTCGCCACCGCTCTGCTGGATCGCCTGGACATTCCGTATCCTTCTGATGAAGGCTGGGTCGCCAAACCCTGGCCTTGCGCCTGGGGTGACGGGTTGGAAATCACCGGCAGCCGAACCGTTGACGATGCCGAGTACGACTATGTCCTGCGTGTGGCCGTGAAGGATCGTTTGGCTCACCTGCATGCCGGCTGGGCGACAAAAAAGAAAGGTGACATCACCCGCGTACGCACTGCGCTTGATGCCATTGAGCTGCTGCCTCCCCAGGGCCAGCCGCCCACGCTACAGTCATCCCAGCGTCAGGATGCTGGACTCGTCCTCAATGACATCGGCATCGCCCTCTACCAGCGTGACCAGTTCAAGGAAGCTGCGCCGTGGTTCAAACGCAGCTTTCAGCAGACCTCCAAGGACGCCGCCATTCTCGGCAACGTCGCCGACGCCATGGAGCAGGCCGGGCAGTTTAAGGAGGCACTGCAATTCCTCACCCCGCACCTGCCGGCCTTTCCCAAGAGTCCCACCCTGCACCTGCGCCACGCCTACATTCTCTCAGGCAACAACGACGACGATGCCGCCAACACCGCCTTCCAGCAGGCCGTCAGCACCGGTCTCAAAGATGAAAACAAAGTCCTCGAATGGCTCCAGCACCTCAATACGAAGGAAAAGTACCAGCTTGCGATGCAGGCCGCCGAAGCGTGGATGAAAAAGTTTCCCGGCGTCACCTCCCGCCGCTGGCACGCACAGACCGTCTCCTCCGCCGGGGATGCCAAGCGCGGCATCCAGTTGTTCGAAGAACTCGCCGCCGAGTTCCCCGACGACCGTCGCGTCAGCTACGACTTCGGCGAAGCGCTCAACGACGCCGACGAGCATGCGCGTGCCGCCGCCGTGGCTGAAAAACTCCTCGCAGATGGCAAAGATGCGCCACGCGCCCTCATGATCCTCGGCTGGAGCCAGATGGGGCGGAAATGGTACCGCGAAGCCAAGCTCACCTTTGAAAAAGTCGCCAAGAAAGACCCCGACAACGAAACCGTGCAGGACGCCGTGCGCCGCGCCTCCGCCATGCTCGGCCAGGGCAACAACTCTGACATCAAGACGCCTGTCGAGGCCGTCGCCCTGCCCGCTGCCGTGCAGCAGGCGCTCACGGCGCATCCCGCCGCCAAAGATTACGGCAGTGATCAGCCCTGCGCGTGGCTGCTCACCACCAAAGGCTACCACTTCGACCCCGCCAAACCTATGCGCCGCACCTGGCACCGCCGGGCGCGCATCTACACCACCGAAGGTGCCAACGACCTCAGCAGCATCGAGTTTACCTTCGATCCTCTCAACGAGCGCATCTTCATCAACCGCGTCGAGGTGCGCGATGAGAACGGCAAGATCATTGGTTCCGTGCCCGGTGACTCCTATGTGATGGACATCGACAATGGCAGCGCCTCTCACCGCAAGAAGCTCCATTTCCAGATTCCCGGCCTGCGTCCCGGCTGCACTGTCGAATACCAGGTGAGCATCGAGGATTTCGGCAAAACCGAGGAGTTCACCTTTGAACGAAAGCTCTTTGGCGACAGCGCGGCGGACATCGTCTTCGTCACGGGTGCCATCGACAAAGTACAAACCGCCACCGCTCGAACCGAAACGCTGCAAACCGTGCGGGAGAAAAACCTGCTCGCCTGGATGGGCTTCAACCTGCCCTTCGACCCCGATGAATCCATGAGCGGATTCTACGAGGATCGTGTCCCCGGAGTGTGCCTTGGGGGCATGGAAGGCACTTGGGCCGAGGTTGGCGAGAAGTTTCTCAAAGACCTTCAGGAACGCTTCAAACCAGAACCCCAAGTCGCTGCGCTCGCCGCGCAGCTCACCGGCGGCATGAAAACACCGCGCGAAAAAATCGCCGTCCTCGCGGGCCATGTGCAGAAAGAGATTAGTTACACCGCCATCGAGTTCGGCACTCGCGCCCGCCGTCCAAACCCCGCCGCCCAGACGCTTCAGCAGCAGTATGGAGACTGCAAAGACCAGGCGCTGCTCCTGCATCAACTTCTCGCTGCCGCCGGCATCGAAAGCCATCTCGCCCTCGTGAACACCAACTGGCGCACCCAGCCCGCGCTGCCCACACTCGACCAGTTCAACCACATGGTCGTGCATGTGCCCTCCCTCGGTTCCGGATGGTTGATCGACACCACCAACAAAAACCTCCCCTCTGACGCCTGGCATGCCGACGACCTGTGGCATTCGCACGCCCTGATCCTGCAGCCCGGCAAGGTGCGTCTCGGCGCGCCGCAGGCAGAACCTGCGGCGGACAGTTGCCACGTGGCCAGCCGCCGCATCATCCGCCCGGAAGGCGACGCATGGCATGTCGAGGAAACGCTCACGTTGCACGGCTACTACGCTGCCGGGATGCGCAGCGCCTTTACCGGCCTGGATGCCGCGGCGCAGTTGCGCAAGGCACAGAGCATTCTCGAAAAAAATGCGCGCGTGCAGGTGCACGGCTTCACCTTCGACACCCTGGCCAACAACGCCGACCCGGCCCGCCTTACAATCAGCTACGATGTGCCAGACCGCTTGCATGATGAAGGGGGTCTTCACCGGGCCGTACTGCCCGCCCTATGGGAAAACGACTACCTCGTCACCACTTTCGTCAAAGCACGCCAGACGCCCTTCCTTGTGCGTTATCCATTCCGTTTTCGCTCGGAAGTCATTGTTGAAAACATCCAGGGTATCACTTCCGCTTCCTTGCAAGCCATGAACCAATCCGCCACCGGCTCTCACACGCGATGGCAGCTTAGCACCGCCGCTGACAGCAAAACCGCCACCATCCGTTTTGAGTTTGATTCCACTCCCGGCACGCATCCCGCTGCCAGCTACCAGAAATGGCACAATGAGTGGAACGCCGCTCTCAAAGCCTGGGATCGCCCACTGGTCTGGAAACCGTAGACACATACATGCACGCAGGCATTTATCCTTGGCCTCAAGCACGGCCTGATCGCCGCGCGCTGACGACTGGCGTGACCCGTAACGCGGGAAAAGGACTGGAAGCCGGCCTCTCATTCGGCATTCGACATTCCGCATTCGTCATTCAAACTCCGCCTCCATCTTCAAGCCTTTTTTCACGACCATGCGCATCCTTTCCGGCCTTCAACCCAGCGGCAGACTCCACATCGGCAATTACTTCGGCATGATGGAGCCGGCGCTCAAATTGCAGCACGAGGGCGACGCCTACTACTTCATCGCCGACTACCATTCCCTCACCTCCGTCCACGATGGCAAGGCGCTGCGTGGCTATGTGCGCGAACTCGCCGTCGATTTCCTCGCCTGCGGCCTTGATCCTAGCAAATGCGTGTTCTTCCGCCAAAGCGATGTGCCGGAGCACACCGAGCTGGCCTGGATTCTCAGCACCGTCACGCCGATGGGCCTGCTGGAGCGCTGCCACAGCTACAAGGACAAGATCGCCAACGGCATCAGCGCCTCGCACGGCCTGTTCGCCTATCCCGTGCTCATGGCAGCGGACATCCTGCTGTATGAGAGCGATGTCGTTCCCGTCGGCCGCGATCAGAAGCAGCATGTCGAGGTCACGCGCGACATCGCCATCAAGATGAACGAGACCTTTGGTGCCGGCCTGTTCAAGCTGCCCAATCCGCGCATCCAGGAATCCACCGCCGTCGTCCCCGGCCTCGACGGCCAGAAGATGAGCAAGAGCTACGACAACACCATCCCGCTGTTTGAAGAGCCGGGACCGCTAAAAAAGAAGATCATGGGCATCAAGACCGACTCCACGCCCGTCGAAGCCCCGAAACCCGTCGAAGGCAGCAACATCCTCGCCCTCTACAAGCTCGTCGCCTCGCAGGCCGACTATGACACCATGGTCGCCGATCATCTCAACGGTGGTGTCGGCTACGGCGACTTCAAAAAACGCCTCCTGCAAGGCGTCACCGACTACTTCGCCCCCTACCGCACCCGCCGCGATGAAATCCTCGCCGACAAGGGCTACGTGGACCAAGTCCTCGCCGAAGGAGCCGAGAAAGCCCGCGCCGTCGCTCGCAAGACGCTCAACCGTGTGCGTGAGGCCGTGGGTCTGGGTTGAACGGAGCGCGAGTATGGCGAACGTGTCCGCCGTAGCCTTGGCGAAGGTGGAAGCCTACTCGCCATTTTGAAAGGTGATTCGTGAACGCTGGGCCAGAAAAGTGGCGAGTGGTCTGCGACACACTCGCGTTCCACCAAAGCGCTACTTCCGCCGCTTCTGCGCCTGCTTATGCCCGTGACCCGGCTTGCGCGGAGCCGGTGCCGGACGGGATTCGCGATGGGGCGGGCCGCGGCGTTCCGGCCGCTCCGAGCGATCCTGGCGTGTCGGACGGTCGCGTGAGGGCACGAGCATGAAATCCACCTGCTTTTTGAAGCTGTCCACCTTGTAGATCTGCACGACGAGGTTGTCGCCGAGACGGATCACGCGGCGTGTGTGGCGGCCGGTGAGTTCGCGGGTGGCGGGATCGAAGATGAAGAAGTCATCGGGGATTGCGGAGAGCGGCACGACGCCGCTGAGGCCGAGATCGGGCACATCGACGAAGAAGCCGAAGTTCCGCACGTCGGTGACGAGCGCGGCATAAGGTTGCGGTTTTTTCGAGGTAATCTGCGCTTTGAGGTAGGCATAGAGCTTCACCTCCTTGCTGTCGCGTTCGGCATCGGACGAGTTCTTTTCCGTGGTGCTGATGTGATCGGCGATCTGCTTCGCGATGCCTACCTGCAGCTCCACTTTGTCGAATAACGAGCGATGCACGACGAGATCGGCGTAACGACGAATCGGTGACGTGAAGTGCGTGTACTTCGTCTTGGCGAGGCCGTAATGGCCGAGTGGTTCCACGGCGTAACGCGCGCGCATCAGCGAGCGCAGGAAGCCTATCTTCAACGCCGGGCCAATCGGCAGCGTGCCGAGCTTGCTGAGCAGTTTCTGCACCTCGGGCCGATGATTGAGGTTCCCGCACGGCACCCGATGGCTCAGCACGCTCTCACGGTAGTCGTTGAGCCGCTGTTCTTTCGGTGATTCATGAATGCGATACACAGAGGGCCGGTCCAGGCCCATGAGACGGCCTGCGACGGCTTCATTGGCCAGCAGCATGAATTCTTCGATCAACTGATGCGAGACATCGTTCTCGATGCGTTCGATGCGCAGCACTTTGCCCTGCTCATCAAGCCGGATCTTGTTCTCTGGGAAATCGAGATCAAGCGAGCCGTTCTTGAAGCGATGATGCCGTACCTTCTGAGCCATGGCATGCGCATCGTGCAGCATCTGCTCGGTTTCATTCGCTGGCGGCACCTGAATGGCCGCAAACGCTTCCTTGTAGGTGAAACGGCGTTTCGACCGGATCACGGCGGCATAAAACTTCGAGCTGATCACCTTCCCGTCCTTCGACATCACGAACTCCACGCACTTCGTTAAACGATCCACGTTCGGCTTCAGCGAACACAGCTCATTGCTCAGCGCCTCCGGCAGCATCGGGATCACGCGATCCACGAGGTAGGTGGAATTGCCTCGCTTCCTGGCCTCGACATCCAACGCGCTGCCCGGCAGCACGTAATGCGACACATCGGCGATGTGAACCCATAACTGCCACTGATCGCCGTGCTTTTGAATGCAGATCGCATCATCGAAGTCCTTCGCGTCATCAGGATCAATCGTGATGACGTTGTGTGGCCGGCAATCGACGCGGTTGGCGCATTCCTGCGCGCTCGGCTGGTTGTCGGGCCGCGATTTGGCGATCGTCTGCGCCTCATGCAGCACGTTCTTCGGAAAATGCAGCGGCAGATCATAATGCCGCAGTACCGAGAGCATATCGACCCCTTCCTCATCCGGCGGACCGAGCACTTCGATGATCTCGCCCTCCGGCGCGGTCTGCTTGGATTCCCACTGCGTGATTTCCACGACCACCTTGTCCCCCACGTTCGGCTTGCGGCCCACATCGCGTGGCTCTGACACATAAATCGCGCCCGGCAATCGTGGATCATCCGGCGTGACATGCAGGAACTGCTTCGAGCGCTGCAAGGTGCCGACAAACTGCGTGCGCTTGCGTTCCAGCACGCGCACCACGCTGCCGCTGTTGTCCGTCTGCCCGGGTTTCACATCCAGACGCACCAGCACACGGTCGCCATGCATCGCGGTGCCAGTGTCTCTATCCGAAATGCTGATCTCCGTGATGCCCGCCTCGTCCGGCTGCACAAAACCGCGCCCGCCGCGTGTGATCTGGATCACGCCGGGGACCAAGTCCGCCTCTTTCGCCACGATGTAGCGGTTGCCCTTCGTGCGGATGATTTTGCCCTGTTTCTCCAGGGTTTTGAGCAGGCTTTGCAGCACCTGCTGTTGATTGGGCTTCATGCCCAGTTGAGAAAGCAGCTCCGGCACATTCGAGGGCACATAGTCCTCACTGCCGAGCAGCTTCAATATTTTCAGTTCCATCCTCCAGCATGGCACCAAACGGCCAAAAGACGAATCATTCGTCATTCCGCCCCCGGTGGCGGCCGGAACTCGCGGTTGATCCGCATGCGCAGTTTTTGCATCGCATTTCCCAGATCCTCACGCACCGCCGCCATCTCCGGTTCCAGCTTCACATCCACCGGAGTCGCCATCACACGCTCGAACCGCTCCGGCAGCGCCTGCCCGTCCTCCCTCAACCCGCTTTGCTCGATCAAACCGCGCACACACTCCACCAGCTCACGCGTTTCCACGATCATCGCCGTGGCCTCCGATTCCGTGGCATCGCCGGTCTCCACACGCCGCAGTTGCTGGCAGTGAAACAACCGGCAACGCGTCGGGCGCTTCTCATAAATCGTGCATTTCATTTCTTTGAGCGCAGAGCACGGCTGCTCCATGAAAAATTCTCCGTCCCGGCAGCGAATCTTCAAACCCAGCCTGCCCAGTTCCGCCGCCGAATCCCCCGGCTGCATGCGCACGATCTGAAACATCGTCCCGTCACAGCACATCCCGCACGCCGCGCACAGACGTGAGGCGATGGCGGTGCTGTCTTCCACGTTCATGGTCAGTCACGAGTTTTGGGCTGCCAGTTCCAGCACCCGCAGCGTATGCCGCACGTTGAGGTCCAGATCCAACGGCTGTTGTGTTTTGACCGGGCCTGCGTTGCCACGCACGCGCCAGTGGTTGATGCACATGCCCAGCGTGGCAAAGTCACGCGGATCATCAAGGACGTGACCATTGACGCCAGGGTCGATCAGTTCACTGGCACCGTTGAAGGCGGTGGTGATGACGGGAATACCCGCAGCCAGCGCCTCGCTCACCACATTGGAGCATGGCTCGTAAATCGGTAAAAAGGTGAGCACGTCGGCCGCGGCGTAGGCAGCTTCGACATCGGGCAGTGGCCCGGCCAGAATGACGTTCGGCGGCACCTTGCCGCGCATGCGATCCCGGGTGACGACGAGCAGTTTGAGCTTCGGGTCATCGCTGCGACCGGCCATGAACTTGAGCAGCCATGGCAGTCCTTTTCGATCCCAGCCGGAACCGACGAAGACGAGGACGAAATCATCGTCAGCGAGGCCGAAACGGCGACGTGCGCCGCCTCGATCCGCGTTTTGAAAACGCTTCACCTCCACACCATTGCGCACGAGATGAACACGCTCCTGTGGAAAGGCGGGAAAGTGCTGCTCGATCTCACCGCGAACCATCTCTGAGTTCACGATGACATGCCTGGTGTTCGCTGAGTCAAAGGTGCGCGCTTCTAGCGCCATCATGTTGCGATGGAAGGCCCCCAGGCCGATGAGCGGCCGCTTCCACCACGGCGCGAACTGTTTGCGGCGCTCCAGCCATACACGATGCAGTCCATCGCCCGCGCGATACACGTCCTGCTTCAGCGTGCGCTCCAGGCTGAACACGCAGTCGAACTTCTCTTGCAGTAACGCTGCATTCACACCTGCGGCGAAGCGTAACGGGCGTTCAGATCGTGATGCATCGACATTGATAGTGTGAAACTGCACACCCGCAGCCTGGCCCTGCCACTTTTCGGCAAACAGATGAGTCTCATGCCCCGCAGCGGTCAAAGCACCCAACAGGCGCTGCACATACAACTCCGCGCCTCCGGTGGCGGAGAACTGGCGGCGGATGAGAGCGAGCTTCATGCGGGAAAGTAGTGCAAGCGTCCCGCTTGCCAAGGGAGCAAGCGGGACGTTTGCGCTACGACTGTTTCTGCCGCCACTCTTCAAAACTTGTCTTCGCGGTGCGATAGACCGAACCACAACGCGGACAGGTGATCTGGGCGACGCCGTCTTCGAAAATATGATCAAGATCGTCCTTCGGCAGGCGCATGATGATGGGCATCAGGCGCTCGATGGAGCAGCCGCAGTCAAAAACGTAGCCGCGGGTCTCCAGCAGCGTCAGATGCTCGGTCGTTTCGATTTCGAGCACATTCTCCAGTGCCAGTTCGGAAAGCCAGATTTCGTCGCAGTCGGGTTCAGCGGAGATTTGTACGAACTCCTCATCGTCCAGGCGGAAAAAGCGGGTGAGACGCTGCTCGCTGGTGGTATAAAACTGCTCCACGGCCTTTAGCATGTCGCTGCCTTGGAATTCAATCATGCTCTGGCGCGGCTGATGATCCGGGCGCGTGGTTTGCGCTATGAACATCGCCTCGCCCTCCTGGCGCACGTCCTCGGTGAAAACGCGGCCTGTCACACGACCGGGCCGCGTGCTGCCGGTGACGAAGACATTCGCCCGCTGCGGTTCCTTCACATGGATCGTCCAGGCGCAGCTTTCATCTTGCGGTCGCGAGCAGAGATGCAGCGCCAGCGCGGCCAGGGCATCCTTGAGCATCTGATCCAGCGGTTCGGCATTCTGCAAGGCATGCTGCATCAGATGCAGGTAGTAATCGAGATACAACGGGCTGAAACGGCCACGCACGAGCAAGGCGTTACGCTTCCGCACAAAGTAGGAGCGGAGGTCCACCACGGAAAGGTCCGGTTCAAGCATCTGACTCATGGCACTGCTATCTCATTGGAAGCAGCCGCGTGCAAGTGGCTGGGGCGTCACTTCCCGGCCATGCCGCGAAACTTCTGCCGATAGGCGCTGGGCGTGGTGTCCATGACTTCGCGGAAGCGGCGGTTGAAGTTCGCGAGATTGCGATAGCCGCAGTCCATCGCGATGTCGGTGATGTTCGACACATCCTCCGCCAGCATGCCGCAGGCACGGCCAATGCGCACCTCGTTCACATACTGCGGCACCGTTTTGCCGGTGCGTGAATGGAAGAAGCGACTGAAGGCCCCAAGACTGAGATGGGCGAGCTTGGCGAGGCGTTCGCGGTCGATTTCCTCGGTCAAATGGGTGTGGATGAAGTCACACACACGTTCCATGCGCCCTTGGTCGGCGGATTCGAGCTTCGGCTCGAAGTTGGCGCTCGCCAACGGCTTCAAATCTTCCGACTTCGCCAGCACATCGAGAATCGCGAGCAGTTCGATCACACGCGCGAGACCGTCGCTCTGTGCGAGACGTTTCATGTGCTCGGCGATGATGTCATGCGATGCTCCGCGCACCTCCAGACCGCGTGCAGCGCGTTGCAGCAGCCGTTTCACCGGTTCCATCTCCGGCAGCGCCATGAAATCGCGACCAAGGAAGGCTTCATCAAACCGCACGATGATCGCATGCACCTGCCGCGTTTTCGCCCCCGTGTCCTGATGCCACACATGCGGCAGATTGGAGCCAATGAGTACGATATCGCCATCGATGAGTGGTTTGATGCTGTCTCCCACCACTCGATGACCGCGACTCTCAATCGCCAGCGTGAGCTGATACTCGGGATGGAAATGCCAGCGCGTACCGTAGTCCGGCCCACGCACCACCTCGCAGTGGAACGACTCCCACTGGCGTTTGGGTACTTTCTCGAAGACAGGCTTCATGGGGAAGTTTGCGCTGGTTGGCGGTTGTTGGCAGTGGTTTGCGATTGTTCAACCATTGCCAACGATAGCAAACAATCGCCAGCAACGGCAAACCTCTTCTACACGTCTTCATCCTTGTCATTGTCGCCGGCCTTCCGGCCGCGCAGCTTGGCTTCCATGAAGGCGTCGAGGTCGCCGTCCATCACGGCCTGGACGCTGCTGGTTTTTTCGCCAGTGCGGTGGTCTTTGACCATCTGGTAGGGCTGGAAGACATAGCTGCGAATCTGGCTGCCCCAGCCGATGTCGCTTTTCTCGCCGTACTGGCGGTCGATTTCGGCCTGACGCTTGTCTTCCTCAATCTGGAAGAGCTTCGCCTTCAACATCGCCATCGCCTTGGCGCGGTTCTTGGGCTGGCTGCGTTCGATCTGGCAGGCGACGATGACGCCGCTGGGAATGTGCGTGAGGCGCACGGCAGTTTCGACCTTGTTCACGTTCTGACCGCCTTTGCCGCCGGCACGGTAAGTATCCACGCGCAGGTCTTCATCCCGCACGACGATGTCGATCTCTTCCTCGGAGTCCGGCGTGACATCAATCGAGGCAAAACTCGTGTGACGCTTCTTCGCCGCGTCGAAGGGCGAAATGCGCACGAGGCGATGCACGCCGCGCTCGGTTTGCAGGAATCCGAAGGCGTTTTCGCCGATGATTTCGAGCGTGGCGGAGCGTGTGCCGACATCGTCACCCGATTCGTGGTCGATCAGCTCGACCTTGTAGCCACGGCGTTGGCACCAGCGTTGATACATGCGCATCAGCATGTCCGCCCAGTCACAGGCCTCCGTGCCACCGGCGCCAGAGTGGATGGTGATGAAGGCATTGCCACGATCAAACGGCCCGCTGAGAAGCTGGCTGAGTTCAAAGGCGCTCACATCGTCTTCGAGCTTCGTGTGCTCCTGATCAACTTCGCGCCAGGTGTCCATGTCGCCTGCTTCTTTCGCAAGGTCGATGAGCCCGTCGAAATCGGCGGCACGCAGCTCCAGTTCCTGAAGAGGTCCGATTTTCTTTTTGATGACATTCGTGCGGTCGATCGTCTTCCGCGCCGCATTCGCATCATCCCAGAAGCCGGGAGCGCCCATGCGGTCCTCCAGCATGGCCAGCTCGTCTTTTAATTTCGGGACGTCAAAGATACCTCCGGAGCTCGCCAAGACGGGCCTTCAGAGCGGCGGTGTCGAGGGATTGGAGGTCGGTGAGGATGGTCTTGCTGGTCTTTTCCATGCAGCGTAGATAGCGGCTGGGCGCGCGAGTTCAACGCCTTTGTCATCATGGAAAAAACCGAGGCCATCCTCATCGGACGCACGCGTTACGCGGAGTCGAGCCTCATCGTGCAGTGGTGCTCGCCCGAGATCGGTCTGTTCAGAACGATGGCCAAGGGCGCACTGCGGCCCAAATCGCCGCTCAATGGCGTGCTGGACCTCTTCGTCTCCGCCGAACTGCGCTTCGTGCGCAGCAAGTCCGGCGACCTGCACACGCTGGCCGAGGCACGCTGGACGAATCCACGCCTCGGCCTGCGCGAAAGCTACGGGCGCGTGCTCGCCGCCACCTACGTCGTCAAATTGATCACCCTCGTCGCCGAAACCGGCTCACCAATCCCGGAGATTCACGAACTGCTCGTCAAAGCGCTCGACTACCTCGCGGCGAAAGACCCCGTGCCCGCCCTGATCACACGCTTCGAACAACGCCTCGGCGAAATCCTCGGCATCATCCCCGAAGGTGAAACCGGCATGGCCGCCGCAGCGATTGAAGACAGTTTTCATCGCAAACTGCCCGTGCAGCGACGGCAGTTGGTGGATTGGATGGCGAAGCATTGAGCCGTAGCCGCATTCGCCAGAATGCGAAAGCCGCTCCCGCAAATACGCGCCATCCACGCTCTGGCGAGCGTGGCTACTTCAGCGCCGCCTCAATCGCCGCCAGCAACTCCGGCGAATCCGGCTCCACATCGGAACCGAAGCGCTTCAAGACCTTGCCATCCTTGCCGACAAGGAACTTTTCAAAGTTCCAACCCACCTCGGCACCAGCACCGGATTGCAGGGCGGCGTAGAGCGGGTGCTTGGCATCGCCTTTGATGGCGACCTTGGAGAACATCGGGAAGGTCACCTTGTAGTTCTCGGTGCAGAAGGTCTTGATGACCGCCTCGCTGCCGGGCTCCTGGCCGCCGAAGTCGTTGCAGGGGAAACCGAGCACGGCCACGCCCTTCTCTGCCATCTTCTCATGCAAGGCCTGCAAACCAGCATACTGCCCGGTGTAACCGCACTCGGAAGCGACATTGACGATGAGCATTACCTTGCCGGCATAAGCTTTGAGCGTGGTGTCCTTGCCTTCGATGTCTTTGACCGCGATGTCGTGAACGTTGGAATCGGCGGCGAAGGCGACGAAAGTCATCAGGAGCGAGAGGAGAAGGTGTTTCATGGCGGTGAAGGAACGCGTAAGCGCCCGGCTTGGTTTCAGCTCATTCTTCCACCATGCTCAGGAAGATGTCCTCCAGGCGCTGGCCACGCTGCTCATGCTGCGCACGCAGTTCCGCCAAGGTGCCGAGGGCGATGAGTTTGCCGTGGTGGATGATGCCAATGCGGTCGGCGAGTTCCTCTGCGATGTTGAGCAGATGCGTGCTCATGAGCACCGTCGTGCCGCTCTGGCTGCGTTCCTTGATCTCGCGCTTCACGGTGCGGGCATGGATGGGATCAAGGCCGACCATCGGCTCGTCGATCACAAAGACCTTCGGGTCATGCAGCAACGCGCTGGCGATGGCGAGACGCTGGCGCGTGCCGTGGCTGAGGTTCTCGATGCGCTGCCGGGTGTGCTCGTGGAGGGCGAACTTGGTGAACAACGCGTTCGTTTGTGCCGCCGCATGCGCGTGGTCCATCTCAAACAACTCGGCGATGAACTCCATGAACTCGACGGGCGTGAGCTTCTCATAAAACACCGCCACGTCCGGCACATAACCGAGCAGCGTCTTCGCCTGCATCGCCTCCAGTTGCACATCGTGCCCGCAGAGCCGCACACGGCCGGCATCGGGCTTCACCAGGCCAGTGAGCAGTTTCATGGCGGTGGTTTTTCCAGCGCCATTCGGACCGAGGAAGGCAAACAGCTCGCCTGGCTGGATCGTAAGGTTCAAACCGTCGAGCGCCCGCAGGTCGCCGTAGTTCATCGTGAGGTTCTCGATCTCGATCATGGTAAAAACAGGTTCAAATCAGCGCGCTCCATCCTGCAGACCATGGATCGTCGGTTCCAGCAGCGAATAACCGTCCGGCAGGTCGATGCGTGCCAGTTCACCGGCCTCGGTGAAGATCATTTTCATCTCATGCTGGCCAAAAATCGCCAGCGTGAGCACAAAGCACTTCCGCTCCCGGCCTGCGAGCATCATCAGCCCCTCACGTGCCTGCAACTGTGTCGCGCCCGGTTGCGTGGCAGTTTTCGGCACACCGGCCCCGAGCAGCGAGAGCATGGACAGCGCGCCGTCTGTGCCGGAACCGAGGAGCAGCTTCACGTCCTGCGAATTGATGACCACGCGCTTCCCCTGCTTCACGACAACTTCGGGCGCGGACTCGTTTTCATTCCAAACCATCTTCAAGCTGGCCTCGCGCTGCGGAAACTGCGCTTCGAGCTTCAGATGCTGCCAGCGCTCGGCATCGGCGAGAATGCAGCCCACGGCCCACACCGCCACGATGCGAGGGCGATCCAGTTCATCCGGCTGTTCCACCACACCACGGGCGAGCAAGTCATAGACAGTCGCATGGTTGGGTTTGACGCGGCGGTCGATCTGAAAACTGGCGTGGCCGATCCTCTCGCGATGATGGTAGAGATGCAGGTTGCTGCCGAAGGACTCCGACTGCCGCAAAAACAGATCCACCACCATGCGCGGCGGCACGATGGCAAAACGGGACGCCTCAGGAAAATAGACGTCACGCACCAGCAGTCCGGACATCACCGCCCAGAAAAGCACCGCGAGAATTGCCGCCGCACGCCAGATCATTGCCGGATTCTTGTCAGGAAACGCCTGTCGTGGCAAGCACTGCGGCATTTCGGTGCAAAACTTTCTCGCCAGCATGCGCTGGCTTTGCCACGATGCGGGCATGCGCCTGCTGTTTGCCCTGATTCTCGTCACACTCACCATTTCCGCCGCCGGACAACGGCCGCCGAATGTCGTGCTCATTCTCGCTGACGATCTCGGTTACGCCGATCTCGGCTGCTTCGGCGCTGAGAAGATCAAGACGCCTCATCTGGATCGACTGGCGGCGGAGGGGACGAAGTTCACGAGTTTTTATGTGGCGCAGGCCGTGTGCAGCGCGTCACGCGCGGCGTTGATGACGGGATGCTACGCAAACCGGGTCGGCATGCAGGGTGCTTTGAACCACACGAGCAAGGAGGGCATCCATCCCGATGAGCTGCTGCTGCCTGAGATGTGCAAAGCAGCGGGCTACACCACCGGCATGTTCGGCAAATGGCACCTTGGCACGTATCCGATGTTCAACCCGCTGCGGCATGGCTTCGATGAATTTCTCGGCATCCCGTATTCGAACGACAACAGCAAGTTCCACCCCTCGCTGGCCAAGGAGATGCCGCCCCTGCCCTTTTACGACGGCCTGAAGGTCATCGAGACTGATCCTGATCAAAGCCAGTTCACCCGCCGCTTCACCGAGCGGGCGACGAGTTTCATCGAGCGCAACAAAGGCCGCCCCTTCTTCCTCTACCTGCCGCACGTCATGCCGCATGTGCCGATCTTTGCCTCCGACGCGTTTCGCGGGAAATCCGCCGCTGGTTTGTATGGCGATGTCGTGGAGGAGCTCGACTGGTCGGTGGGCCAGATTCTGGATGCGATCAAACGTTGCGGCATCGAGCGCGACACACTGGTGATCTTCTTTTCCGACAACGGCCCCTTCCTCAGCTACGGCAATCACGCTGGCAGCGCGAAGCCGTTGCGCGAGGGCAAGCTGACGACGTTCGAGGGTGGTGTGCGCGTTCCCTTCATCGCCCGCTGGCCGGACCGGGTGCCGAAAGGCGGCACGTGCGATGAGCCGGTCATGGAAATCGACCTGCTGCCCACTTTGGCGGCTCTGACCGGCGCGAAGCTGCCGGAGAAGAAGATCGACGGCCAGAACGTGCTTGATCTGCTCGAAGGCAAAGCAGGCGCGAAATCACCGCATGAAGCGCTGGTGTTTTACGGCGGCAGCGAGCTGCAGGCGGTGCGCAGCGGCGAGTGGAAGCTGCATTTCCCGCATCCTTACATCACCGTCGATGGTGAACCAGGCCGCGATGGCAAACCCGCGAAATTTGGACAGATGAAACCGAAGTCGATCACGCAAAGCGGCGTCGAGGGCATCGCGTCACGGCATGGCTATCGCGTGGAAAAGATTGGCTTGTCGTTGTTCAATTTGAAGGGCGATCCGGGCGAGACACGCGATGTGGCGAAGGAGCAGCCGGAGATCGTGGAGCGATTGCAAAAACTGGCGGAGCCGATGCGGAAGGAGCTGGGAGATGCGCTGCTGAAAGTGAAGGGCACCGAAAACCGACCGCTGGGGATGGCTCCGTGAGCCTGAACGAGCCAAAGCTCGGGACTACTTTCTTTCGCGGGCAATCGCCTCGCGAATCTTCTCGATGCGGTTGTCGGGACTCGGATGCGAACTCATGAAATCCGAACCGCTGGAGCCGCCGCTGGCCTCGGCGAGGATTTCCATCACACCGATGAGCGCTTCGGGATTGTAGCCGGCCTGGAGCATGAAGCGCACGCCGAGGGCATCGGATTCGAGCTCGTCATCGCGGCTGAACTTCATCACTTTGTACTGCGCGACCATGTGCGCGATGTGAGCACCGGTGTTGTTGTAGCCATCGGAGGTGAGCACACCGATGCCTTGCGCCAGGCCGCTCCAGAGCCGCGAATTCGCCATCTGCTCGTTGGAATGACGCCCCACGACATGCCCCATCTCATGGCCGAGGACGCCCGCGAGCTGATCCTCCGACTTGAAGCGGCGGAACAACGCCTCGGTGATGAAAATCTGGCCGCCAGGCAGTGCAAAGGCGTTCACCGTCCGCGCGTCGGCCAGCAGGTGGAATTTGAACTGATACGTGGTCTGCTTTGCCGCCGTGGAGGCGATCAAACGCGCGCCCACCGCATCGACTTTGGCACGAGCGGCAGGATCGCGGGAAAGACCGCCCATCTCGCGAATCATCTGCGGCGCGGACTGCAAGCCGAGGGCGATCTCCTCCTGCGGCGTCGCCAACGCAAGCTTCTGCTCACGTCCGGTGAACTCGTTCTGATAAGTTGTCGTCCCAAACCAATGATAAACCAAGGTGCCGCCGATGATGAGCAGCGCCAGCATCACGCGTGGATGGAAGGCGCAGCCGCGGCGTCCACGCGAATCGCCATAGATGAAAACATGCCCTGCATGCACCAGTCGTTGAAGCGTTGGGATCATGCTTCGCCCTATACCGCATGGAAAAATCTTGAGCCAGCGGGTATTTTGCGGCATTGCAGACCATGTCGATGTTTCAGGAGCATGATCGGACGGTGGACTGGGGGCGCAAAGGCTCCCAGGCGGTCGTGACGCTGGCGTGCCTGTTCATCGTGCTCACGGGCATGAAGGTCGCCGCCGGGGTGCTGGTGCCGGTGGTGTATGCGTTTTTCCTCGCGGTGCTCAGTTATCCGCTGGTGAGCTGGATGCGGCGGCACCGCGTGCCCGCCGGTCTGGCGCTGGGCATCACGATGCTCATGAATCTGGGCGTGCTGGCCGGGTTGATCACTGTGGGCGTGCGCTTGCTGGTCAGTTTCTGGGCGGACCTGCCGCGTTACTTGCGCGGGCTGGAAAAGTACTCGAACGATGTCGGTGCCTGGCTGGAAACGAAAGGTGTCGAGGGCGCCAAGGAAACACTGGGCGGTGTGTTCGACTGGAACACCCTGGTCGGCTACGCCACCCAGCAGGACGTGATGAGCAACCTCGGCGGACTGGTGGGCAGCACCTTCGGCACGCTGGCAACGTTGTTCGGCAGCTTGGTGATGGTGCTGATTTTGATGCTCTTCATCCTGCTGGAGGCACGCGGCACGCGGAGCCGCCTTCAGGCCGTGAATCTCTCCGGCGGGCCGGACTTCAGCGGCCTGATGCGCAGCGCGAGCGACATCCAGAAGTATCTCGGCGTGAAAACACTCATCAGCGCGCTGACCGGACTGCTGGCCGGTTTCTGGTGCTGGTTCTTCGATCTGCATTACCCGCTGCTATGGGCGCTGCTGGCCTTCCTGTTCAATTTCATCCCTGCCGTGGGGTCAGCCGCCGCCTGCATTCCTGCGGTGATCGAAGCCCTCGTGCAGCACGGCCCGGGAACGGCGATCTTCGTCGCCATCGGTTACGGCGGCATCAATTTCTGCCTCGATACCTTCGTGCAGCCCACGATGCTCGGAAACCGCTTCGGCATCTCGCCGCTGGTGGTCATTCTCTCCGTCATCTTCTGGGGCTGGCTGTGGGGGCCGCTGGGCATGTTTCTGGCTGTGCCGCTCACGATGGTGCTCAAGGTGCTGCTCGACAACAGCGCTGAGTTCAAATGGATCTCCGTCGCCATGGCGAAAAAGAAAGTGCGCCGCGGCGAAGTGGCGGTGGCAGGCTATGACCTGCACCTCAACGAGGGCGAAACCATCGGCAGCGGGGCCAGCACGGAAATTCCGGGGCGGGAGTGACGCAACTGCTCAGAGCGGCAGCACATTTGTGCCATCACGCCACTTCGCAGCGTGACCTGCCAGACCTTCAAAACACGCCCCAGCCTACGCAAATCAAGCGTAGCGGCGCAGGGCAGACCTGTGGCATGGTTTGAGCAGAGACATTCGTCATTCTGATTTCATCATTCGTCATTTCTTTCCCCAACCACCATGTCCCCCGAAAAATTCACCGTCAAACTCCAGGAAGCCTTCAACGCCTCCCAGTCCATCGCCACGCGGCACGGGCATCAGGAGCTGAAGCCCTCGCATCTTCTCCTCGCCTTGCTTGAGCAGGAAGGCGGCATAGCGGTGCCGTTGTTTGAGAAGGCCGCTGTTAATCCAGCCGCAGCCCAAGGCCTGAAGTCTGGCATTGAGGCATTGCTCGCCAAGCAGCCAAAGGTCAGCGGCGGCACCAGCGGACTGCATCTGTCCAATGAGCTGCGTGAACTCATGACGAAGGCCGAGGACGAGCAGAAGAAGCTCAAGGACGAGTATCTCAGCGTCGAGCACATCATCCTGGCACTCTTCAAAACGAAGACAGAGCTGTCCGATGTGCTGAAACAGGCTGGGCTGAGCTACGACACCGTTTCCAAAGGCCTCACCGCCGTGCGTGGCTCGCAGCGTGTGGTGGATCAGGATCCTGAGGGCAAATACCAGACGCTGGAGAAATACGGCACCGATCTCACCGCCCGCGCGAAGCAGGGCAAGATCGACCCCGTCATCGGTCGTGATGAGGAGATCCGCCGCGTCATGCAGGTGCTCAGCCGCCGCACGAAAAACAACCCCGTGCTCATCGGCGAGCCCGGCGTAGGCAAGACCGCCATCGCAGAAGGACTCGCGCGACGCATCGTCGCCGGAGACGTGCCGGATTCGCTCAAAGGCAAAAAGCTCATCAGCATGGACCTCGGCGGCATGATGGCTGGGGCGAAGTTTCGTGGCGAGTTTGAGGAGCGCCTCAAGGCCTTCCTCAAAGAGGTCACCAGCAGCGAGGGCGAGATCATTCTCTTCATCGACGAACTGCACACCATCGTCGGCGCGGGCAAAGGCGAGGGCGCGATGGATGCGGGCAATCTTTTGAAGCCGCAGCTCGCACGCGGTGAGCTGCGCTGCATCGGCGCGACCACGCTGGATGAGTATCGCAAGCACATCGAAAAAGATCCCGCGTTGGAGCGTCGCTTCCAACCGGTGAAAGTCGGCGAGCCGAGTGTGGAGGATACCATCGCCATCCTGCGTGGCCTCAAAGAACGCTACGAAGTCCATCACGGCGTGCGCATTCAAGACAACGCCATCATTGCCGCCGCCACGCTGAGCAATCGCTACATCACCGACCGCTTCCTGCCGGACAAAGCCATCGACCTCGTCGATGAAGCCGCCAGCCGCATCAAGATCGAGCTCGACTCCATGCCCACGGAGATCGACGTCATTGAGCGCCAAGTCATGATGGGCGAGATGGAGCGTCAGGCTTTGAAGAAAGAAAAGGACGCGGCTTCCAAAGCCCGCATTGAAAAGCTCGACAAAGAGATCGCTGACCTCAAAGAAAGCTCCTCCGCATTGAAAGCGCAGTGGATGAAGGAAAAGGAATCCGTCCAAGCCGGTCGCAAGATGAAGGAGGAACTCGAACGCCTCCGCACTGAGCAGGAGCAGGCGCAGCGCCGTGGCGACTTCGGTCGTGCCGGTGAGATTCAATACGGTCTCATCCCTGATCTCGAAAAGAAACTCGCGGCCTCGTCCTCAGAAAACAAAGAACCACGCGCCGCACACACCTTGCTGCGCGAAGAAGTCACCGAAGAAGACATCGCCCGCGTCGTGGCGAACTGGACAGGCATTCCCGTTTCACGCCTGCAAGAAGGCGAGCGCTCGAAGCTCGTGAAGATGGAGGAGCGCCTCGGCAAACGCGTCATCGGCCAGAAGGACGCTATCACCGCCGTCAGCAATGCCGTGCGCCGTGCGCGTGCGGGCATTCAGGATGAGAACCGCCCGATTGGCAGCTTCCTCTTCCTCGGCCCCACCGGCGTCGGCAAGACGGAGCTTTGCAAAGCCCTCGCCGAGTTCCTTTTCGACGACGACAGCGCCATGACGCGCATCGACATGAGCGAATACATGGAGAAGCACAGCGTCAGCCGCCTCATCGGAGCGCCTCCCGGCTACGTCGGTTATGAAGAAGGCGGCCAGCTCAGCGAAACCGTGCGTCGGCGGCCTTACAGCGTCGTCTTGTTCGACGAAGTCGAAAAAGCGCACCCCGACGTCTTCAACGTCCTGCTCCAGGTGCTCGATGATGGCCGCATCACCGACGGCCAGGGCCGCACGGTCGATTTCAAGAACACGGTCCTCATCATGACCAGCAACATCGGCAGCAACGTCATCCAGGACGTGTCCAACGCCGAGCAGCGCGACGCTTTGGTGCGCGACAGCCTGAAGCAGTTCTTCCGCCCCGAGTTCCTCAACCGCATCGACGAGATCGTCATCTTCGACCGTCTCGACGCCGCGCAGCTCGACCAGATCGTCAAAATTCAGCTCCAGCGCGTCATCGACCGCCTCGCCAAGCAGAACATCCACCTCACCGTCACCGACGACACCACCCGCTACCTCGCCGACGCCGGCTTCGATCCCGTCTTCGGCGCCCGCCCCCTCAAACGCGCCATCCAGAAACACCTCCTCGATCCGCTCAGCTTGGCGGTCCTCGAAGGCGGCTTCAAAGACGGCGATCACATCACGGCGGTGATGAAAGGCGGGAAGCCGGTGTTTGAGAAGAGGTAACGGAGCGAGGAATTTAGTCTGGAGCAGGTCGTCGAAGCCGATACCTCAAGCGAGTATCATGTTCATATTTGTCGTGGTAATTCCCGACTTAAAATAAACATCGCCATTTTTGCTCCACACCAAACTGACGCCACCATCTTGTGAGACAACGAAGGTTGCAAGATTCGGTTCCGCCCCGCAGAGGCGTATAGCAGAACGATGTCGCATGCCCATTTGTTCAGTATCAAGCTCGCATAATCCTTCGCACTGCATGGGATTGTCTACCTCGAAAGCCTTGGCTGGCTTTACTTTGTCGAGAACGATTTCGGCACCGAAACCTTCGACACTCAAATCGGTTCTCAGAACGATAGCCCCATCAGTTCCCGCGAAGCCTCCAATAAATGTGCATGCTTGAGCGACCTTCTGCTGAAGGCCTTGAAGGGGAAATGAAGCCAAGGCCATTTCCTGTTCGCTAGGTGCCGCATTTTTCTTCCACTCAGATAACCAAACCATGTCCCCGTGGCGATGCCGCGCATTCATAAAGTTGACGAAATGGTCCTTTAAACTATCTGCCCCTGCCGCCAGCCCATACTTGATCCTCACACAACCTGATCCAACAAGGTCACAAGAATGTTTCTTCAAAATCAGAGCCCCACCGTGACCGGCAAGTTGCATCCCGTTAAGGACGGCCAGAATGCAGTTCACATATGCAAGCCACTCGAACTCATGCCACTCACTCGCATGCTCATGAGTCGGCGTGGTTATTAACTCTCGGAGCGCGGCGTGACCCTCCTTAAACAAAGGATATGCGCCAAGCAAATCCAACGAGGCAATTCTCGTGCTCGCCACTTCAAGTCTTCCACTCGACAATGAGGCCATGCGGTAACCGCTCTGATAAACGGCCATTCGCCCTGGCGCAGTAACGCGCACCATTAAAGCATGAGGCAGCGATTCGTAATGATAAGAGAATGCATTCCTGGCAACAGACCAAGATCTTCCAAGATTCACCAGTCCACGAATCATCAGCTTTCCGGATTCTTCGCTAGAAGATCGAACCCAAATAGCTGACGAATCGATATCAGTGACCGCCGCAAGTCGTCGGATCTCTTGGGTATTGAATGGTCGCTCTGAAGCAAATTCCAAGGGCTTGATTGGCTCTGCTCCCTCCCGATGGGGTATGTCATTGGAGCCGCAAGAACAGCAGAGCATAAATCGCAATGGTCGTGCCTCGTCAGTTTCCATTCCGGCCAAATAAGCCACTTCCAAGAGTTCTTTTAGCTGAATGGGCGATGGTAGTGGGGGTGGAAAATAGTCCCCACCTATTAGGTAGCCCCACCCTTCGCTAACCATTGCAGCTAGATCGGCGGCGAATGCCCGCTGTGGCTGTATTTCAGTCGTCATAATCTAATCTCTACTTCAATCACACACATTACCTGCCTCGCCTTGTCGGGTCGCCCTGCCTACCTCCAGCGTTTCAGAAAATCCCAAATGCGGATGATCACGTAGATCCCGCCGTAGAACACCACGCCCATCACGATGAACGCGATGACGGTCTCGCCGAAAGACCCGCCTCCCGACCCACCGGGCGGAGGATACGGATAAGCCGGTCCTGATCCCCCAGAGGGGCGTGAAGGCGGCACCACCTGGGCGTGGGCCATGCGGCTTAACAGGAGCAGTCCGGCAGTGAGGCATGGGGAGATCTTCATCATGGGGGTGCCTGGTGTTTCTTACGTGGATCAAGGATGGGGCATGATCGGCCCTGAGTCCCGCTGATTTTTCGGGAGCAGCGGGCTTTCATCTCTTCGCGATTCACAACCTCTTGATGAAGGCCACCGCACGCTCCACCTCCGTGAAGCCGCAAGCCTGATGAAGCGAGATGCTCGCTTCATTGGACAGTTCGGTGTCGCTGGCCAGTTCCGCACAGCCCTGCTCCATCGCCCAAACCTCCGCTGCCTCGATCAACTGGCGCGCAACACCCTTCTTGCGGAGTGACGGCAGCACGAACAATCCCTCAAGATAGGCCACTGGAGTGGTGGTGGCACCCTCGACGTATTCACGCCGGACGGACAGTTCGGCAAAACCACCGAGCATTCCTCCGGGTGATTCGGCCACGAGAGTGATGCCGGGCACGGGCATCCCCTTCTGGAAGTAACGCGTCACGTCAGCCGAGCTGGAGGCCTCAGGCCACAAGAGGCAACGCAGCTCGATCCACTGTTCGCTGTCGGATATGGTTACAGGGCGCACCAGCATGATGATTGGCTCCTTGGGCAACGTTGAAGCCGGCGAACACATTTCAAGGCTTGCCAGCAGCGCAGAGACTTTCATGGCAACCTCATCAGGCAAGTTCGCGAACCTGTGCTGTGCAGCTTCCATCTCCACGCAATGGTTGCGCGCTCAGTTCGATGTCCACAAGCAGCAAACCGTCGGCATCAACGCCATAGGGGCCGCTCAACGCCGGTTTGCCATCGGGAGCCATCACCAGCGAGCAGCCGATGCACTTGTGGCCGGACCATTCACCTTCACTGACCAGACCGACATTGCTCGCTCCGGCGATCCACAGGCCGAACTCCTTCGCCACCACGCCGTAGTGGTCGAGCCAGAGCTGGCCGTAGGGTTCTTTAACATTGTCGTGATCCGGCGGCACGGCCCAGGCACACGGAGACAGAATGATCTGCGCGCCCATCATGCCAAGCGCGCGGCTGATGGACTGCCCGGGCGCAAAACCATCGGCGCAAATCATGAGGCCGAGAGTGCCGAGCGGTGTGTGCGCGACAGCGAGGCAATCACCACAGGCATACAAGTGATGCGCCATGGCGAGTTCGTTGAGTTTGCGATGATGCAGCAACACCTCGCCTTCCGGGGAGATGAGCACGGCGCTGTTGAAGAGCTGATCGTCCGCGCGCTCGATCAATCCTGCGCATACATGGATGTGATGGCTCTTTGCAGCTTCGCGGAGGCGCAGGCAGGCATTGCCATCGGGAATGGAACCGGCAGCAGCGAGCGCTGATGAATGACACCAGCCGCAATCCAGCGCCTCGGGCAGCAGAACGATGGCAGCACCTGCGGCAGCGGCTTGCGCGATGGATTGCGACGCGCAGCGCAGATTCTCCTCCACCCGGCCGCCGATGACGGGCATCTGCGCGAGCGCGAGCTTGAAGGGCATGCTCATCTGGCCTTCACACCGCTGAGGGGATGCTGTGTGACGGCGTCCCAGGAGAGTTTTTGGAGAAGCGCGTTGAGTTTTTCCGCCTCAGGCAGTTTGGCGATGGCAGCAGGCATGGGCAGTCCGACGGGGCTGCGACCATAAATGACGGCGAAGTGGCAGTAGGTGGCGATGGCTTTGACGTGATCGCGCGGATGGCCGATGGCGTCGGTGAAGAGATCGCTCTGCTTCGCGATGCCGGGTGCCTTGCCTTCGATGATGAGGCGGCGCAGTTCCATCACGGCCTGGCCGATGGGGACGACGAAGACGGCGGGCTTGTCCTTGGCGTACTTTGCATTCAGCTCGCGCACGTGGTCGTCCATGCTCTTGAAGTAGTCATCATGCGCCACGTGGAGGTCGGCCATCGTCTTGCTGTCGCGGTCAACCGGTCCACGCTGCTTCCCCGGGCCCCAGAGCGCCTGATCATCGTAGGTCATCCAGAACTCCTGCACGGTGATGCGCATCTTCGGATTGTGCTCCAGGCCGAGCTTCACGAAGTTTTCGATGCCCGCGTCAGGCAGGAAGATGGGCGAAAGCGTGAGCACGTCCGCCTTTCCTTCCATGAGCACCGGTTTGATCTTCTGCTTGTCGCCTTGCGCGTCCCAATGCTGGATCGTGCGCGAGCCGCCGATGGAGGAGAGGCCGACTTGAGTGTGGCCGGTGATGCCAGCGTTCTTCGTCGCCTCAATGAGCAGTCCGGGCAGCCACACATGGAAGCTGTGGCCGGCAGTGAGGATGCGGAGTCCGGCGGGTGGCGCTTCCGCCCGAAGCATGGTGGAGAGGCAAAGGAGAGCGAGGATGGCCCGACGGGTGGATTTTGGTTTCATGTTGTGTGAATACGCCCTTCGTGGCGTTGCTTTGGCTTCTTGCGCAGATAAACCTGAACAAGCATCGTCTTTCCCATGCATCCCCTCACCCGCCGACAGATTCTCCAGCACAGCGGAGCCGGTTTCGGCTCGCTGGCGCTGCAATCGCTGCTCGACGCTGATGGCGTGCTGTCATCGACGAACCCGCTGGCGCCACGCGCGCCGCATTTCGCGCCGAAGGCAAAGTCGGTGATCTTCCTCTTCATGTATGGCGGCCCGTCGCATGTGGATTTGCTCGATCCGAAGCCGGAGTTGGAGAAATGGCACGGCAAGGCCATCCCGGTGTGGAAGCCGGAGGATGCGTTCATGGGCCGGAAGACGAAAAACGTGGCGATGCAGAGCTACTACCGCTTTGCGAAGCACGGACAGGCTGGCATCGACATGGCGGAGACGTTTCCGAATCTCGCCCGGCATGCGGATGACCTCTGCGTGATCCGCAGCATGCACGCGGAGAGCAACAATCACGGCCCCGCGATCTTCCAGATGAACACGGGCTTCATCCTGCCCGGCAGGCCGTGCATGGGCTCGTGGGTGACGTATGGTCTCGGCTCCGAGAGTGAGAATCTGCCGGCCTTCGTCGTGCTACTGGATCATCAGGGCGCACCGGTGAACGGTGCGCTCAACTGGTCGAACGGTTTCATGCCCGCCTCATATCAGGGCGTGCCGTTCCGCAGCAGCGGCGAGCCGATTGCGTATCTGACGCCGCCGAAAAGCGTGTCGCAAAGCCAGCAGCGCGCGCGGCTTGACCTGCTGAAGCAATGGAACACCGAATTCGCCGCCGCGAACCCGGCGGAGACGCAGCTCGCCGCCCGCATCAACACCTACGAGCTGGCCTACCGTATGCAGATGAGCGCCAGCGAATGCACCGACTTCAGCCGCGAGCCGGAGTGTGTGCGGAAGATGTACGGCCTCGACAACAAGGTCACCGCGCACTTTGGCAAAAATTGCCTGCTCGCACGTCGCCTCGTTGAGCGCGGCGTGCGCTTCGTGCAGGTGTACAGCGGTGGCAATGAAGGCCCGAAGGCCTGGGACGCTCACGACGACCTCAAAAAGAACCACGACCTCCACTGCGCGGAGACGGATGGTCCCATCGCCGCGCTGCTCGATGATTTGAAGATCAGCGGCATGCTCGACAGCACGCTCGTTGTGTGGGGCGGCGAGTTTGGCCGCTCGCCTGTCGCCGAGAACGGCAAGGGCCGAGATCATCATCCCAAAGGCTTCACCATGTGGATGGCCGGCGGCGGCATCAAAGGCGGCCAGATTTACGGCGCGACGGATGAATTCGGTTACAGCGCCATCGAGAACAAAGTCTCCGTGCCCGATCTGCACGCAACGATGCTGCATCAGCTCGGCCTCGATCACGAACAGCTCACCTATCGCTTCACAGGGCGGGATTATCGGCTGACGGATGTGAGCGGCGAGGTGGTGAAGGCGCTGCTGGCCTGACAATCAGCCAAATTTGATCACCCCTAGCTGTGATGATAATCCGATCCCTCATACTGCCGGAACACTTTGTAGATTGCATCAAGCGCGAGACATTGCGTCGTAGAATGGGTTCGTGGAAACTATTATCCAATTTCGATGGATACGGTAACCCGATCGAGACGGAAATCGGCGAGATCTACCATACGGCCACAGAAATCGAGGCAGAATCTGCACTCTTGCCTCAATATTTTCCTCCGACTGTCTCAACAGCAGTTGATGACCTTTTTGTGGAACCTGGATTCATTCCATACATCAATTATTTTGATTTGATTCTTACGTTCGGCATCTCGAGCGACGGAGCGCCATTCTGTTTCGACTATCGTGACGGAGATGCACCGTCGGTAATTTGGTGGGACGATGTTTATTGGCGAAGAGTCGCTCCAAATTTCACAAGCTTCGTGGAACTTTTCGACATGACTCAATAAACTGGTTTTGTTTTCATGAAGCAAGACGCGAGTTGCTGCGTTTCGTTCGACCATGAAGTCACTTTTCATTCTCACCCTGGTTTTTATCGGCACTTTGGCTTGCGCGGCGGACAAGCCGAACATCATTTACATTCTCGTCGATGATCTGGGCTACGGCGATCTGGGCTGCTACGGGCAGAAGATGCTCACGACGCCGAATCTCGACCGCATGGCGGCGGAGGGGATGAAGTTCACGCGGCATTACTCGGGCAGCACGGTGTGCGCACCGTCGCGCTGTGTGCTGATGACGGGTCTGCACACGGGGCACTGCCGGGTGCGTGGGAATGATCCGTGGATCATCCCGGATGGCGATGTGACGGTGCCATCGCTGCTGAAGACGGCGGGCTATCACACGGCGTGCATCGGCAAATTCGGTCTCGGCAAGCCGCTGCCACTGGATGATCCGCAGCGGAAGGGGTTCGATGAGTTCTTTGGTTATGTGGGCACGAGCCACGCGCACAATTTCTACACGAAGGCGCTGATTCGAAACGGAGCGGTCGTGGAACTGCCGAACATGGTAATCGAAGGCTCGTTCAAGAACGCGCAGGACTACAAGGACAGTGATCTCGTGGGCACGGGCGTGGCGCCGCTGGACGGACGCAAGGCCTGGGTGCCGCAACTGCTGGCGGACGATGTGCAGCGCTATCTTGGCGAGCGTGCGAAGGCAAAGGCCCCCTTCTTTCTCTACTACGCTATGAACGTGCCGCACACGAACAACGAGGCGGGCAAGAACTCGCCGCTTGGCCATGGCATGGAGTGCCCGGACTACGGCGAGTTCAAAGACAAGGACTGGCCGGACGCAGAGAAAGGTTTTGCGGCGTTGATCCGCTTTCTGGACAACGAGGTGGGCCGCATCACGACGCGGTTGAAGGAACTCGGTATCGACAAGAACACACTGGTGATGTTCTCCAGCGACAACGGGCCTCATCACGAGGGCGGGCATGACAGCGATTTCTTCAACAGCAACGGTGACTTCAAAGGCACGAAGCGCGACATGACTGACGGCGGCATTCGTGTGCCGCTCATTGCATGGTGGCCTGGAAAGGTGAAATCAGGTGAGGTGAGCGAGCATGTGAGCGGATTTCAGGATCTGCTGCCCACCGTGGCCGAATTGAGCGGTGCGAAGCTGACGGCAGAAACGGACGGTATCTCGTTTGTGCCGACGCTGCTGGGCAACGACGGTCAGAAGCAGCACACGCATCTGTTTTGGGACTTCAACGAGCAAGGCGGGAAACGCGCGGTGCTGAAATGGCCGTGGAAGCTGATTCACCTCAACACGGGCACGGCTCAGAAAGCGCCGAAAGGCAAGGCAAAGGGCAAAGCGCTCGAAAAGCTGCTCCACAATCTCGAAACGGACATTGGCGAGGAGAAGAATCTGGCGGCGGAGAAGCCGGAGATCGTGGCGGAGCTGGAAAAGCTCATGCAGCAATCATGGCGCACGCCGTAAGGCTCCGCACAGCATGCCGCCGCCGCCGACAACAAAGAGCAGCGGGAACCAGATCGAATACAACGCCGCGCGTGAAGCATGCTCCAGCACGGCTTCATCGGGAACAGCGGGATTCACCAAGCAGGTTTGCGATGATCCCGGCGGATAGTTGAGCTGCTTTTCGAGTGCTTTGTCGAGATGCTGGGTCGGTGCGGCCTCCACCCGGCGGATGCGCGTGCCTGCATGCTTCACGCCGTTGATCTCATACTCGTAGCGCACTTCAACGCGATGAGCGGGCGATGAGTTCGGTGTTGGCCGTTCGCTGACGACGCGTGATGAGATGATGCGGCATGGCACCTGCGTCCAGCTTCGCGTGATCTGCGCTTTTTCATACGAGAGCCACATGCGCCAGGCAAAGAACGATCCGACAAGCATGAGCAGAACACCCAGCGAACAAAGCCACCAGCGGCCTGATTGAGATGCAACTTGATTCTGCGACATGGACGAGGGGGAAGCAGGCTTTGACTACGCTTCACATGTGTTCCATACAAGAGATGCCGCGCTCGCGCAAACCTCCTCATGTCCGAACCCTCTTCCATCTCGATACGTCCACCACGCTGGCTGCTGAAGCCCGCCGTGGAGGGCGCGGCCGAGCTGGCGGCGGACATGAGCGTGTCTCCGCTCATGGCGCAGCTTCTGGTGCAGCGCGGCATCACCACGGTGGAGCAGGCGCGTGATTTCCTGGTGCCGAAACTCGCCACGCTCGGCGATCCCACGGTGCTGCCGGAGATGAACCTCGCGGTGGAGCGCATCCTGAGCGCGGTGGACCACAAGGAGAGCGTCGTGCTCTACGGCGACTACGATGTCGATGGCGTGACCTCGATGGCGCTGATGCACCTCATCTTGAAGGCCTACGGCCTCGACACGCATCTGTTCCTGCCCACCCGCATGGAGGAAGGCTACGGATTGAGCCGTGACGGCATCGCCAAGTGCTACGAGCAGTTTGGAAAACCGAATCTGCTCATCGCGCTCGACTGCGGCACGACCTCGCTGGCTGAAGTGGCGAAACTGAAAGCGGATGGCGTGGACTGCGTGATCATCGACCACCACGAGCTGTCGCCGCATGGCCGGCCAGACTGTCTGGCGCTGGTGAATCCGAAGCTCAGTGACCATCATCATTACTTCTGCACGGCGGGCCTCATGTTCAAAGTCTCGCATGCGCTGCTGAAAGCGCGGATGATCGAGAGCTATGATTTGAAGGAGACGCTCGATCTGGTGGCGCTCGGCACCGTCGCCGATCTGGTGCCGCTCATTGATGAAAACCGGCTGCTGGTGCGGCGCGGACTCGAAGCACTGGCACAGACAGCGCGTCATGGATTGAAGGCCCTGAAACAAATCGCCGGAGTCGAGGGCCTGGTGCAGACGCATCATGTCGGCTACCGCCTGGGACCGCGTTTGAACGCCGCCGGCCGCCTGGACACTGCGGCGACGGCATTGCAGCTTCTGCTTTCAACCGATCCTGAGGAAGGCGCGGAACTCGCGACGCTGCTCGAAGCGCACAACAAGGACCGGCAGAACGTCGAACAGCAGGTGCATGTGGAGGCCGAGGCGATGCTCGCCGGCATCGGCGACATTGAAAAAGTCTCCGCCATCGTGCTCGGATCACGCAATTGGCATCCGGGCGTGATCGGCATCGTGGCCTCGCGCATCTCGCGGCTGTGCCATCGCCCGACGATTCTGGTGTCGATTGACGAAAACGGCATCGGCAAAGGCAGCGGACGCAGCATTCCCGGGTTTTCACTCGTCGCGGCCATTGAGACGTGCAGCAAGCATCTGCTCGGTGGCGGCGGGCATGCGATGGCGGCGGGCATTTCCGTCAAAGAAGAAAACCTGGATGCTTTCCGCACCGCCTTCCAAAACGCGGCACGCGAGGCCTTGAGCAAAGAAGAGATGACCGCCGTGCTCGAACTCGATGCCGAGGTGCGGCTGCGCGATCTGTCGTTGAACTTCTTCGAGAGCTACAAGCTGCTGGAGCCCTTTGGGCAAAAGAACACCGAGCCTTTGTTCCTCTGCCGCAGTGTGAACCCGCGCCTGCCAGGGCGCACGATGAAGGAAAAACATCTGCGCATCATGCTCACGCAGGACGGCGCGTCGATGGAGGCACGCTGGTTCAACGCGCCCATTGGAAAGCTGCCCCCTGCCCCGTGGGATGTGGCGATGCGCATCCAGCGCGGCTGGTTCCGTGGCACGGAGCAATGGCAGCTCACATTGGAAGCGGTGCGCACAGCGGAGTGATCTCCCGCACCTAGTCCGTGCGCGGATGAAACCGGTAGTGGCCGGTGAGAGGGAACTCGAAGAGTCGGTTCTCGCATTTCGGCCCCTGACCGATGTTGTGAACAATCCAGGGCGTGGCACCGCCATCGGGCGCGGGAACGACAATCGCAATGTGCGGAAGATTGACGGGAACGGTGCAGGTGATGAGATCGCCCGGGCGATAGTCGGCGGCGTTTTGTGTGACCGGCAATGAAGCACCGCGCCGCTTGAAAAAGGTCTGCAAATTTGGTACACGGCGGTGGTCGATATTCTTGTCGGTGGAGCTGAGGCCCCAGCGCTTCGGATAGGCGGCAAAGGCGCGCTTCATGTCCTCATGGACGAGTTTTTGCAGGTCGATGCCCAGCTTGCGGTAGCTGCGGATGATTTCATCGGTGCAGACGCCAGTGTCAGCGGGAACATCGCCACCAGGATAATCCAGCCGCACATAGGCGGGATCGTAGCGCACCGTGTGCCTGGTGCGCTCCATCGCGGCCTGCACGAGGCGCTCCGCAAAGGACGGCGCGCTCGTTTGCGCATAACCGACGCCGATGAAGGCGAGAAGAAGGCAGCAGCGGCGGAGCATGTCAGTCACGCGGAACTTCGACACCGGAGATGAAGGTGCGTTGAACTTCCAGACGGCGGTTGAGCACGAGCACGTCGGCCTGCTTGCCTTTTTCGAGGCTGCCGCAGGTTTTGGCGATGCCGGCGCGTTCGGCGGGCGTAAGGCTGGCCATGCGAACGGCCTGTGGCAGCGTGGCAGAGGTGCTTTTTTTCATGTGACGCATCATGTGGTCCATGCCGACGACGGAACTGGCAAGCCCTTGACCGGGCACGAAGCCGACCAGGCCGTCGCTCTCGAAAAAGGAGCCGTCATCGTCGGAACCGAAGCGGTAGCGGCCCGGCGGCATGTCGAGCGCACGGTTGCAGTCGGTGACGAGGCACAAGCGCTCCGCGCCTTTCATGCGGAAGGCGAAATCGAGCAGCTCAGGCGCGAGATGCATGCCATCGGCGATGACCTCGGTGCTCATCTCAGCGGTGGCGAGCACGAACTGCTCCATGGAAGCCTGCATGGGCGTGCCGAAACGCGTGCGCAGCGAAGTGACGGAGCTCATGGCGCACCAGAAGTGATCGACATGGCGCATGCCGGCCTTGAAGGCGCGCTCCATCTCCGTCCAGTTCGCGTTTGAGTGGCCGCAGGTGATGAGGCAGCGGTGTTTGCGCGCGGTTTGGTAAAATTCCTCCGCGCCGGGCAGTTCGGCCGCGCAGGTGGCGATGCGGACAAGATCATCGCGGAACCATCTCGCGTATTCGATGGCATCAGGAGCACGACGGCCGGTGCGGGAATGGCAGCCGACCTTGTCGGCGGCGAAGTAAGGACCATACACATGCACTCCGGCGATGCGTGAGCCATGCTCGACCTCCCAGGTGCGTTTTGCCTCGCGGCAGGCCATCAACATGCCCATGATCTGTGGCGGCGAGCCGGTCGTGGTGGTGGGAAAGATCGTCGTCGTGCCATGCAGCGCATGCGCTTTCAAGACGGTGCGCACCGCAGGCACCGTGGCATCCATGAAATCGGCTCCAGCACCGCCATGAACGTGAATGTCGATGAACCCAGGGCTGATGTAACCGCCCTTGGCATCGACCACGACCGTGTTCTTCGGCGTGGTGACGTGTTTGCCAATGGCGGTGATTTTGCCGCGTTCACACAGCACCGAGCTTTCCTCAATCAATTTGTCCGGCAGGATGAGCGTGCCGTTTTGAATGAGGAGCGGCGGAACGGGCGGTGTTTTCATAGCATGGTGAGCGGATTGACGCGGGTTTGCAGCGGGAAGGTGACGCGCTGACTGCTGAGGCGATGCGATTCGAAGACGGCGGCGATCATTTCGGTGATCTGGCGGCCGTGCGCGGCATCGCAGAGCGGTGCGCGGTTTTCCTGGATGGCGGCAATGAGGTCGAGGCCGGGGATTTCGTGGCTGGAGACTTTTTTGGCGATGACTTTGTCCTCCAGCACGGGTCTGCGCGCTTCCTTGCCAGTTTGAATCCACGCGAAGGGCTCCTGATCCATGCGAAAGTCGATCACGCCCTCGTTGCCGAAGATTTGGAGGCCAAACGAAGCTGGATCGTCATAGGCGGGCTTTTTCAGGCGGCCGTCCTTGATGCTGTCGAAGAAGAACGGGATGCCGTTTTCCATCTCGAAGCGCGCGTGGACTTCATCGCCCGCGAGCGGGCCGATTCCCTCGTCGCCGTCCTTCACATCGGCCTTGGTGACGGGCTTTCCATCCTGGTAAACGCCCGCGGTGCAGGCACGCGGCGCGCCAGCGAGCGCGATGGCGACGCCCATGACGTGCGAGCCGAGCACCCACATGTCGAGGCTGCCGCCGCGCGGGTCTTCCTTGCCGCGTCCGCGCATTTCCAACACGCGGCCGATGACTCCATCGGCGATCAATTTGGCCACGATGGGCAAGACAGGGTGGTAGCGGTTGCGGTGAGCGATGGCGATTTTCGTGCCGGATTTTTCGGCGGCGGCGATGACTTCATCGGCCTCGGCAGGGCTGCGGACGAAGGGTTTTTCGATGTAGATGCCCTTCACGCCATTTTGAATCGCGGCAAGCATCATGTCGCGATGCTGGTCGATCTGCCGGGGGCCGATGGCGACGATGTCGGGCTTCACTTCGGCGAGCATAGCCTTGTAATCAGCGAAGCCTTTGCCAGTGCCGAGCTTTTTGAGCTCATCGGCGAGACCTTTGGCATCCGCATCGGCCACAGCGACGATTTCGGTGGTGGGGATGGCCTTCCACATGGTGTCGAGACCATGACCATAGTTGCCGCGTCCGGTGTGACCGATGATGGCGACGCGGAATTTTTGATCCGTCCCGGCGGCGAAACTGGAAGCGGCGAAGGCGGCGGGCAGCGAGGCAAGGAGTCGGCGGCGGTTCATGGCAGGAGTATGAACGCATCCACGCTCTCCAAACAAGCATTCAGATCGTGTTTGAGGCAATTCACATGCCAATGAATCCCTCACTTTGATGCTCTGAATCAACCTTTTGAGTTTGTTTACGCCAAATTGTGTCTATTCATCTCCGCCGTCCGCTCCCAACCGCCCGAGGACGCCCCAACCCATGTCAGAAACCCATGAGCACGCCGCAGGCGACTCCGTGCCGGAGTTGAAGCAGCGCATCCAGGAATTGGAGAGCCAGCTACAGGCCTGCCGCGAGTGTCTGCCAAATGCCTCTCCAGACGCAGGACGAGGACTGACGGAAGGCGAGGAACGTTTCGCATTGGAACGGCAGTTGATCGAGACAGCGCGTCTGCAACGAGCGATCCTGGACAGCGCGAACTTCACCATCATTTCAACCCGGCCTGACGGGATCATTCAAACACTCAACGCCGGCGCCCTGCGGGAACTCGGCTACAAGCCCGAGGAGGTGATTGGCAAGACGACCCCCGCTCTCATCCATGATCCGAAGGAAGTGGCGCGACGCGCGAAAGAGCTGAGCGAGGAACTGGGCAGGCCTGTGGAGCCGGGTTTCGAGGCGTTTGTGGCGAAAGCCCGCCTCGGCCAGGCGGATGAGAACGAGTGGACCTACATCCGCAAGGACGGCACGCGGTACCCCGTCCTGCTGTCTGTCACGGCGCTCCGTGATGAACGCGGCGACATCACCGGCTTCCTTGGAGTCGGCAGCAACATATCCGAGCGCAAGCAGATTGAGCGCGCCCGCGCGGAGACCGAGGCGCGGCTGAAGGCCATTCTCGACAACACCACGGCGGTTGTTTTCATGAAGGATCTGAAGGGCCGCTACCTTCTGGTCAACAAACGCTGGGCGAAACTGTTCCACACCACGCCGGAAGAAACAGTCGGCAAGTTTGACCACGACATTTTCCCGCCGGACATGGCGAGTGCGTTCCGCGAGAACGACACGAGGGTGATCGCAGCCGGCGAGCCCCTGCAACTGGAGGAGGTGGCACCGCACGACGACGGGCCGCACACGTATCTCAGCGTGAAGTTCCCGCTGCGTGATGCCGCTGGCCGGGTCCACGCCGTGGGAGGCATCGCCACGGACATCACCGAGCAAAAGGCATCCATCCGCGCCCTGGAACAAAGTGAGGAGCGCTTTGCGCTGGCGGTGCGCGGCACGAACGACGGCATCTGGGACTGGGACATCCGCACGAATGAAGTGTACTTTTCTCCTCGATGGAAGAGCATGGTCGGCTACGAGGAGAACGAGCTGCCGGATGATTTCTCCGCCTTCGAGAAACTGCTGCATCCTGATGACCACGACCGCGTGATGAGCGAGCTGGATGATTATCTGAACAGCCGCATCCAGCGCTATTCCGTGGAGTTCCGCTTCCGCCACAAGGACGGCTCCTGGCGGTGGATCCTCGCCCGTGGCCGTGCGTTGCGCGATGGCGAGGGCAAACCCTATCGCATGGCCGGCTCACACACCGACGTGACCGAGCGCAAGCATGACGAAGAGGAGCTGCACAAGGCACGGCAGGCCGCCGAGGCCGCGAACAGCGCCAAGAGCGTCTTCCTGGCGAACATGAGCCATGAGATCCGCACGCCGATGAACGGCGTCATCGGCATGGGCGAGCTGTTGCTCGGCACGACGCTCGACGACACGCAGCGTGAGTACCTGGAAATGCTCAAGCATTCCGCCGACTCGCTGCTCGAACTGCTCAACGACATCCTCGACTTCTCCAAGATCGAGGCCGGGAAGATGGAGCTGGACTCCCATGAGTTCGACCTGAACGAGATCGTCACCGAAATCGCCCAGGCCATGGACATCCGCGCCTTCCAGAAGCGGCTCGTGCTTCTGCATCACATCAGTCCGGACATTCCTGCACGCCTGCTCGGCGACGACGGCAGACTGCGGCAGATTCTCATCAACCTCATCGGCAACGCGATCAAATTCACCCACAAGGGCGGCGTCACCATCGAAGTGGGCGTGGAGTCCGAAACGGCGGACCTGATCACGCTGCACTTCAAAATCAACGACACCGGCATCGGCATCGCCAGGAACATGCACGAGAGCATCTTCGAGGCATTCACCCAGGCGGAAAGCTCCACCACGCGGCGTTACGGCGGCACCGGTCTCGGTCTCGCCATCTGCCGTGATCTGGTCGCGCTCATGCACGGCCGCATCTGGGTGGAGAGCAGGCCTGACGTCGGCAGCACCTTCCACTTCACCGCCGCCTTCGGGCGCACCAGCGGCATCTCGATCAAACCCAGGTCGCCGCGGACCGAACCCGTCGTCACCGCTCATGCCTCCATGAAGGTGCTGGTCGCTGAAGACGGCCATGTCAACCAGCTCGTCAGTTCCCGCATGCTCGAAAAACGCGGCCACATCGTCACGCTGGCCTCCAACGGCCAGGAGGCCATCGACTTCTTCAAGAGCGAGTCTTTTGACGCCATTCTCATGGACGTGCACATGCCTGGCATCAATGGCTACGAAGCCACCATCGCCATCCGGGAAATCGAGCAGACCACTGGCGGACATGTTCCCATCATCGCCATGACGGCCAACGCCATGAAAGGCGACCGCGAACGCTGTCTCTCCGCTGGCATGGATGACTACATCGCCAAACCACTGCGCTCCGCTGAGCTGTTTCAGATCGTGGAGCAATTCGCTCTCCGCCCAGCGGCCCAGGGGCCTGCCAGGGCTGCCGGCACGTCAGAACCAGCGGCACCACATCCGCCCGTCGAGGCTGCTCCGTTCGACCTCGCCTTGTTCCGCGAATCCACAGGCGATGAAAAGCTCATCCGCAAGCTCATCGCCATCTTCCCCGAAGACACGCAAAAATACCTGCGCAAAGCCGAAAAGGCCCTCGCCGGCGGCAAAACCAAGCCGTTGTATGAAGCCGCGCACTCGCTCAAGGGCATGATCGGTGTTTACGCCGCCCCAAAAGCCTTCCGCCTCGCCTCCGAACTCTGCGAATACGCCCACGCTGGAGACCTGAAGGGTGCGCGACTCATGCTCGACCAATTGAAAAAAGAATGCGACTTGCTGGGCGAGGCCCTGGCGGGTGCTTTCGCCCCCAGCATCTGAGTCAGCGGTACTCGGCCAGGCCGTCGTAAGCGTGAACGAGATCAATCGGGTGGCCGATTTCACGCAAAATCTGGCGGGTCAGGTTCAGCTTCGATTGCAGCGCCAGGTCGTCGTGATCGGGATCGTGATGCACCACGATCCATTTCTTTGCACCGACCAGCTTGGTCAGCGCACAGGCGGTGGCGAGGTTGGAATGCCCCCAGCCGATGCGTTTCGGATAATCGGCCGGCAAATACTGTGCCTCGTGAACCAACAGATCCACGCCGTCGAGGAATTTCAGGATCGGTTCATATGGCACCACCAGATTCGCGTCACGCGTCAACAACGCCGGCGAGCCGGTGTAACCCTGGAGGAATTCATTGTCGGGAATGAGCGCCACGCTCCAGCCGTCATGCGTCACCTTGAAGCCTACCGTCGCCCCCGGATGCTGGGTGAACTCACGCGTCACCGTCACCTCGCCGATCTTCACTGGCTCATCGTCCAGAAACACAAAATTGATCTTCGCACGCAGGTCCTCGCGCTGGATCGGGAAATAGTCCCGGTCCATCTGGCCGCAGAGCAGGGATTCGATGTTCTTGCCGAAGCCACGCTCGCCGTAAACCGTGATCTCAAAACCCGGCACATAGATCGGCGTGAAAAACGGGAAGCCCTGGATGTGATCCCAGTGCGTGTGCGTGATGAACAGATGAATGTGGCACGGACCACCGGCCAGAAACGACTGCCCCGCATCCCGCAGGCCGGAACCCGCATCAAACATGATGCGCTCCTTGCCGGTGTTGTATTCGAAGCATGTCGTGTTCCCGCCATGCTGCGCGTAACGCGCACCACAGACCGGAATCGAACCACGGGTGCCCCATAGCTTCACATGCGGACGCTTCGTGTCCAAAATTGGCGCGTACTGCTCCGCTGCGGCCGGAATGTGGTCACGATGCGTCACCCCCTTCGCGGAAGGCAGCTCATGGAAATGCTGCCGCAACTTTTCCAGCAGCAGTTCAGGGTCGAAAGGCTTGATCAGCACGTCCACCGGCCCGGTCTGCTGGATGTGCTTCAGTTCAGTGGAGTAATCCTTCGCCGTGCAGACAATCACCGGTAGCTGCTGCGTCGCCTGCTGCGCCCGCAGATGTCGCAGCACCTCCAGACCGTTCATCTTCGGCATGATCAGGTCCAGCACCAGCAGGTCCGGCTTGAACACCTCGATTTGCTCCAGACACTCCTCCCCGTCCTCCGCCACGCGCACCGTGTAACCGTGCTGCTCCAGTGCATGGGACATCCGCAGTGAGATGGCGCGCACATCCTCGGCCAGAAGGATTCTTTTCGGTTGGGTTGGTATCGCCATGTCTTGCCTCTGTACTAATACGCGCATGGTCCTTGGTCGGGCTGGCGGGATTCGAACCCACGACCTCTTCGTCCCGAACGAAGCGCTCTACCAGGCTGAGCCACAGCCCGCCGTTGTCATCGCTGACAGTTGCGGAAACTCACAGGCGAACCCGCGAGCGGGACGGATTGGTAGCCTCTCAAAAGAATGACGCAAG
The DNA here is from genome assembly GCF_034366625.1 of Prosthecobacter sp. Classification (NCBI taxonomy): domain Bacteria; kingdom Pseudomonadati; phylum Verrucomicrobiota; class Verrucomicrobiia; order Verrucomicrobiales; family Verrucomicrobiaceae; genus Prosthecobacter; species Prosthecobacter sp. Next base: position 171,862 of record NZ_JAXMIH010000014.1, read on the forward strand.
TTAGAAGATGTCTGGTTCAGGCACCGCTGGCCCATGCTGGAGGAAGTCGAAGTCGGCTCCCTGATCCGCCTGGGTGACGTGCTCGACGAACAGCTTCGCGTAGCCGCGATGGTAGCGCTGTGGAGCGGGTTTCCAGTCGGCTCGGCGCTTTTCCAGCTCCTCATCACTCACATGCAGGTGCAGTTTGCGGTTCGGCACGTCGAGTTCGATGAGGTCTCCGGTCTTCACGAGCGCCAGCGGACCGCCGACGGCGCTCTCCGGGGCGATGTGGAGCACGCAGGCACCGTAGCTGGTGCCGCTCATGCGGCAGTCGGTCAGGCGCACCATGTCGCGGATACCTTGCATGATGAGTTTCTTCGGAATGGGGAGCTGACCCCACTCAGGCATGCCGGGAGCACCCACGGGGCCCGCACCGCGCAGGATGAGCACGGTATCCTTCGTCACGTCGAGATTCATGTCGTCGATACAGGCCTTCATGGCCGGATAGCTGTCAAAAACGAGCGCGGGGCCGGTGTGCGTGCAGAGTTCCTTCGTGGCGGCGGCGTGTTTGATCACCGCGCCGTTTGGGCAAAGATTGCCGCGCAGGATAGCGGTGCCGCCATCGGGCTGGAGCGGGTTTTTCGGCGTGCGGATGACGTCTTCGTTGTGGATGATCGCCTCGGCGATGTCTTCGCCGAGCGTTTTGCCCGTGATGGTGGGCACGTCGGTGTGCAAAAGCTCGCGCATGCCGTTGAGCAGCGCCTGGAGGCCGCCAGCCAGATAAAACTCCTCCATCAAGTATTTGCCCGCAGGCCGCATATTCGCCAACAGCGGTACTTTGCGGCTGATTTCATCGAATTTCTCCAGCGGCAGCTTGATGCCGAGTCGTCCCGCCATCGCCACGAGATGCACGATGGCGTTCGTGCTGCCGCCGAGGGCCATATCGACCGCGATGGCGTTTTCAAACGAGCGCTCGCTGACGATGCCGGACGGCTTGCGGTCCAGCCACACGTTCTCGATGATCTGTCGGCCCGCAGCCGCCGCGATGCGCGTGTGAGCACTGTCCACGGCCGGAATCGAAGACGCGCCTGGCATGCAAAGGCCAAGCGTCTCCGCCAGAGCGGTCAGCGTGCTCGCGGTGCCCATCGTCATGCAGTGGCCGGGGCTGCGGGCGATGCCGTCCTCGATCTCGCACCATTGTTCCCAGCTCAGATTGCCTGCGCGTTTTTCGTCCCAATATTTCCACACATCGCTGCCGCTGCCCAGCGTCTCGCCGCGCCAGTTGCCCTTCATCATCGGGCCGCAGGGCATGTAAATGACCGGGATGTCCATACTGAACGCGCCCATGAGCAGCCCCGGCGTGGATTTGTCGCAACCACCGAGCAGCACCGCGCCGTCGATGGGATTCGCGCGCAGCATTTCCTCCGTCTCCATCGCCAAAAAATTGCGATGAAACATCGCCGTCGGCTTCGTGAGCATCTCGCCAGCCGACATGACGGGGATTTCCATCGGATGCCCGCCTGCCTGCAAAATGCCGCGCTTCACCGCATCCGCCGTGAGCCGCAAATGCATGTGGCAGGAGTTCAGATCGCTCCAGGTGTTCAGGATGCCGATCACCGGTTTGCCCACGATGTCCTCGCTGCCCCAGCCGTTCTGTTTCGCCCGTGAGCGATGACCAAAGGAGCGCAGTTCATCCCGGCCATACCAGCGCCAGGATCGGAGTTGTTCGGGAGTTTTTGGGGTTGGTGTGTTTGCGGAGGCCATTGTGACAGGAATAACAGGATTCAGCCGGGATTAACAGGAGAAGTGTCAAGGCTTCGCCTGTCAAGTTGGGTCAAGGTGTCGTCAAGCATCGTGCAGAGGATTTCTTGACCGCCTTGACCATCTTGACGAGTCTTGACCGTTTCACTCAGATCATGCGCCCTCTCGTTTTCCTCTCCTGCTGCCTCCTCACCGCCGATCTGCTTGCCGCTGGCAAAGAAATCGAGGGCGAGCGCAAAGCCGCCCAGACCGCCTGCCCCACGCCCGAGGAAGCCCGCGCCAAAATGAGCGTGCCGGAGGGCTATGAGGTCCGCTGCTTCGCGCATGAGCCGATGGTGCAGAATCCCGTCGCGATGACCTGGGATCATCGCGGTCGTTTATGGGTCGTGGAGGCTTACGAATATCCCGAGGGTTCGAAACACCCCGCCCCCTTTGGCGGCGAAGCCAAGGACGATCAATACCAACCGATGCCGAAAACCGGCGACAAGATCCCCCGCGACCGCGTCATCATCCTCGAAGACACAGACAACAACGGCGAGGCCGACAAGCGCACCGTCTTCGTCGAGGGTCTCAATCTCGCCAGCGCGATCATCTGCGGCGACAACGGCATCTACGTCGGCCAGCAGCCACACCTCATCCACTTCCGCGATGACGATGGCGACGACAAACCCGACGCGTGGCGCGTCGTGCTCACCGGTTTCGGCCGCGAGGACACGCACGAACTCGTGAACAGCTTCACCTGGGGCCCCGACGGCTGGCTTTACATGACCCACGGCGTCTTCACCAACAGCAAAGTCCGCCGCCCCGGCCAACCGGAGAGCGAAGGCTTCAAGTTTGATGCGGGGATTGGACGCGCGAGGCCGATTGTGAAACAGGCTGCCAGCCTGTCCGATCCCACAGGCAAGCTGCCTGTTACACCTTGGGAATTCGAAGTCTTCGCCGACGGCACCAGCAATCCTTGGGGCTGCGATTTCGACGCCGCGGGCAATTTCTTCGTCAGCGCTTGCGTCATCGACCACTTCTTCCACATGGCCCCCGGCGGCATCTACGTCCGCCAGGGCGGTGCGCCGGAGAATCCGTATGCCTACGAGCTGCTGCCCAGCATCGTGAAGCACAAGCACTTCCGCGCCGCGTATGCCGGCGTGCAGATTTATCAGGGCGGTCGCTATCCCGCCGACACCCACGGCCACGCCTTTATCGGCAACATTCACGACAACGCCATCCACGAGGAAGTGCCCACCCCCGTCGGTGCCACCTTCAAATGCGAGCCGCGTCGCGACTTTCTTCGCGCCAACGACGGCTGGTTCCGCCCCGTCAGCACCCAGACCGGCCCCGACGGCTTCCTCTGGATCATGGACTGGTGCGACAAATATCCCTGCTACCAAAACGCCAAGGCCAATCCCGAAGGCGTGGATCGTGAGCGCGGACGAATCTGGCGTGTCGTCGTTAAAGGCGATAAATCAACCAACACCCGCGACCGCAACGACCTCGACCTCAAGAAATTCTCCACTGACGAACTGGTGGACACGCTCGAGCATCCCAACAACTGGATGCGCCGCATGGCGCGCAGAGTCCTCGTCGAAAAAAGCGAGCATGACGACGACATCGCCGCCATCGCCACGCTGGCAAGTTCCGTCGCCAACACGCCCGCCATGCGCCTGGAGGCGCTGTGGGCGTTGCTGCAAATTGATCACGGCGCGCGCAGCTCGTCCGTGCTGGAGCGCACGGCGCAGGAGAGATTCGCCTCGCTGCGTGTGTGGGCCGCACGGCATGTCGGCGAAGCAGTCGCAGGCACCGCCTTCCGCGAGGGCATGAATGTCGGTATTCCGTCTTACCTGGCCAAACTGGCCGCTGATTCAGATCCCACGGTGCGTCTCGCCGTGGCCATCGCGCTGCGTCAATGCAGCGCACGCCGGTTGACGGTGGATGGCCGGAAAAGCGACAGCTTCAGGCTCGCATGGCCGGAAACATTCGAGGCACTCATGCGCAGCTCGGCGCAGAATGCCGATAGCACGCTCACGCTGGCCATCTGGCAAAGCTTTGAGCCCGTGCTGGCCTCCAACACTATGTTTTGGACCAATTGGTTCTCCGAAACCGCGCCCGAGACACAGCCGCTTTCGCAATCGCTGACTTACAAAGCCATTCGTCGTCTCTGCGATTCGCGGAAGGCCGGAAACCTTGATCTTGCGATCGACTTCTGCGAGAAGATCGAGCTCCACGACATCCTGCTTGCCCATGCTTTGGATGGACTCGTCAAAGGTCAGGAAGGCGGTGTCATCAAGCCGGTGAAGGATGTTTCGGCCAGCCTGGCGAAGTGGCGTGCGTCGGAGAATGCGGACGTGCGCAAGCACGCGCAGACGCTCGCGGTGCTGTGGGGCGATGAGGCAGCAGTGAAGGAAATGATCATGGTGCTACACGATGCGACGAAGCCGGAGAAAGATCGCATCACCGTGTTGCAGTCGCTGCGGAAGGTGCGGACGGATGCGGTGAAAGAAGGGCTGAAGCCGTTGCTGGCTCCCGACACATCTACCACGCTCGGCGTGGCGGCGATTCGCGCGGCGGCGGATCTCGGGGGCGATGACTTCATCGGGCCGCTGCTCACGCAGGCCGCTTCGAAGGATTTCAATCTGCGCATCGCCGCGCTGGAGGCGCTTTCAAGTCGTGCGACATGGACGCAGGCCATGCTCGAAGCCATTTCGGCAGAAAAAGTCAGCGCCAGCGGCTTTCCGGCTCCGGTGCGACGTGCGCTAGCGACGAGCAAGGACAAAGCCATCCGCGATCTCGCTTTCAAGGTGCTCGGCGCTTGGCAGGATTCGTCGGAGGACGTGAAATCCCTCATCGCGCAGAAGAAACAGGTTTGTTTGACCGGCGAGCCGGACCTCGCCAACGGCAAGCTCATCTTCACCGCCACCTGCATGGTCTGCCACGAATTCCACGGCGGCGGGCAGAAGGTGGGACCGGATTTGATCGGCAGCGGACGCAGCAATCTCGATGCGATCCTCGCCAACGTGATCGATCCGAACCAGATCATCGGCAACGGCTACGAGAACTTCACGGTGAGCACGAAGGATGGTCGCACGCTGGCCGGACGCGTCGTGGAGGACACGCCGGGGCATGTAAAACTGCTCGGTGCCGGTGGAGCGGCGCAGGTCGTGCCGCGCGATCAAATCGCCACGCTCACGAACACGAAACAGAGCCTCATGCCGATGGGATTCGGCAATCTGCCCGACACCGCCTTCCGCGACATGGTTTGGTACATTCTCGCCCCGCCGGAAGAAGGCCCGCTGACGCCGGAAAAGAAGAAACTGCTCATCCAGGGCGTCGAAGTGCCCGAAACAGCCGCAAAGCCGAAAACTCCAAGCTCGCGTGCCATCGACTGGGAAAGTGTGAGCCTGTGGAATCCCGAGTGGAAGGTTTCCGCGCCCGACTTTGAGCGCACGCCCGTGAAACTCGGCGAATACTACGGCAAAACGAACGTGCTGCTCATGCACCCGTTCCCGGACAAGAAAACGCCCGCGAGCTTTGAGCGCAAAATGAAGGTGGAGAAGACGAAGCTGAAGTTCAGCGTCGCGGCAGATGATCGTGGCGATTGGATCGTCAAAGCCGTGGTCAACGGTCAAGTCGTCAAGGAGGTGGCCGTGGACCATGAGAAGCCGCGCTGGAAGACCGTGGAGGTCGATCTGGCGAAGTATGAGGGCCAGGAAGTCACCGTGCGGCTTGAGGCGCATGCCAGTGGCTGGAACATGGAGTTCGCCTACTGGGGTGGGATCACGCTGGAGTGAGGGTAGATCGACTCAAAACACCGCGTTGATCGGATAGGCGTCCACATCCACCACCACCTGTCCTTCGGGTGAATCGATCAGGTAGAGGAGGCCCACGCTGCCTCTACCATAGTTGTTGTAGCGCCAGACCGCGTATGCCTGCCCCAACGCGATGCCCTGCGGAGCACGGGGACCAAACCAATGCTGCGGGATGATGCGCCCGTCATGCTGACGCATGTAGCGCTGGCCGAGGCCGTCATCTTTGATGAACCATTTATCACCTGCGTGCTGACTGTCCGGCGCTCCAACCTCCTGCGTCACCCGTGTGGCGGACCAGCCGATGAGATCCCGCAGGTTCTTCGGAAATCGAGCCGCGCCTGGGTGCTCAGGCGGCAAAGGTCGCTCTGGGGGTGGAATGGGCATGGGACCAGTATTGCCACACCACACGCATTTTCACGCTCAGGATTTTGCGTTGTCAGCGACGGTGCGGCGGCGTAGCCTCGCCACCAACTCAAACGTCGTTCCATGCCAAACGTGCCATGCATTCATTGCGGCCAGGCCATCGAGGCTGGTGACAGGTTCTGCGAGCATTGCGGAGCGGATCAGACAGCTACAGCGCCTGCCACAGTGATCACACCGCCTGTCGATCCACCGACGCCACCACCACCCGTCGCTGCACCTGTGCGTTCGTCCGCGTGGATCTTGGGTTCCATCGTACTGGTTCTTCTGGGACTCGCCGCACTGGGCGGCGGAGCGTGGCTGTTCAAGCAATGGAAGCAAAAGTCCGCGCCGGTGACCCTGCCATCAGTTGCGTCCGTCCCGCCCACGGCCATCCCCGTGCCTTACGGGCACAGCGGCACCACTACACCTCCAGCGTCAGCTCCCGCTGCCGCCATCGCCGACCTGACGGTATCGCCTTGGTTTCAGGCGCTCGATGGCACCTTGGGCATCTACATCACGGCCAGGCCCGTCGGCCTGCCCGATGACGCAGGCACGCGTTTCAACGGCTGGGTGAAAGACAGCAATGGACAGGCTGTTGCCACGCTTGACCGCAATCAGCGTTCGCCCGATGGCGGCCTTGGTTTTCAGACCACGGTCGCGGATGGTGTGCTGCACGGTTTCATCCCCATGCGCTCCATCGGCCTGCCGCCGGGCGAATACACGCTGCGCATGGAAGTCCAGGCCGTGAATGGCAGCACAGTGTCTCAGCCGAGCACCACTGACTTTGCGCTCCGCATGATGGCCTGCCATCCCGACCGTGTGCAGGTCACAGGCAGCACGGACAAGTCCGGCCGCCGCATGGTGGAGTTTGTGTTCGACATCACTGCCATACCACTCCGGAGCCAGATGGGTACTTTCCTGCTGCGTTTCAAACGGGCCGACAACAAGCAGTTCATTCCCTGCAACGACCCTCAGTATTCAGGGGACGGCCTGCTGTCCGTTGGTTATCGCTTTCAAATGCCCGCGCAAGACACGATTCTCGACGGCCTGCGCGTGGTGATCCCCCTCGATCTCTTTCCCGATACCGACTGCCTGATGGACATCGAGTTCTACGACTCGGCGAACCAGAAACTCAACTGGCTCAACGAGCTGCGCTTTCACCCGCGCGGATGAAACGATCCCCCTGCACCGCCTGATCCGGGTGTGAATTTCCCCTGTCGCAGGCGCATGAAATCATGCAGGGTGTACCCATGCGTTGCGCCCCCGCACTTCTTCTGATTTCGATTGTCAGCGTGAGTCTTCACGCGGCCCCGACAACTCCGGCTCCTGCTCCAGCAGCACCGGCTGCGATCCCCACGCCCAAACCCGCGGCGAAACCAGCCGAAGCCAAGCCCGCCACGAAACCAGTTCCAGCGCCCACAACTCCACCCGTGAAGCCGCCGCCGGAGGATGCGTATGTGCAAATGGAGATGCTGACTCGGGCGATGGAGATGGTGCGGCAGAACTATGTGGATGAATCCAAGATCACCTATGAGGAGCTGGTGGAAGGGGCGCTGGAAGGAATGTTGCGCCGTTTGGACCCGCACTGCGAGTACATGGGCAAGTCGCTGTTTGAAGACATGCAGCGCGAGCAGAGCGACACGTCGGAGGGCATAGGCATCACCATCGCACTGCGGCAAAACCAACTCACGATCATCACCGTGCGCGAAGACGGGCCGGCAAATGCGGCGGGAGTGCTGGCGGGCGATCAGCTTGTGCGCATCAACGACGTGCTGACGGACTCCGTGGGCGTGGCGGAAGCGATGCAACTGCTCAAGGGCAAGGCAGGTGAGGAAGTGCGGCTCACCGTGCGGCGGCCGGGCACCAAGCAGTTTTTGGAGTTCAAAGTGAAGCACGAGACGCTGGCGGAGACCTCCATCCATGACCCGATGCTGCTGGCGGAGAAAATGGCGGGCGAGTACAAGATCGGTTACGCACGCATCTCGCAGTTCAATGCTCCGACAGTACGCGAGCTGAGCAAAGCCCTCGATGAACTGGAAAAAGAAGGCATGCAGGCCTTCGTGCTCGATCTGCGCAACAATCCCGGCGGTCTGGTGGACAGTTCGGTGGCGATCTGCGGCGAGTTTTTGCCGGAAGGCACGGTGGTGGTGACCACGGAGGGCCGTGTGGCCTCCCAGAATCCGCCGCCATTCCGCACCCCATCACGCGGGGGCAAAGAACCGCGCAAGTATCCCATCGCGGTGCTGATCAATCACGGCAGCGCCAGTGCTTCGGAGCTGACGGCGGGTGCGTTGCAGGACTTGAAGCGCGCGATCATCGTCGGCACGACGAGTTTTGGCAAAGGCAGCGTGCAGACGATTCTGCCGATGAAGAACGGCGCGGCGATGCGGCTGACGACGGCGAAGTATTACACGCCCAGCCATCGCACGATCCACGAGAACGGTGTGGAGCCGAACATTGTCGCCGCGTTGACCACCGACGAAGAAAGCCGAATCGCCAAGTGGAGAGCCTCACACGGCACGGGTGAGGCGGCGGCACTGGAGCTGGCGAATCTCGGCGACAAGCAGCTCGAACGCGCGGTGGATGCCCTCAAAGGTGTGCTGGTGTTTGATGCGTTCGTGGCAAGGCCACTGGCGCCGGTTGCGAAGCCGTTGAAATAGGAGGGGGATCATCCTGATCCCTCAAGCCGGGGTCAGGATGGCCCCGCTCCTGTTACTCCAGCAAACCGCGTGCGATGATGGCATCGACGGGATTGTGGTCGTCGGTGAAGACGTAGGCGGAACGTGGCACGGTCCCGGCGGGGACATGGGTGCGAATGAGGCGCTCCTGCCAGGAACCCGGCGTGACATAGCGATCAGCGATGAGCGGCTTCAAATCCTCACGCGAGCACATGAGAATGACGTTTTGTGTTTCGTCACGACGGTAGCCGATGGAAAAGATCTCCACATGGGGAAACACCTGGCGCACGGTGGCAAGCATCCCGGAAGTCAGCTCCGACTTCGGCCCGGTGACTGAGGCGATGAGGTTCATGATGAAAACACCCTTCGGTTCGAGGTGATCGGCGATCTGCTGGTAAAACTCGCGTGTGGCAAGGTGAGGCGGGATCTGGCGGATGCCGTTGTAGGCGTCACCAAAGATGAGATCCCATTTTTTGCCGTTGTTTTGCAGCAGGTAGCGACGCGCATCACCGGCGTGGGCCTTCACGCGCGGATGTTCATCGAGCTTGAAGAATCTGCGGCCGACTTCGATGACATGGGGGTCGATTTCGACGACATCGACGACGGCTTCAGGAAAATCACGCGAGACGTTCTCCGGCATGCCAAAGGCTCCTGCACCAATGAAGAGCGCACTGCCCACCTTCGCCGGCTCACGCAGCAGGGCGAGCTTCCAGTATTCCTGATAGGGGAGGATGAGATCGCCGGTATTGGCGTCCATGCCGCCTTCCATGGTGGAATCGAGTTGGAGCACGCGGCGCGTGACTTTGCCTTCGGTCTGTTCGCTGACCTCGATGTGATGGTAAAACGACTCGTGCTCGTAAATAACACCAGGCTTCGGCTTCGGCACGGTCATCCAGCTCATCGCAAAGGCGAAGATGCCGCTCAGAATCACCGGGGCCTGCTGTTTGAGCGTGTTTTTGGCGAGGAAGAACGCCGCAACGGCCAGCACCAGCAGAAGTGACGCCGTTCCGAAGAAAATGCTGCGCACCCCAAAGGTGGAGAGCAGAAAGAAGCCGGAGAGGAAGGTGCCGACGAAACTGCCGAGCGAGCCAAGCATGCTGATGGTGCCTGCGGCAGCTCCAACGTGCGTGTCTTTGAGCGTGAGGCTGTAAAACCTGACCGCCGCCGGTGAAACCGCGCCGAGCAACACGCCAGGAATCGCGAAGAGCAGCAGCGAGATCGTGACCGGCCCGGCGATGAGGCCGCTGGCGCTCAGGCTGACCGCAAAGACAGTGTGCAAGGCTGGAATGAAGAACGTGAGCACGGCGGAGCCTGCCAGCAGCCAGCCGAGCAGATCGAGCGCCATCTTGCGGTCGGCAAGATGCCCACCGAGATAACCACCGGCGCTGAAGGCAATGAGGATGACGCCAATCAAGGCGGTCCAGGTATAGACGCTATTGCCGAAAAAAGGCGCCAGCAGACGATACGCGCAGATTTCGATGACCATCATGGCCGCTCCAGCGAGAAAGCATGAGAGGCCAAGAAAGATGCGGGTGCCGCGTGCGGAAGCGGCGGAGTCCGCAGCGGGAGATTTGGATGAGGTGCGTGACATGCGTGATTCTCGGTTGCCGGTCAGTCGTTGTAGAAGACGAGACTCATGATCTTCCAACCTGTGGAAGTCTTGATGAGCGTGAAACAATCGGTGCCCGTGGTGATTTCGGCGCCTTTGGTGAGTTTCCAGCGCACGCTAGCCTGGGCGGTGCGGTCGTCGCGGAGGATTTTCATGTCCGTGGGCACTTCGGTCATCGGCACGGACGTGGTGGCGTGACTGAGCTTCTGGCCGTGGAGGAAATCGGTGAGGCCCTGAGTCTGCGGCGCACCTTGATGCACGAAGGTGATGCGGGCCTGCTCATGGAAACAGGTGCCATAGCCGTCCATGTCCTTGGCCGACCAGGCGGAGAAGTAGCGGGTGAGGAAGGCGCGGACATCGGCGTCATCGGCTGATTTGACCTCAGAATGACATGCCATCAAAAGGCAGGACACGATGACGAGTAAAAAATCACGACGCGTGTTCATGATCGTCATCCAAGCGGGTTATTCTTCGGCGAATGCTTCTTCCTCGATTCCAAGCACCGTCAGAATGCGGTTCAAATCTTCGACACCGTAGTAGTCGATTTCAATGCGGCCTTTTTTCTCGGCGTGGTGGATGCCGACGTTCGTGGTGAGATGCTGGATGAGCTTCTGCTCCACGGCTTCGATAGCGCGGGCGAAATCGGTTTCCGTCGGCTTGGGTTTCGGCGGCGGCGGCGGATGCAGGATGACATCAATCACCTTCTCCGTGGCACGGACGGTGAGTCCCTTGGCGACCACCTGCTGCGCCACACGCTCCTGCTCGTCGTGCTTTTTGAGCATGAGCAGCACCTTGGCGTGACCGGTGGAAATTTTGCTCGATACGAGCATGTCGCGGATGCTGACGGGCAGTTCCAGCAGGCGCATGGTATTGGCCACGGTGGCGCGGTTCTTGCCGACACGCTGCGCAATGTCCTCCTGGCGCATGTGGAAATCCTTCGCGAGGCGTGAGTAGGCCTGCGCTTCCTCGATGGCGTTCAACCCCTCGCGCTGGAGGTTTTCGATGAGCGCCATCTCCAGCACGTCCTTGTCGCTGGCTTCGCGGACGATGACGGGCAACTCCTTGAGGCCGAGTTCACGTGACGCACGGTAGCGGCGCTCGCCGGCGATGAGCTCCAGCTTGCCGTTCACGCGGCGGACGATCAACGGCTGGATGATGCCATGCTCGCGGATGGACTCCATTAGCTCAGTGAGCTGCTCGGTCTGGAATTCTTTGCGCGGTTGAAGCGGGCTGGGAACAATTTGATCCGGCGAAACCCGCTGCACCACATCTCCAGGTGCCGGCTGGGCGAGGGCAGGCAGGCGCGAAACTCCCGTCACCGAAGTGGATGACGAAATGAGCGCGCCGAGACCTTTGCCAAGAGCCGTTTTTGCCATAGGGAGGGCGAGACTAGGGAGCAGGCGCGGCGTTGCAAACCAGAATCTCGGCGAATGTGCGACACCTCCATCCAAGACTTTACCGGAAGCAAATTTCGCTCCATCTGATGTCTATGAAAAGCATGACAGGATTTGGCCGGGGCGAAGCGCAGCGCGAAGGCGTGACGTGGAGCGTGGAATGCAGTTCCGTGAACCGCAAACAGCTCGAAGTGGCGGTGAATCTGCCGCGTGAGCTCGCGGAGCTCGAAAACGCGGTGCGCACCGATGTTTCCGCCACCGTTTCACGTGGACGAGTGAACATCGCCGTCCGCAAAGAAGCCGCCGCCATGGCAGCGGACACCATACGTGTCGATCATGTGCTGGCGGCGAATTATTTTCATGCGATGCACGCCCTGGCCTTGAAGTTGGATATTCCCTCAGAGGTGGCGCTGGTGGACATCACGCGGCTGCCGGGTGTGATGAATATGGCTCAAACCGAAATCGCGGCCGAGGAGGCCTGGCCGGTGATTAAGGAGGCGCTGGCTGCCGCTTTGAAGCAATTGAACATCATGCGCGCCGCGGAGGGTGCCAGCCTGCGTGCGGACATCGAATCCCGACTTGCCGCGATCGAATCGCTTCTGGTGTCGATTCGCGAAAAAGCCGCCACCGTCCCCGAGCATCAGCGCAAAGCATTGCGTCAGCGCCTGGAAGAGGCCGGACTGCCGCTGCCGCTTGATGATGAACGTCTGGTCAAAGAAATCGCCCTCTTTGCGGATCGCACCGACATCTCAGAGGAACTCACGCGCGCCGCGAGCCACATCAAACAATTCCGCACCTATCTCGATGGCGACACTCCTGCCGGGCGCAGCCTCGATTTCCTGCTGCAGGAATTCTTCCGCGAGTTCAACACCATGGGATCGAAGTGCAACAATGCCGAGATCGCCCATCACGTCGTCACCGCGAAGACCGAGCTCGAAAAGATCCGTGAGCAGGTGCAGAACGCGGAGTGATCACGAGCCGCCGGGCTGCGGCAGCCCCTTGGGCACCGATTTCGGCTGTGGCGGCCTGGCTTTGCCATCTTCGGGCAGCCAGGCTTCAGGAGCACCGGCCTTGACCATGACTTCGCGCAGCGTGATGCGCGCGCCGTCGCGGCGTTTGCTTTCTTCGGCGGCTTCCATGAAGGCGTAGATCTCCAGCGTCTGCTTGGGAGAGACGGGCGGCTGCTTGGTCTGGAAGAATTTGATGATCTCGCGCAGCATCGGGGTGTAATCCCCTTCGGATTTCTGCTCGGTGATCTGGGCGTCGCCGAAGCGGATGAGCTTGTAGCCTTTCGCCCCTTCGTGGATGGCGTGCAGCGTGCCGGTGCGATCACCTGACCACAGGCCGGTGACGATGGACTCGAAAGGTGTGGTCGTGCGGGTCACGGAAAGGCAGCCACCGCCCATGACGGTAAACAGCGCCTCGGTGGGGTGGATGCCATAAAAGAAAAGATCGGGATGATGCGGCAGCACGTGCGCCGGGCCGTAGGAGATGGCACCACGCGCGGGCGTTTGTTCAGCGTTGGCGACTTCGAGCACGCCGGGATACCAGCGCACGGCGGAGGCACTGAATACAGGCACCTGGGCGGCGGCGGCGAGCTTGTAAATCTCCACGGCATCCTTCAGCGTGGCGGCGACGGGCTTGTCCATGAACACCGGTTTGCCTGCGGCGATGACTTGTTTAATCAACTCCAGCCGCGGACGACCATCGAGGCTGAGCAACAGGATGGCGTCCACGTCCTTGCAGGCCTCCGGCACGCTGCCGACGATTCGCACACCAAACTTGTCACGCACCGTGGCGGTGAAGCCGTCGATGCGCGATTTGCTTTCCTCAATGTCAGGACTGCCGCCTGGGAAGGCGACGACAACGCGTGCGCCGGGGATGTGATTGGGATTGGCCGGATCGTTCAGGCGCAGCGTGAACTGCTCTGAATGCGAGGTGTCGAGGCCGATGATGCCGATGCGAAGATCTTCTGCCATGAGGTGTGTGCTCCACAGCGCCGACAGCCATCCCATGACGAGGATGATCCGGGTCGTGAGGCTTCGTGGCGGTCGCATGCTGGAAAATGCAGGCGTGCCACCCAATGCGCAACTGCGGAGTGCTTGACCGTCCCGACCGGCCTGCTACCCTCGCGCCATGGAAACCGTCAGAATTGGCATTGTTGGGCTGGGAAACATGGGCAAGGCGCACCTTGCGAACATTCGTGCAGGCAAGGTGCCCGGGCTGCGCGTCACCGCGCTCTGCGAAAGCGTCGGTACGCTGCCGAACCTGATCGAAGGCGAAAAAGCCTTCACTGACGTGAACTTGATGATCCGCAGCGGTCACTTGGACGCGATTCTCATCTGCACGCCGCATTTCAGCCACACCACCATCGGTATCGAGGCGCTCAAGGCGGGGCTGCATGTGCTGGTGGAGAAGCCGATTTCCGTGCATAAAGCCGACTGCGAGCGTCTGATCGCCGCGCACACGGACAAGAACAAGATTTTTGCCGCCATGTTCAACATGCGCACCAACGCCTGCTTCAAGAAGGTCAAAGAACTGATCGACTCCGGCGAGATCGGCGCGGTGCGCCGCGTGCATTGGGAGGTCACCAACTGGTTCCGCACCAACTACTACTACGCCACCGGCGGCTGGCGCGGCACTTGGAAGGGCGAAGGCGGCGGTGTGCTGATGAATCAATGCCCGCACAACCTCGACCTGTTCCAATGGCTGTTCGGCATGCCGCAAAAGGTGCGCGGCTTCTGCCAGTTCGGCCGCTTCCATGAGATCGAGGTCGAGGACGATGTCACTGCGATCATGCAATACGACAACGGCACCACGGCCACGTTTGTCACCAGCACCGGCGAAGCGCCGGGCATCAACAAGCTCGAAATTTCCGCCGAGCAGGGCCGCCTGACCGTGACCGACGGCACGCGCATTCACTTCCAGCGCAACCGCCAGCCGATGAGCAAGTTCTGCATGGAAGCCGAGGCCGCCTTCGCCATGCCGGAAAGCTGGCACATGGACATCCCCGTCGAGCAGACTGGCGGACAGCACGTCGAGATTTTGCAAAACTTCACCAACGCCATTTTGAAGGGTGAGCTGCTCCTCTCACCCGCCGCAGAAGGCATCCGCAGTGTCGAACTGGCCAATGCCATCCTGCTTTCCACCTGGCAGGACAAAACGATCGAGCTGCCGATGTCCTCCGCCGACTACGAGCGCATCCTGATCGAGAAAGGCGAGGCCTCGACCTTCCAGAAGACCAAGGTCGTCGCGAAAGCGACCGCCGATGACTTCGCGAAGAGTTTCCGCTGATCTTCAAAACCATGCCGCCACCCATCACTGGGTGGCGGCTTCTTGTTTGAATGCTGTGCTGAAGACCCGAGTTACTCGTCCACCTTCAGCTTGTTGAACACAAAGGCCGCCGCACCGGCACCGGCGATGCAGAACACCCAGTAGGCCCAAAGCTGGCCGCCTTTGAGGATGTTCATCGCGACGGCACCCGTGGCGACCGCCGGATTGAAGGCCGCGCCCGAAATGCCGCCCACGGCAAAGGCACCCATTGTCACCGTCAGGCCGATCGCCGCACCGTAGAAACTGTTGTTCGCGTTCGCCTTCGTGGTGGCGACATTCAGCACCACCCATGCCAGCGCAAAGGTGCCGATGATCTCGGCCACGATCAGTTTGCTCAGTTCAAAATCCGCCGGAGCCGCCGCCTTGCCGCGCAGCCAGCTTACCGCCACAGCGGCCAGCACCGCACCGACGACCTGGCAGAGGATGTAGGGCACCACGTCCTTTGTATCACACTTGCCGCGCAGCCAGACGGCCACGGTGACAGCAGGATTGAAATGGCCGCCGGAGATGTGTCCGCCGGCATAGATCATGACGGCCAGCGCCAGACCGATACCGATGGGAGCGAGCGGGTTTCCACCGATCACGTTGTGACCGACGGCATAGACGAGGAAGAAGGTTCCGATAAGTTCAGTGATATATTTCTTCATGGTGGCAGCATGAGACGAAATACGCGGGAGTTTGGCAAGAAAAACCCTTGAAAAGCTCCCATGCCGGTCACCCGCTATTTGGCGGCGTTTTGCTTCAATGCCTTCAAGGAAGGCGCTCCCTGAAGCCTCGCCAGCTCCGCAGTCACAATTTCCGCGCGCCGTGCCGCCTCCGCGCGGTCTTTCGTTTTCGCCTGCATCGCCGTGTTGAGTGCCGCGCGCAGCTTTTCAGCGGTGGCCGAGCTTTTGCCAGCCCCGCTGGCCGCCCAATCGTCCGCAAACGAGTTCAGGAGCCGGGTAAGTTCGGGATCGCTCTTTTCCAGCGTCACAATCACCTGCTGGATCTCTTCCGGCGTGGCCTCCGCCGCACCAGCGCTCGTGGCGGCGGTTTTCCGCGCTGTGGGCCAGAAAATCAACGCCAGCAGTGCCACCAGCACCAGTCCCACGAAGCCAAGCGTCAGTCCCATCTGCTGCTTTTGCGTCATTGCAGCGGCTTTCTTCTGCGGAGGGCCCTTCGGCCTGTGATCGGCAGTATCCGGTGGCGAAACGCCGGATTCCTGCTTCATCGCCGCATTGATATAAGCACGAAACTCACCCGCATCCTGGTAGCGCTTCTCGGGATCGGGATGGATGGCCTTGGCGATAATCTCGTCCCAGCGGGACGAAATCTTGGCATACAACGTGACCGGGCGGCGCGGAGTCTCCGGCACGCGGCCTGTCAGCATCTCGTAGAGCACCACCCCGGCGGCAAAAATGTCCACACGGTGATCCGTCACGCTGCCGCCGCGAATCTCCGGCGCGGCGTAATCCGGCGTGCCCATCGGGTTGTCCTCCTCTGTTTCATTCGTGGGACGTGCCAGGCCAAAGTCGGCCACCTTCACATGGTCGGCGTCGTTGACCATGATATTCCCCGGCTTGATGTCGCGGTGGATGATGCCGTGCTGGTGCGCGAAGCTCAGCGCCTCGCAGAGCTGCATGGCCAGGTTCGTGGCCTTGCGCAGCGGCAGGTTGGTCTTGTGAATCAGGTCGTGCAGCGAACGTCCCTCGATCCACTCCATCACGAGAAACAAATGACCTCCCGGCGTGATGCCAAAGTCGTACACGCCCACGATGTTGGTGTGATTGAGCTTCGCCATCGCCCGCGCCTCGGTTTTGAAGCGGTCGGCGAACCCCTGTTCTGCTCCAAATTTGGGCGGCAGGATTTTCACCGCCACCCACCTGGCAAGGCTGTCCTGCCAGGCTTTGTACACCGCGCCCATGCCGCCGCAGGCTGCCAGCTTTTCAAATTTGAACTGCGGCAGGTAGCCGGTCATCTCCTCGATGCTAGGCACATCGAACGATAGTGGGTCACTGGAGGAAGCTTCTTCAGCCATATTTGTTATTATGCCCAGCCTCGGCCACGACGGCGAGCACAAACACAAAGGTCGTCTGCCCTGCCTGCGTTCAACGGATGGAAGTTGGCGGCATCCGCTGAGTTCCCAAACTGCCGCCGTCAGCCACGTTTTGCTTCAATGCCTTCAAGGATGGCGCTGCGCGGAGTTTCGCCAGTTCCGCCGCCACGGCTTCCGCCCGCTTGGCAGCCTCCACTTTGCCGGCGGCGGCGCGTTCCTTCGCCCTGGCTTGCACGAGTTCGCACTGCGCGGCACGCATTTTCTGTGCGGCGGAGTCCGCAGTGGATTGAATCGTTTCGAGCTGCACCTCATAGGTTTTGCGCAAGGTGTTCAGCACAGAGGGCCATGACGGCTCCGGTTCATTCAACGGCTCACGGTTCGCCACATGCGAGATTTCACTGAGAAGATGATCACGCTGCTCCGGCATGAGTCCGTTCAGGCTGCGCTGAAGCGCCGGAATGTATTTGCCGGCCAGTTCCTGGATTTCCGGCTCCGCGTCGATCTCCTCACTGGCCGACCATTCCTCGCCAAATGCCGCCACCAACTGCGCCAGCTCCGGATCCCGTTCTTCCAGTTTCTGAATGGCCTCAAGCGGCGTTTCCGGGGCCGGAACGGGTGGCGGCGCGGGCGCTGGCATCGGAGCAGGCGCAGGCGTCGCAGCGGTCATGTTTTTGGCGAGCGGTTCCGGTGTTTTCTTTTCCGGTTCTGGTGCCGGCATCACCACGACAGGCTCCGGCTTGCTGACCTTCTCTTCAATCTTCGAAGCCTGCGGCTCCAGCTTTTCTGCGGCTTCTTCGGGTGTTTGTCGGACAGAAGCAACTGCCGCAGGTTTCGGATCTGGTTCTGATTTAAACATCGCACCAAGAACAATGCCGATCATGATCACCGCCGTCCCGATCAACACCAAATGCAGTGGCTGGAGCGCGGCCTTCACCTTCGGCGCATCCTCCACCACCTCCACCACGGTCACGGCGGCAGCCTGCGCGGACTGGTTGACCAGCATCGAAATGTGCGCCCGGAATTCACGCGCGTCCTGAAAACGCTTCTCCGGCTCGGGATGCGTGGCCTTGTCGATCAGTTCATCCCAGCGTGGGGAAAGCGGTGCAAATTCCTGCACCGAGCGCCGTGGATGCTGCGGCACGCGGCCTGCGAGCATTTCATAAAGCACCACGCCGGCGGCGAAGATGTCCGCGCGTTGGTCCACCGCGCCCTTGCCGAGAATCTCCGGCGCCGCGTAGTCCGGCGTGCCGTACGGGTTTTCCTCCGCCTCGCCTGTGATCGGCCGGGCGAGGCCGAAGTCGGCCACCTTCACCTGCTCGTCCTCATTGACCATGATGTTGCCCGGCTTGATGTCGCGGTGCAGAATTTTGTGATTGTGCGCGTAGGCCAGCGCGTCGCAGAGCTGCATGGCCAGGCTGGCGGCTTTCCGCACCGGCAGGCTGCCCTTGTGAATGAGTTCATGCAGCGTGTGCCCCTGCACCCACTCCATCACCAGGTACAAATGCCCGCCCGTCGTGATGCCGAAGTCATACACCCCCACGATGTGCGTGTGGTTCAGCTTCGCCATCGCACGCGCCTCGGATTTGAAGCGATCGGCGAAGTCCTTCTCCGCACCAAACTCCGGCGGCAGGATTTTGATCGCCACCGGCCGGTCCAGGCTCTCCTGCCGCGCCTTGAACACGGCCCCCATGCCACCGTAGGCCGCCAGCTTTTCAAACTTATACTGCGGCAGAAGCGCAGTCATCTCCTCGACGCTGGGAACGTCAAACGGCGGCGGGTGATGATGCGGAGCTTCCTGGGACATGAAAAAGGCGGCGGACAGTAGCGAAACGCACGCTGGTGGCGACTAAAATCACCTCGGCGCACATTCCTGCTCTTGAAGCCTCCCATGCGCCATCCACTGTCCTGCAATGATCCGTTCCTGCTGCCTCTTGCTTTTCTTCGTCTGTGCCGCTTCCGCCACCGATCTCACACTCAAGCCCGGCAACCTCGCTGCGGTGCTCGAACAGGCCCGCAAAGCTCCCAAACCCGTGCGCATCATCGTCGAAGACGGCGTGCATCCGATCACGGAGACGATCACGCTCGGCAAAGACGATTCGCAGGTGACGTGGAGCGGCAAGAACGCCATTTTCATGGCTGGGAAGCCGATCACTGGCTGGGTCAAAGAAGGAGTGAAGTGGAAAGCCTTGCTGCCGGACAAGGCGTGGAAGTTTGAGCAGCTCTGGATCAATGGCCGCCGCGCCACGCTCGCCCGCTCGCCGAACAAAGGCTACCACCACATCACCGAGGCCGTCGGCGCGGGTGTGTTCCCGGATTTGAAGGAGAACATGAACTTCCACGCCTTCAGCATCCCGGCGGAGCAATTTGAGGTGCTCAAAGCCATCCCGCAGGCCGAGAGAGACGACGTTTTGCTCACCGTGACTCATGCCTGGGCCGTGGGGCAGTGTCGCATCAAGGCGCTGAACGACGAAGCGCTCGCCGTGCAGATCAAAGGCCGCTCGCGCTATCCCTTCGTCGAGTTCGAGCCGGATCAGCGCTTCTGGATGGAGAACTACCGCGCCGCGCTCGATGCGCCGGGCGAGTGGTTCCTCGACAAGGCGAAGGGCGAAGTGCTCTACCTGCCGCTGCCCGGCGAGGACATGCCAAAGGCCGAAGTCATCGCGCCGTTGGTGACGAAGTTCATCGTCATGAAAGGCGCTCACGACGTGCGCTTTGAAGGCATCTCGTTTCAATACAGCCAGCATTTGTATCCCGCCGATGGCCTGCACGATGGCCAAGCTGCAACGACGAGCGATGGCTGCATCGAGATCGAGGACTCGCGCGGCATTCAGTTCGAGAACTGCGAGATCGCTCACACCGGTCTGCACGGCATTTGGTTCAAGAATGGCTGCGCCAACTCCTCGGTGAAGCATTGCCACCTCCACGACCTCGGAGGCGGTGGCGTGTATGTCGGCGAAACGAAACGCCCGGAAGACGAACGGGTGAATCATCACATCATCGTCGATGACTGCATCATGCAGCACGGCGGGCGGCTGCATCCGAGCGCTTGCGGCGTGGTCTTTACGCACACGCAGCACTGCGCGGTCACGCATTGCGACATCGGCGACTTTTACTACACCGGCATCAGCGCCGGATGGAACTGGGGCTATGGCGACACTGCCTCGCGCGAGACGTTGGTGGAGAACAATCACATCCATCATCTCGGCTGGGCTTACCTCAGCGACATGGGCGGCTTTTACGGCCTCGGCACCTCGCCCGGCACTATCATTCGCGGAAATCATGTGCATCACATCGCCAGCCATCGCTACGGCGGCTGGGGTCTGTATAATGACGAAGGCGCCAGTGACACGCTGATGGAAAACAACCTCGTGCATGACACCTGGAACGCCGGCTTTCACCAGCACTACGGCTACTTCAATACCGTGCGGAACAACATCTTCGCCTTTGGCAATTCCGCGCAGATCCAGGCCTCCCGAAACGAAGCACGCCTGCGTTTTCGCTACATGAACAACATCGTCGTATGGGACCCCGCATCGCCGCTGCTCGATGGCGGCGAGTGGAACTGGAAGTTCTTCGACAAAACTGAGCGCGGCGATCCCAAAGACAGCCTCGTCTTCCGCAAAAACCTCTACTGGCCCACCGACGGCAAAATCCCCGCGCTTCTGACCAAGACGAAGTTCACCTGGGATGAATGGCGCAAAATGGGCCGCGACAACGGCAGCCGCTTTGCCGATCCCATGTTCGAAAACATCGCCAAACGCGACTTCCGCCTCAAACCCGGCTCACCTGCCGAAAAGCTCGGCTTCAAGCCCTGGGACCTCACCTTGGCCGGAGTCCACAAAACAGACGCGAAGTGGCACGAACTCGCCGCGAAGGGCCATGACTACCCCACCTGGGAAACAGAGGCGAAACCCTGGCCCGCACCACCCTACAAGGTCGATCAGAACTTCGAGCGCATCGCGCTGGGTATGATCGGCGTTCGTGGAGCGAAGTATGGCAGCGAAAACAAAGGAGAGAGCATCGGCGTGACCGACGAAGTCTCTTCCCCCATCCCCTCTGGTTCCGGGAAAACCACTGTCAACAACGGTCAACCACTGCAAACCACCGCCAACTTCCTTTCTAAGCGCAGCCTCAAAGTGCAGGACGCGCCCGGCTTGAAACACAGCTACGACCCCGTGCTCGACATCTACCCGAAATGGGAATCCGGCACCTTCCACGTCAGCTTCGACATCATGGCCCAGCCCGGTGCCGATTGGTTCTTCGAGATGCGCGCTGGCAATGGCGGCGAGTTCGCCGCTGGACCCTACATCCGCTGGCAAAAAGGCATCCTCGTCGCTAACGTCACCGCCAGCCACAAACTCGCCGAGCTGAAACCCGGCGAATGGCTCCGCATCGAGATCACCGCCACGACCGGCGGCGCGAAGTATGACGTGACGCTCACGCGACAAGACGGCACCAAGACCGACTTCAAATCCATCCCCTGCAAACCCACCTGGACCAACGCCAGCTACATGCTCTTCAGCTCCCTCGGCACGACGAAGACGGCGCTCTTCATTGATAATGTGAAGCTGGAGCAGCGGTGAGTCAGCCATGAAGAGCGGCATCCAGATCAGCGCCGACGACAGGTCATCCTCGCCGTCCCCAACCGCGCCCGCGGCACCGGCGTCTCCCTCGACGGCAAGGACACGCTCTACGCCTTCTGCATGAACAAGATATGGAAACGCAAGATCCAGCAGCACGCACTGGGTGCATGGAGCCCGTGGACGAAGGTGGTGCCGAACAAGCTGTAGCGTCAATTGCATGCCAAATACCTGATGGCGATCCCAGAGCGTGCTTGTATGGAAGCAGTGTTTCCTTCAGAATTTTTCAACCATGTTAGGTTCTCCTATACCAGAACAGCACGAAATCGGCAGGACGGCGCAGAGAGCCGTAGAGGATTATCTTTCCCCCTGCATTCCAACTCGCTTGGCACAAGGAGATGATTACGGCTACGACGCTTTTGTCCAACATGTGATCCCGGGTTGCCCACCACTAAGGACACCGATGGTCTTTGGACTACAGGTGAAGGGAACGTCGAAACTGATTGAGCAGAATCAATCGGAGCAACTCAAGGTCCGACATCTTGTGGAATGGACATCTACCCAGTTTCCAGTGCTGATCGCCCTCCACAGCATCCCTTCCAATACAACCAGATGGCGCTTTGCCGATGAAGTGGTGAATAACTTGGAGAATGAGTCACCCAAGTGGCGCACACAAACAACTGTGGCTGTGAATTTCAAAGACAGTGACGAGTATTTGCCTGAACAGTTTCACCCTTGGTTGGGCCGTTGCTTGGCCATGGCTTATGATAAAGAGGGCGGCCACTCTCGATTTCACAAAGTGTGTAGGAGCGTTTTCCTGACTGAGATCTACCATGATCACGTTTTCACCGGCCAACATTTCAATATAGCTGCGGAACGACGCGGAGCGAGCATCGCAAATTGCGTAACCGGAATGCAGTGGTCCAAAGGGGAACTCGACGAAAAAGCAGTTACTGCGCGAAGGGTGTTGGCAGGAGCATTGCTTCTTTTTGACCAAGTTTACTTTCCGGCACAATTGATTCGATCCGCCGTGGCTGCTTTAGGTTTCCAGAGATTCATTAATCTCACCAGGGAACAAAGACTGATTCCCGTTTGCGAACCGCTGAATTCAGAGGTGACATTTGTTGTGGAGCAGTCTGGGGTCGGCAATCTGCAAATACTCTCAGCCCCCGAAGCTGACATGCTAGGTGGAAACTTGGACGCTGTTGCGAAGGAGTTTCGCTTGCCTCGACTGTTTCATAAGGTTGTCGCAAATGCTGTCAAAGCAGTCTCTTATGACAACAAGATGCACCGCGAAATGATCGAAACAGCCAAATCCAAATTGATCCGGGATCTCTTTGGGCTGGGTGAGCAAAATCCACAAGGACACGAAGCTCCGTGGTCAGCAGAGAGGCTTCTGCGAATTGTCAACATTGTAAAGTATTACTCTGTGGCTGACCAACTGGGAGTGGACGTTGTCGAGTTTGAACCTGGCTTGGCGCAGCTTGCCCTAGCTCGCTGGGGAACAAGGGTGCGTTTTCATAGAGTTTATCAAGCGATGGACGAGCTTAACGCAGCGCTCAACGCGGCTTCATTGCCCGATATTGGACTTCTCGTAGAGAAGTTCGGGCTGGGCAGATGCGTCGATATCTCTCAGTCACCTGATGGGGCTAAATTTAGAGAATGGTTTTGGGGAGCCGCCGCAGATGCAGTTTCTACAACTGGTGATTTTTCAGGGCAGATTGCAGACAAGCTAAAGGAATTAACAGGCAAAGACTGCCCATTACCGAGAGAGCTTTTCATTCAGGGAGCAATCATCGAAGGCAAACTGGAGAAGTTAACAAGCAGACCCGGTGGCGAATTGGCTATGAAGAGGCAAAGACTGTTTAGCTCACATCGTCTGAGGGAGGCGATGAGCAGAAAACTCGGTAAGCTACCTGGCGCGCATGATTCGTGTCCTTGCGGCAACCATACTCATTTTGCAGCATGTTGCGGAAAGCTGCTTTTTAGCGGCACACACATTTCCGCGTGAAATTCTCTTCA
Source organism: Prosthecobacter sp. (assembly GCF_034366625.1). Classification (NCBI taxonomy): domain Bacteria; kingdom Pseudomonadati; phylum Verrucomicrobiota; class Verrucomicrobiia; order Verrucomicrobiales; family Verrucomicrobiaceae; genus Prosthecobacter; species Prosthecobacter sp. The sequence continues at coordinate 195,455 of NZ_JAXMIH010000014.1, forward strand.
AAATTTACTGGCTGGTGGAGAGATTGGGATGAGGTGGCGAATGAATCGGAAACGGCGAGTTTGATTCGATGATCAACCAACTCTAAACAATCGCATGACCCGCCTCTCATTCATCCTCCTCTGCGTTCTCCCCATCTCTGCGGTGCAAATCATCGCCGCTGATGCCTCCCAGGCCGCCGAATCGGCGCACCGTGAGCTGTGGCGTCGCTTCATCGACAAGTATGGGATCATGATCGACTTCGCCGACATGGACGGCAACGTCTCGCTGCCGACCCCGGAGGAGTGCAAGGCGGGCAAACCGAACGCGCTGGGCTGGTGGGCGCCGATTGAGAACGGGGCGATGTTCAACGGCCTCTACATGGATGCGGCGGTGAATCGCTGGAAGCGTACGAAGTCGGCGGAGGATGCCGCAAAGGCCCGCAAGCTGATGGAAGGACTGCTGCTGCTGAACTCGATCAGCGAGGTGAAGGGCTTCGTGGGTCGCGGTGTGAGCACGGATGGCAAGTCGCATTACCCGATGGGCTCGAATGACCAGACGATGCCGTGGTTCCTCGGCCTGTGGCGTTACTGGGAGTCGGACATCGCCACGGCGGCGGAGAAGACGCGCATCGCGAAGCATCTCGTTGAGACAGCGGAGGAGGTCGTTCGGCTGGGCTGGCAAATGCCCGCCGAAGAGCCTTTCAAAGTGCGCGGCAGCTTCAACGGCTTCCACTTTGAAGAAGCAGCTCGAATGCTCTTCACCATGAAGATGCTGCATCGCGTCACCGGCGATGAAAAGTGGCGCACGATGTATCTGGCGGAGCTGGAGAAGCGCGGCGGCGAGAAGCAGCTCTCCAAGCGCGAGATCTGCGTCGGCGGCATGGTGTTTTGGTATTCCAGGAACCACAACTGGACCTCCTGCGCGGCGGTGGGCGGCTTGCGCGGCCTGTGGGAGCTGGAGACGGACGCGGCGCTCAAGGCTGACTTTGCCCAAGGACTCGTCGCGAGCGCGAAACTGGCTACTGAGTGGCTTTCACTCGCGCAGCAGTTCGACAACGCGGACACAAGCCGCTTCGAGATGGACTGGCGCGTGATGAACGCCGAATGGAAGCCGCAGCAGACCGAGCACGAGGCGGTGGCTCTGGCGCAGGCGCAATTGAAAAACTTCATGAAGCTGGCTCCACGTCGCGGCAAAGAGACAGCCTTCATCCGCGAACCCACTGCGGCGGCATGGATCGTCACGCTGCTGCCTGACGCGGCGCTTTTGCAGCAACACGCCGCCGAAGTGGAGCAGGTGATCGCGCATTACGACTACACGAAGCTGTACTACTCGCAGTTCTTCTGGGTGGAGATGGCGTGGGAGCGGTTGCGGCAGCAAGACATCAGGTGAGAAAGGCCATGGAGACGATGCACATCCGCCCATTCCAACCCTCGGATGAAGATACGGTCATCGCGCTGTGGAATGCCTGCGGACTCGTCGTGCCACAGAACAATCCCGTGCGCGACATCGCTCGCAAACTCCGCGTGAACCCGGAGTGGTTTCTCGTCGGTGAACTTGGTGGTGAGATCGTCGGCACCTGCATGGCAGGTTATGAGGGCCATCGCGGCTGGATTAACTACCTCGCCGTGCGTCCCGATCATCAGCGGCAGGGCTTGGCGCGTGAGTTGATGAGCCACGCGGAGGCATTGCTGCGCGCTGTCGGCTGTCCGAAGATCAATTTGCAGGTGCGCAGCACGAACACCGCCGTGATCGCCTTCTATGAGTCCATCGGCTTCGCCGTCGATGACGTGGTGAGCCTCGGCAAACGGCTGGAGCACGACACGCCTCCGCATCATCCATGAGCCAACACGCTTCCATCACGCTGCATCAGGCCGCTGATTCATCGGCTCCAGGCTGCGATCTCGTGCGCCAGTGGTTGCGCGGGCACAACTGGGCCGTGAACCCTGGTTTCATGCAGAAGCTTCAGCAACCGGAGCATGAAGCGAAGCCGCTCGTGTTGCTGGCCATGGCTGATGATCGCGTCGTGGGCGGTCTGTTTGCGGAGACACAGTTGTCGTGGCTGCGCATCTCGATCATGGCGGTCAGTCCCGAATCGCGCTCACAAGGCATCGGTGCCGCACTGCTGGCCGAGACCGAGCGCCTGGCGATCAAGCGTGGCTGCAAGCATGCCTATGTGGATACGATGGAGTATCAAGCACCCCGCTTCTATCAAGCGCATGGCTTTAAGATCGTCGGCCAGATTCCAGACTGGGACTCTCACGGGCACCAGAAGCTCTATTTGTCCAAGCGTCTCCACATGGAGACAGGCAACGCATGACGCCTGCTTTCACCCCGATGCGATACCAAGTTGTCACGCATAACCCAGAGTGGAAGCAGCGGTATGCCAGCGAGGCAGATCAGATCATTCGTACCCTGCACGGCATGGCTATGACGCTTCATCACATCGGGAGCACCGCCATCCCTGGCATCTCGGCCAAACCGATCATCGACATTTTGATGGAAGTCGATGAACTCGACGCGCTGGATGCACGCCGTGCTGCGATGGAGCGGCTCGAATACGAGGCCAAGGGCGAGTTTGGCATCCTTGGACGCCGATACTTCCACAAGAACGATGCTTCAGGCATCCGAACTCATCAGGTGCATGCCTTTCAGGCTGGAAGCACAGGTGCCACGCGGCATCTGGCATTTCGCGATTACATGATTGCTCATCCAGTCGCGGCGCGAGCCTACAGCTCCCTGAAGGAGAGTCTGGCGCTCCAGCATCCCGACGACTTCGAAGCCTACATGGATGGAAAGGACGCCTTCATCAAAGAGCATGAAGCCAGGGCCGTGGCATGGAATCGGGAACGACATCGCCATGACTGCATCGAGACCGAGCGCACTCGCCTGCGGCTTTTCGAGGATGCCGATGCTGAGCACGCCTTCACCTGGCTTTCCGACCCGGAGGTGATGCGCTTCATCCCAAGCGGCCCGGATGCGACGCTGGACGACACGCGACGCCGAATCGCGGCCTATCGTGCGCATCAGGACCGCCACGGCTTCAGCAAGCAGCTCATCATCCATCGCGAAAGCAGCCAGGCCATCGGCGATGCGGGCCTCTACCATCTGCCGGATGGAAAACGCATTGAACTCGGTTTCCGCATCGCCAAATCGCGCTGGGCACAGGGTTATGCCGTCGAGGTCGGTCGAGCGTGGCTCGCATGGTTCGACACGCATCTCGCTGACGAGCCGCTGTTCGCGGATGTGCATCCCGATCATCGCCGTTCTCAGCGTGTGCTGGAAAAACTTGGATTCTGCCGTTCATACGAGGAAACCGTGTTCGGCATGTCGATGCTGATTTATACACGCCGCTAAGTTGTCTGCTTCGTAACGTTCTTCACCTGTCATGAAACTCTTCCTTCCACTCCTCCTTCTCGCCGCATCGCCGGTCCTGGCCCAGGAATTGTCCGCGCCAAAACAAATCGTCCTCAGCACCGCTGAGAAAAGCCAGGTCGAGGTCAAACTCGATCAACCGTATGCCGGAAACACCAACCCGAAGCAGATGGTGGACGTCTATCTGCCGAAGAAGCGCAACAGCGACAAACCGCTGCCTGTCATCGCGATGATCCACGGCGGCGGCTGGGTGAACGGCGACCGCATCGGTTACGCGGCGCTTGGAATCCAATTCGCACGCACGGGTGATTATGCCGCCGTCGGCGTCGGCTACCGTCTCACCAAGGAAGCGCACTGGCCGGCGCAGGTGCATGACTGCAAGGCGGCGATCCGCTGGATTCGCGCACACGCGAAAGAATTGAACCTCGACGCGGACAAAATCGCTGTGTGGGGCAGCTCGGCGGGCGGCCATTTGTCGTCGCTGCTCGGCACCAGTGGCGATGTGAAGGAGCTGGAAGGCGATCTCGGTCCGAACACGAGCTTCAGCAGCCGCGTGCAATGCGTGGTGAATCTGTGCGGCCCGGAAGACTTCACGCAGGGGCTGATGTTCGACAAAGACGGCAAACCCAACTGGAATGACGACGCGGTAAGCGGACTGCTGAGCGGAAACGCGCAGGAAAAGACAGCCGAGGCAAAAGCCGCCTCGCCGGTGACGCATGTCAGCAAGGATGACCCACCGTTCATCACCTTCCACGGCACGAAGGACCAACGCGTGGCCTTCCTGCACGCGGAGGCGATTCATGCCGCGCTGCAAAAGGCCGGTGTCACCTCGTTGCTCGTGCCGATCACGGACGGTGGGCATGGCTCCGTCAGTCATCCCGAGGTGAAGGTGCGCGGACAGCAGTTCACAGACAAAATCCTGCGCGGCATCGAGTCCACCATCGACACCTCGCCGCTCCAAGCACCACCGGAGGTGAAGAAGTAGCGGCACCATGCCGCAGGCTCATGAGCACGCCCGACTTCATCATTCGCGAAGGAATCGAGGCCATGGACTTCGAGCGCGTCCATGCCTGGCTGGCCGCCACGTATTGGACGCCCGGCATCGCACGCGAAACGGTGGAGCGTGCCGCGCGACATTCGGCGCTGGTGATCGGTGCGTTTGATGCGGCTGGCATTCAAATCGGCTACGCACGCCTCGTTTCCGACAACACACGCTTCGCCTACCTGTGCGATGTCATTGTCGATGGGGCGCATCACGGCGGCGGCATCGGGCGGGCGATGGTTCGGCATTTTCTGGAACATCCCGAGTTTGCAACCGTCCGAACCTGGACACTCGCCACCCGTGATGCGCACACGGTTTATGCGCCGCTGGGCTTTCTGCCCGTCGTTGACCCAGTGAGCAGGCCGGATGACTGGATGGTGCTGCGAAGAAAGGAATGATGTATGAGCTGGACACCACGCCTCGCCACCTTGGATGACGTTCCCGCGCTGGAGGAACTCATTCCTCTCTCCGTGCGCGTGCTCCAGGCTCCGTATTACTCCGCCGCGCAGATGGCGGCGGCCATGGGGCCGGTCTTCGGCGTGGATCGTCAGTTGATCAGCGATGGCACCTACTTCGTCGTGGAGGATGCAGGCGTGATCATCGGCTGCGGCGGCTGGAGCCGGCGCAAGTCGCTCTTTGGTGCTGACACCGCCCGCGCTGCGGAAGATGCCATGCTTGATCCCGCGACCGATCCAGCGCGCATTCGCGCTTTCTTCATTCATCCCGACTGGGCACGACGCGGCATTGGCAAAGCCATTCTCACCGCCTGTGAGTCCGCCATCATCGCCGCAGGCTTCCCACAGGCCGAACTCGTCGCCACACTCGCCGGCGAGCCGCTTTATCTCGTGTGTGGCTACAGTGAGGCCGAGCGTTACGAAATCCCGATGAGCGGTGGCTTGACGCTGCCCGCAGTGCGCATGACAAAACGGCTCGCACCATGAAGACAGCCGTCCGCAAAGCCACTGCCGCCGACGCAGCAGCACTGCTGCAACTCGTGCGCGACTGCGTGGCCGGAATGCGCGCCGCAGGCATCGAGCAATGGGACGAAGTGTATCCCAATGCAGAAACCATCGCCCGCGACATCGAGGCAGGCACGCTGCATGTCCTGTGCGATGGCGACACAATCATTGCCAGCATCACCATCGACCACAACATGGACCCGCTGTGGCAGAGCATGACGTGGAGCGCTGGGAGCGAACCTGCCGCAGCCGTGCATCGCCTCATGGTCCATCCATCCCAGCAAGGGCGCGGCTTTTCCAAGCTGCTGATGCAGCACGCCGAAACCGTGGCCCTTGAGCAAGGCTGCCTCAGCATCCGCCTCGACACCTTCCTGCAAAACCCCGCCGCCATGGCCCTGTATCCTCGCCTCGGCTATCAGCCCACTGGCACCGCCATGATGCGCAAAGGCGCGTTCGCGGGCTTTGAGAAGTTGCTTTGACGCAGACCGGCCCTGAAACGATTTCATCACCATGAACACCCCCAACACACTCCACTTCCTCGGCGTTCTCCTCCTGCTCGGGCTTTTTCATTCGAACGTGATAGCTGCCGATCCAGGCCCGGTTCGTGTGCTGGTCTGGGATGAGCAGCAGCCGGAGCAGAAGCAAGCGTATGGCGATCTGTTTCTCGGCGAGACCATCGCCGCTCATCTGGCGAAGCAGCCTGGGTTCACCGTGAAGAACGTGAACCTCGAAACACCCGATCAGGGACTCGATGCCGCGACACTGGACGCCACGGATGTCATCATCTGGTGGGGACACAAGCAGCATGGCCGTGTGTCGCTTGCCGCCACGGAACGCGTTGTCCAACGAGTGATGGACGGCAAGCTTGCCCTGATCGCGCTGCATTCCGCACATTTTGCGCAGCCGTTCATGCGGCTCATGCATGAGCGCGCGAAGCTGGATGCACCCGCTCTCGTCCCCGAAGCCGAGCGTGCGACGGCCAAACTTGACCTCACGGCTCCGCTAAAACGTTACATGGCGAAGGCCGATTCGCCGCTCACGCCCGCGCTGGAGAAGATCGAAGGTGGCTACCGCCTCATTCCACCTGTGTGCGTGTTTCCATCATGGCGAGCCGATGCCGCGCCGAGTCATGTCACCACGCTGCTGCCCTCGCATCCCATCGCGCAAGGATTGCCAGCCAAATGGGACATTCCGCAGACCGAGATGTATTCCGAGCCTTTCCATGTGCCCAAGCCGGATGAAGTCGTGCTCGAAGAGCGCTGGGACAAAGGAGAACACTTCCGCAGCGGCAGCATGTGGCGTGTCGGCAAAGGCCGGGTGTTCTATTTTCGTCCTGGTCACGAAACGTATCCCGTCTTCAAACAAGCTGAGCCCCTGCGCGTGATGGAAAACGCCACCCGCTGGCTCGCTCAACCTTGAGCACCCCATGTCGAAACACACCGCAGCCATCCATTGGCAAAACCACGGGCCCGACTTTCTGAAGCGCCAGTATTCGCGTGAGCATGCCTGGCACTTCGACGGCGGTGCTGTCGTCTCCGCCTCCCCTTCCCCGCACATCGTGCCTGCACCATGGTCGAATGCTGCCAGTGTCGATCCCGAGGAAGCTTTCGTCGCCTCAGTCGCAAGCTGTCACATGCTCTGGTTCCTGCATGTGGCCATCAACGCCGGTTTTCTCGCTGAAAGCTACGACGACAACGCCGAGGGCGTGATGACGAAGAATGAGCGAGGGCTTCTGTGGATCAGCCAGATCACCCTGCGACCACATATCATCTGGGGAGGTGCGAAGATTCCGACGGCGGATGAAATCGCCCATCTGCATCATCTCGCCCACGAGCAGTGCTTCATCGCGAATTCGATCAAGACGGACGTTCAAGTGCAACCGCGAGACTGACATGGGCAACGATTCCACAGAACCTCTCACCGGCTGTGCGCAGCCAGCACCTGAGATATTTGCTGGCCGGTTCATCACACTCACTCCACTCGATGTCGTGCAGGACGTGGAGGAACTCTTCGCCATCTCGCACGCCGATAACGCCACCCGCCAGCTATGGTGCCACATGCCACGCGGCCCGTTTGCGGATGTTCACGAGCACGCCGCCTTCCTCCGTGAATGGCAGGCCACGCCAAACGTGATCGCCTTCACTGTGTGCGACACCTCCACGCAACGCATCCTCGGCAGCATCTCGTTGATGAGCATCCGCGCCGAGCACGGAGTGGCCGAACTCGGCAACATCTGGTATGCGCCGGCCGCGCAACGCACCAAGGCCAACACCGAGGCCTGCTTTCTGCTGCTGCGTCACTGTTTCGAAAAACTGCGCTACCGCCGCATGGAATGGAAGTGCGATGCCCGCAACGAACGCAGCCGCCGCGCCGCGCTTCGCCTCGGTTTCATGTTCGAGGGCATCTTCCGCCAGCACATGATCATCAAGGGTGAAAACCGCGACACCGCCTGGTTTGCCATGCTTGATCACGAATGGCCGCGCATCGGTGCGGCGATGCACCGCTGGCTTTACGAGGATGATTCGTTCTCGCTGGCTCGAATTATTGGCGATGGCGGCAGCGTACTCACCCGCGCATGAAACTCGCCCTGTTCATTCTCCTTGCCGCGTCCTTTGTTTCCGCCGCTGAGACACCGAAGCCCAAACCCAAGCCGGAGTTTCAATACCAGACCGAGGGCATCCAGATCAGCATCCCCACGGCGGACGAGCCGCGCGTGACACAATTTGGCCCGGAGTCGGTCAAGGCTGCTGTGAAGTATCTGGAGGAGGGCGCGATCTCGTGGGTGCGGGAGAAATCCTGCGTGAACTGCCACACCACCGGCCCCTACCTCACGGAGCGGCCAGCGTTGATCCCGCTGCTCGGCAAGGCGAACGAGGAGATCTTGGCCGACTTCGTCGAGTTCGTGCCGAAGGAGATCAAGGAGGTGAAGGAGACGGCGACCAAAAGCGGCCACAGGCACTATCCAGCCGCCTTCACCAGCGTGTGGCGCTCGTTGGGCCTCGCGGAGTGGGACAAGCACGTCACGCGCAAAACTTCGGAGCACACGGAAAAGTCGCTGCGGGACATGTTTGAGCGCCAGTCTGCCAGCGGAGCCTTCGTGAGCCACGGCGAGGTGGAGATCCCGCACATCACAACCGACTTCGAGCTTTCCCTGCAAGCCGCCCGCGCCATCACGGCGGCTCCAGGCTGGCTCTCCGGTCTCAAGGACGAAAAAATCATCGCCAAGGTCGGCAAGCTCAAGGCGTGGCTGAAACAGCCCGAACTCAAAAACGACTTCGACCGCGTTTTGCAGCTCCAACTGGCCGTTTATTTCCCGGAGCTCGTTTCATCCGAAGAACGCGAATCCGCGCTCGCGTTGCTTTCCTCCAGGCAGCACGCCGACGGCGGCTGGAGCACGCGGGACTTCTCCGCGCTGAACGACTGGCACTTCGAGATCAGTGACACAGTCTCCAAGCTCATCACCAGCCTGCCAGATGCCGCGAAACCGGAGAGCGATGCCTACATGACAGCCATCGCCATCGTGCTGATGCGCCAAAACGATGTGCCGGTGAAGGATGAACGCATCCAGCGTGGCATCGCTTGGCTCAAAAAAGAGCAGCGCGTGAGCGGCCGCTGGTGGATGCACTCGCTCTATCGCGGAAACTACCACTACATCACCTACATCGCGACGTGCCAGGCACTGAAGGCGCTCGCGCTGTGTGATGAGCTCCAATAGCACTCACCTCCGCATCCGCCGATACGCCGCAGGCGATTCGCCCATGCGCTTGCGGAAATGCTGAGTGAAACTGCTCGCATCCACAAAGCCGCACTGCTGCGCGATCTCGCTTGCGGTCAGGCTTGTCTCCTCCAGCAGCCGCACCGCCGCCAGCACCCGTGTCTTGAGCAAAAACTCCTGCGGGGTGATGCCAAACGCGCTCTGAAACCGGCGCTGAAGCTGTCGCAACGATTGTCCGCAGGATTTGGCCACGTCTTCGATCAACAGCGGCTTCGAGAAGTCACGACGGATGATTTCGACGGCTTGCGCCACGGTTTGAAACACCGGCAGCAGTCGTTCCGCCTCGTCTGGCCTGCGCAGCGTGCCCATCACGCCTTGCACGCGGCGCCGTTTGTCAAAGAGCGGCAGCTTCGTCACCAAAAACCAGTCCGGGATGCCCTGCGAGTCCCACCACAGCTCAATGCGCTCAATCACCTCCGCCTTGCCCGCCAGGAGGCGCTTGTCGTCATCCACATAGGCCTGCGCCATCGTGTCGGGATTGATGTCGAAGTCCGTGCGGCCGATGAACTCCGAGTCGTCGCGCATTTGATAGCGTTGCAGCAGCCCCTGGCTGGCAAACATGAGATGCCCCGTCTTGTTCTTGGCGAAGAAATACACACCCGGGATGTGATCAAACAGCCGCTGAAACAGCAGCGTCGGTTCCAGCGCGGCCATCCACGCGTTGCGGTCCCTGCGCCAGCGGGCGATTTCCGCCGCCGGGCGCTTGGGACGCTCACGGGGTTTGAGAGGTGTCGCATTTCGCATCATCTTTGTCGTGACGATGGTGCATGGTTCTGCGTTAATCTGCAACCTCGCAGCCAACCATGAAACCCATCGTCCAAATCTCCCTCGACCTCACCAACATCGACGAAGCGCTCGAAACCGCCGCTCTCGCCATGCGCGCCGGAGTGGACTGGCTGGAAGCAGGCACCCCGCTCATCCTCGCCGAAGGTCTGCATGGTGTGCGCGCTTTGAGAAAAGCCTTCCCCAACACCCCGATCGTCGCCGACCTCAAAACGATGGATGGCGGCTATCTCGAAGCCGAGATGATGGCCAAGGCTGGTGCCACCCATGTCGTCGTGATGGCCCGTGCGCACGCCGAGACGATCAAATGTGTCGTCAAAGCCGGCAAAGATTTCGGCTGCAAGGTCATGGGCGACAACATGATCTGCGAAAGCATGATCGACGGCGCAAAGTTTCTCGAAGACCTCGGCTGCGACTACGTCATCCACCACATCGGCTATGACGAGCGTCGTGGCATCGCCGCTGCTGGCAAACGCATGCCCAGCCCGCTCGACCAGCTCCGCGAAGTCGTCAATGCCGTGAAAATTCCGGTGCAAGCCGTCGGCGGCCTCAGCTTGGAGCAGGCGATTCAGTGTCCGAAGTATGGCGCACCTCTCGTCGTGCTCGGCGCGCCGCTCACCATCGACGCCGACGCCTTCAAAACGGCGGATGGCAATCTAGAAGCCTCCCTGCGCATGATTTGCGAGGCCGTGCATGCCCAGGACATTCCCGCTTTCTAATTTTACCTTCTCCCAACCATGAAATCCGCCGCCGTCGTCAACTTCGCGCCTGAAAAGGGCTCCGTCGAAATCCGTGAGATCGAAAAGCCCACCATCGGAGCCGAGGATGTGCTCCTTGAAGTCGCCAATGTCGGCGTCTGCGGCTCGGATCTGCATCAGTGGACGGCCGATCACTCCTGGCCGGTGAATTACCCCGTCGTGCTCGGGCATGAGTTCGGTGGGCACATCATTGAGGTCGGCAAGGACGTGGAAGGATGGAAGGAAGGCGACCGCGTTGTCTCCGAAACAGCGGCGATCATTTCCAAAGACAATCCGATGACCCGTCGCGGTCTCTACAACCTCGACAACACCCGCAAAGGCTTCGGCTACGGCGTGAACGGCGCGATGACGAAGTATGTGCGCGTCCCCAGTCGCATCCTGCATCATGTGCCGGATCAGCTTCCCTTCGAGCAGGCATGCCTCACCGAGCCCTGCTGTGTCGCCTACAATGCCGTCGTCAAAAACGCCCGCATCGAACCCGGCGATCGTGTCGTTGTGCTCGGCCCAGGCACCATCGGCATCCTCTGCGCCGCGATGGCGAAGCAATGCGGTGCGCAGGTCGCCATCGTCGGACTTCAACAGGACGCGCATCGTCTTGAACTCGCCCGCAAACACTACGGCTGCGAGGTCATCATAGGCGACGCGAAGCCCTGGTCGATGGAACGCGACGGCCTCGGCTGCGATGGCGTCATCGACGCCGCCGGAGCCAGCGTCACGCTCAAGATCGCCCTCGACATCGTCCGCCCTGCCGGCTGGATCAGCAAAGTCGGCTGGGGTCCGCAGCCACTCGGTTTCAACATGGATCCACTCGTACAGAAGAACATCACCCTGCAAGGCAGTTTCAGCCACAACTGGCCCATCTGGGAGCGCGTCATCGCGTTGCTCAGCAGCGGCCAGTTTGATGTGAAGCCCATCATCGGCGGCGTCTGGCCCGTGACCGAGTGGCACGAGGCCTTTGAAAAAATGCACAAGGGCGAGGTGGTGAAGAGCGTGCTGCGACCGGTGTGAGCCGAGTCTTCACGCAGCCATCTTCGCGGCGAGCTTCACCGCTTCCACGAGACTGCTGCCATTGGCTTTGCCCTGCCAGGCGATGTCGCAGGCAGTGCCGTGATCGACGCTGGTGCGGGGCACTGGAAGGCCAAGCGTGGTGTTGACGGCGGTGTCGAAAGCGAGGGCTTTGAGCGGGATGAGCGCCTGGTCGTGATACATGCAGATATAAGCATCCACACTGCGGCGCTTGGCTGCGATGAAGGCCGTGTCGGGCGGCAGCGGGCCTTCGATGGTGATGCCTTTGGCGCGCGCGGCTTCGATGGCAGGAGCGATGATGTTTTCCTCCTCGCCACGGCCGAAGAGACCGTGCTCACCTGCGTGAGGATTGAGGCCGAGAACGGCGATCCTCGGCTTTTTGCCAAGCGCACGCTGAACAGAATCCACGGTGAGTTCGATGACGTCCAAAATGCGCGCGGTCGTCAGCGCGGGCACCACGTCCTGATAGCCGATGTGGACGGTGACGAGGCTGCAAATCATCTCCGCTGAGAAAAACGTCATGCAGGAGCGTTCGGCGGCCATTTTCTCGGCAAACATCTCGGTATGGCCAGGATGCTTGATGCCTGCGGCGTGGAGCGCCTCTTTGTTGAGTGGCGCGGTGGCCACAGCGGCGACTTGCTTCGCCAAGGCGGCCTGGATGCTCTTCTCGACGTAGCGATACCCTGCCGCGCCGGTTTTGGCGCTCACGATTCCGGGCATGAAGTCCTCGGCATCAAAACCAAAGAGGTCGAGCACCGCAGGGCCGTCGATGGAGTCGCATTTCTCCGCCCATTCGATCTCGGAAATGATGCGTTTGGGAGCGGGAAGATTCGTCTGACGTGCGCAACGGGCGAGGAGCCTGGCATCGCCAAAGATGACGGGCGTGGCGATGGCGCAGACCTCTTCGTTGGCGAGGAGCTGCAGGCAGACTTCAGGTCCGACCCCGGCGGGGTCGCCCATGGTGACGGCGATGAGTGGTTTGGGCATGAATCAGTAAGTTGAACTGGCGGCGGCACCGCAGCGGGCCGACCACCATGCCGTGATGAACGGCATGAGCAAGGTGGCGATGGAAGAGCGCTTAATCATGCCGCCCTCGTGATGAACCACTCCACCGTGGCAGAGAGCACATGCTGGCCGGATTCGTCATACAATTCGACCACGACCTCGATCAGGGCGCGTCCTTTGGCACCCAGGTCATGTTTCAGCGCTTCGATTTGCCCAAGCTTCATCGTCACGGAAGAAGTCACGCGGCCCCTGGCTGGCTTGCGAAACTTCGACTCCAGACGCCGCACGACGGGAATGATGCCCTCCACCCCAGTGAGGTGGCGGAGCAGGAATTCGCCGCTACTGGCTTCCGCGAGTGCGAGCAGGGCGCTCGCATGAACGGTGCCGAGGTGGTTTAAATACTGGCCGCCAGGCGGGAGCGCGAGCAGATGAGGGTCCGCGGCGGTCTGGAGACCGATGAACTGATTAAAGGGAAGATCGAGGACCGTTTGCATGGGGCTTTAATCAGGAGCAAATCCACGGATAATAACAAGCTCTTGCCGCAATTTGATACCCACTTGACCGTTCTCTGGGCTCCATGAAAATCACTGTCTCTCTCCTCCTTCTCTCCACAGCCGCCTTCGCCGCCGACTACCCACGCGTCCTTTTCTCGGACGACTTCAACGCCGAAGGCTTCGGCAAGGCCTGGGGCCATTACAAAAGCTCCAGCATCGTCAAGGGGGGCGTGCTTGTCGGCATCACCGCGCCGACCTCCGATCATTCCGCCGTCGATAACATCCGCATCGAGGGCGAGCGCGATCTCCAGGTCTCCGTGAAGTTCCGTTTCGTCAGCGACAAGGCCAAGAGCTTCAACGTGTGGTTCGACGACAAGAACTACAAAGGCTCCCACGCCGGCCACATTTGCCAGGCCACGATTTCTCCGACGAGTGTGAACCTCGCCGATGCCAAGACCGGCGGCTTCGACCTCACCGGCGGCCTCTACGAGCGCAAAAAGGCCAACCAGCTCACCGAGGACGAAAAGAAGATGCTCGCCAGCAAAGCGAAGCGCGTCCCGACAAAGGTCAGCCTCGGCGAATGGCACACTCTTGTCGTGCAGACCGAGGGTGACGCGATCCGTGTGAGCATCGACGGCAAAGACGCGGGCAGCTTCCAATCCGCCGGCATCGCGCATGACACGAAGTCGCTCATCAGCCTCACCACGAACGCTGTGGATGTGGAATACGACGATTTCAGCATCAAGGGCATGGCGAAGTAAGCCTTCGCATGTTCACCAGTTCTTGATCCATTTGGCACCGAGTTTGGCGTCGTTCTCGGTGTCTTTGGATGTGGACATGATGTTTTTGTCATCCTCGGCGAACGACCAGACGTCGTAGGTGGCGTTGATGTTGGTCTTCTTCTCGGCGTCGGCCTTGACGTATTGAAACGGCCTGCCGAAAGCGTCCACGAGGAAGTAATTGTTCCCCACCTTTCGCCACATGCCTTCTGGCATGTCCCGCAAGATGGCATTCTTGATTTCCTCCGCACTGACCCTGCCATCAGATTGAGGTTCTCCCTTCTCGGCGCTTCCAGCTCCTTTGACAGCGTCGTAACCATCGCCCCGGAGCGCTTGATAAAGGCATTTGGCTGCGCCAATACGATACACTTTGCCCGGCATGATCTCGGCGGTCTCATCAGGATTCACTGGTTCCGGATACTCACCATATTCCTCGCGATAGCGCTCCAAGGCGGACTCGATGCTCTGCTTGGTGCCTTGAGTCACGTGACGTTTGGAAGATCCTGGACTCCCACTGCTGACAACAAGCGCCGCGAGAAGAACGATGATGCCAATGACAACGAGCAGTTCCATCAGCGTAAAGCCGCTGGCACCACGAGCACGTTCTATGTCGGGATTCATGCAGCACAGTAACTCTTTTCAAAACCCTGCCAAGCCTGCATCATGACGATGCATCGCGCGTGGAACTGCGGCATCTCTGTCTTAGCCAACCCCTGTTCCACCAATGCCTATTCGTTACTGCTCCGCCACGGTTCGCACGGCGCGCTCGATCCAGTTTTCGAGGCCTTTGCCTTGCTCCGGATGCGGGCTGCAGGCACAAATTGCTGAGGAGGACGTATTTCGCACAGACTTTGTCGTGGTGAAAAACCGGCAGGCCTCGTTATGCTCGGATCATGCGCCTCGAAAACAAAGTCATCATCGTCACAGGAAGCTGCACCGGCATTGGCAAAGCCATCGCGAAGCGTTGCGTCGCGGAAGGAGCCAAAGTCGTGATTCATGGATTGGAACAAGACCTCGGCGATCAAACCCTGGCCGAACTCGGTGCAGAGAACGCCACGCTTGTCATCAAAGACCTCGCCGACGAGGACGCGCCTCAGTTGCTCGTCGAAAAGGCCGTGGCGGCCTTCGGCAAACTCGACGCCGTCGTTAACAACGCCGCGCAAGTCGGTCTCGGCAACATTCACGACACCGATGGCAAGTGGTTCCGCCGCATGCTCGAAATCAACTGCGTGGTGCCTTATCTCCTCATCCGAGCCGCCTTGCCGCATCTCCGCGAGTCGCACGGCAGCGTCATCAACATCGGCAGCGTCAACGCCTGGAGCGGCGAGCCGAATCTGATGCCCTACAGCGTCTCCAAAGGGGCGCTCATGACCCTGACGCGCAATCTGGGTGACACGCTCATGCGTGAGGACAGCGTGCGCGTGAATCAAATCAACCCCGGCTGGGTGCTCACCGAGAATGAGGCCAAGCGCAAACGCGAGCATGGCCTCAAGGACGACTGGTATGCCGATCTGCCCAAGGTCTATGCCCCCGCCGGCCGCATCCTCTGGCCGGAGGAGATCGCCGCCTGCGCCGCGTGGCTCCTCGCCGACGAATGCGGTCCCATCAGCGGCCAGGTCTTTGATCTGGAGCAGCATCCCTTCATCGGCCGCAATCCGCCGAAGGATGCGACGACGATTCCGGCGAAGCCTTGAGATTGCCCCGTGAATTGACAGGCGGTTGTGACACGGCCACCCTGTTTGCGTGGACGAGACTCTCCCGCCTGCCAAAGCCGATGCCGGCTCCTCGGAACTGCTGCCGCAGGTCTATGATGATCTGCGCAAGCTGGCCCGCGGGATGGTGGCGGCCAATGCCCAGCAGACGCTGACGGCGACGGCGCTGGTGCATGAGGCGTGGATGCGCGTGTCCAAAGACGCCGCACCGCGCTGGGAAAACCGCCGTCACTTCTTCGGCGCGGCGGCGCAGGCCATGCGGCGCATCCTGATCAATCGCGCGCGTGACAAACACCGCCTCAAGCGCGGCGGGAATCATGAGCATGTGGTCCTGGAGGATGTGGAGATCGCCGCGCCTGCGCCCGAGGAGGAGCTGCTGGCGCTGGATGAGGCGCTGGAGCGGCTGGCGAAAGAGGACCCGTTCCTCGCCGAGGTCGTGGGGTTGCGCCATTTCGTGGGGCTGAAGTGGCATGAGATCGCGGAGATGACCGGAGTCGAAGAGCGGGAGCTGCACCGGCAGTGGACCTTCGTGCGCGCCTGGCTACGAACCGAGCTGACCTGAATTTTTTGCCGTTTTGGACCCGTGACGGGGCATGTCTTGCTGACGATGCCATTTTTTCGACTTTCGACCTGCCAGCCATGTCCTCTCCCTCTTCCCCCATTTCACGACAGAAGGACATCTTCCTCGCGGCACGCGAGATCGCGGACTCCGGGGAGCGTTCCCGCTTCATCAAGGAGGCATGCGGTGACGACGCGGAGCTACTGCGGCGCATTGAGGCGATGCTGGAGACGGAGGCTGCGCCGGACGATTTTCTGGAGCCGGACCCGACTCTGGCAGAATCCGTCGCGATACCCGGCACGGGGGACAAGGTCGGTTACTTCGGCGACTATGTGCTGCTGGACGAGATCGCCCACGGTTCTTCCGGCGTGGTGTTTCGGGCCCGGCAGGTGTCTCTGGACCGTGTGGTGGCGCTGAAGATGCTGCGGGACCGCCCGCTGCTGACCACGGAGGCGGACACCCGGCGGCTGCGTGCGGAGGCCACGGCCGCCGCCTCGTTGGATCACCCGAACATCGTGCCCATCTATGAGGTCGGTGAGCATGAGGGGCAGCCGTATTTCAGCATGAAGCTCGTCGAGGGTGGCACGCTGCAGTTTCGCGCGGCAGAGTACCAGACAGATCCCCTCAAAGCCGTGGCACTCATGGTCAAAGTTGCGCGCGCGGTGCATCACGCGCACGCCAAGGGCATCCTGCATCGCGATTTGAAGCCGGGGAACATCCTGCTCGATGCCGCCGGTGAGCCGCACATCACCGACTTCGGCCTGGCGCGAAAAATCGGCCTGGAGTCGGGTTTGACGATGACCGGGATGGCGATGGGCACGCCGCACTACATGAGCCCGGAGCAGGCGCGCGGTGGCGGCCGCGAACTCACACCCGCCACGGACATCTACAGTCTCGGCGCGATCCTTTATGAGCTGGTGGAAGGCCGGCACATGTTTCAGTCGGAAGACTTGATCGAGCTGCTAAAGCAGGTGGCTGAGAAATCGCCGCCCGCGCCGCGCACGCCGCACCATGATCTCGCGGCGATCATGATGAAGTGCCTGGAGAAGTCTCCGTCCGCCCGCTACGCCACCGCGGAGGAGCTGGCCGCTGCCCTGGAGCGCTGGTTGCAAACACGGCCCGCCTCCTCACAGCCTGAGGCCGTGGCGAAACGAACGCGCCTCCGCCGGGCGGCGTGGATCACGGCGGCGGTCGCCGCCTGCGTGGCGCTCGTGGCCGGCCTCACGCTCTGGATGTCGGGGCGTGTCGTGGTGACCACACTGGAGGATGAACTGGATCCCCCTGGCATCACGGGCACGGGCCTGTCCTTGCGCGAAGCCGTGCGTGATGCGCCGGAAGGCGGGCGCATCGTCTTTTCCCGCGCAGGCAAAATCACGCTGTCCAGCGCGCTCGGCGGCATCCACCTCTCCCGGCGCATTGAGATCAGCGGTCCTGATGTGGAGATTCACAACGGTCCTGACATCAATCGCGCGATGTTCATCGACTCAGGCGCGAAAGTCAGCTTGCGCGGTCTCACGCTCAGCGGCGAGGCAGAATCCGCCCATCTGCACGGCAGCGTGGGTGCGATCGAGAACAACGGCGAACTGACGGCCACGGACTGCCGCTTCTTGAAGCATGGCGGCGGCGGTCTTGGAGGGGCCATCCTCAGCGAAGGCGGGCTCACGCTGCGGCGCTGCGTGTTTCAGGGCAACTTCAGCAACATGATGGGCGGCGCGCTCAACATCAAATGCACCGGTGCGCAGCAGGTGGACATCGAGGACTGCCTCTTCACCGGCAATGTCTGTCACGGCAACGGTGGCAGTGCCATCAACATCGCCTTGCAATCATCGCAGGCTCAGGCGCGTCTGACGCGTTGCACCGTGACCGGCAACATCTGGGATCCCGCCTCCAAGCGCGATCCCGCCACCGCACAGGAACGTTTGGCCACACCTTCCGTGCTTGTGGGCGGAGCGCTCCGCTGCCGGGGCAACCCGGTCACCCTGGACCACTGCATCGTGGCTGGCAATGAGGCGCGAAGCGCTGGCGAGAGGGACATTTACGGCGAATTCACCCAGGCCGGTCCCAACTTCATCGGCGGCGACCCGAAGGACGCGCCTGCCGGTCTTGGTGTCAGCGTGAAGTGAGGCGTTGAGATTATTTTCAGCTTTTTTGCCGGAATCATCCCTGGGCGGGGCATGAGCAGGTGAACGGAGCTTTGCGCTCCGTCCGTCACCATCCGCCGCCATGAAACACACCTTCCGCTTCCTCGTCCGCGTCGCCTGCGCGATTCTCCTCCTCAGCACCGCCACCATGGCCCTCGCTGATCTACCTCAACAACGCAAAGCTCTCGACGAACTCCAGGCCGCGAAGAAAGCCGACGATCCGATGCCCTTGCTGGAGTCCGCCAAGAACCGCATCACCAAAGCCAACAAGGGCAACAAGGGCGGGGACAAGGAGGACGTGATCGACAAGATCGACGAGGCCATCAAGGAGTTGCAAGCCGGCAACAAGAGCAAAATGGAGCAGAAAATCAACGCGGCCATCGCCAACCTCCATCAGGGCAAAGACAAGTCGAAACGTCCGAAATGAGGCGTGGTGGCGGCACGGCCGCATGTTGAACCGCGCTTTTGGGAGCACCTGCACGGCAGGTGCTCTTTTGTTTTCAGCGTGAGGTGCGCGTTCTGGTGAACGTGCCATGGCGACCCCGCCTCCAGGCCCCTCACGCGGCACTCTTTGAAAATAACCTGGCTTTTTTGCCGGAACGAAACTCGGACGGGGCATGTGGTGAGTGAACCCTGGGAACTCACTCCCAGACCACCCAAACGACACCCACCCAAACACATCCAAGAATATGAACCACTACCTCACCCGCATCCTCGCCGTCGTCTGCATCACGCTCGGACTATGCAGCACGCTGAATGCCGTCGAACCCCGCATGGAGAAGGCCATCCAGCTTCTTCAGCAGGCGCAAGCCTCCCCGAACCCCGTGCCGCTGCTCGAAAAAGCCCAGGAGCACCTCCAGAACGCCACGGGCAACAAGGCCGGCTTCAAAGTTGATGCCGTCAAGACCATCAAGCAGGCCATCAAAGCTGCCCAGCGCGGCGGCAACGTCCAGGCGCAGATCGGCCAGGCCATCGCGCAGGTCCAGGCCGGCATCAGCGCCCGCTGACATCCCGGCCGCCTGCTGCCGGTCAAACCACGCTGGCAGTGTCTCTGCCCGCCATCCCCGGCAAACGGAGGCTTCTCCGATGGCCAGGGGTGGCGATTTCGTCGGATCGTGAGGAGCTCGTGGTTGCTACGGCAAGACCGTGCGCACGGGAACTGGGATAGTTTGGCTGGCAATCGGAGCCGCGAGTCGCAAATCACACACACTTTGTCGTGGCGGTGGTGATAGCCGCTGGCTCATTGGTTCGTCATCTGACGTTCTTCACTCCCACCACCATGCCCAAACTCGCCGCCTTCCCCAAAGCCTTCATGCAGGCCCTCTGCAAAGAAGGGACGATGACCGTCTCCGAATGGATCACGCTCGCCTCCAAACTCGATGTGCAGGGCCTCGAATGGTATGCGGGCTTCCTGGAGATGGCGGATGAGAAGAACTGGCCACGCTTCCGCCAGGAGGTCGAAGACACTGGCAAGGTGATCCCCATGATGTGCTGCTCGCCGGATTTCACGCATCCCAACGCCTCCTTCCGCGAAAAGGAGATCGCGAAGCAGAAACGCTGGATCGACATGACGCACACGCTCGGTGGATCGTATTGCCGTGTGCTCAGCGGTCAGCGTCGGCCGGAGCTGACGCTGGATGAAGGTGTGAAACTGGCTGCTGAGTCGATCTACGCCTGCCTGCCGTATGCGCAGGAGCGCGACATCACGCTGATCATCGAGAACCACTACAAAGACGACTTCTGGGAGTATCCCGAGTTCGCGCAGAAGATGGATGTCTTCTGCAAGCTCGTCGATGCCGTGAATCACCCGAACTTCGGCGTGAACTACGACCCCTCGAACACCTACCTCGCGGGTGAGGACCCCATCGAGTTACTGAAACGTGTTTCACATCGCGTCGTCACCATGCACGCCAGCGACCGCTACCTCGCCGAGGGCACCATCGAAGACCTTCGCAAAGAAGAAGACGGTGCCCAAGGCTACGCCAAACGCCTCCGCCACGGCGAGATCGGCAAAGGCCTCAACGACTACGACGCCATCTTCAGCGAACTTAAAAGCAAGGGCTTCAACGGCTGGATCAGCATCGAAGACGGTGTCGATGGTATGGAGCAGCTCGCGAGAAGCGTCGAGTTCTTGAAGAAGAAGATCGCGCAGCACTGGCAACCGTAGATCTCGCCTCTGCGAGATGAGCCGAGGATGCCGTTCAGCATCTCGTGATGGCAAACTGTTGGGCAGCGCTTGGCGTCCGCGAAAACCCTTTTTGGTCGTCGCGAAGTCAATCACCCCGGCTGCTTTTTCCAAAATCGCGTTTGCAGGACACTGGTGCGTTTAAAAGCCATGCAAGCGCAAGCCCGGAGGAATTGGCCGCAACCGAGACGCCCTCATAATGGATTCCACTATGCCAAAATTGCGGTGGTTCATGACGCAACGAACCGTAGCGGGCCACAATATCGGAACAACCAGCAGCGGGCATGATGGCGGCGTCAATCAAACCAAACAACGCGCCATGAACACCACCACATCCTCCATCACCGCCCGTCAGCGTTTTATTCTGAATCTTGCCGAAAGCGAACTCTTTCAGCATTACCAGAAGGCGTTTCACACCCTCACCAGCCTGCCGCTGAACCTGGAGTCTGTGGGCGAAGACGTTCACATCGACAGCATCGCCACCCGCACGGGCATCGCGGGTGTCGTCGAAACCCAGGTTCCCGTTCGTGTGGGTAAAAACACCATCGCGGTCATGCTTACCGGCGGTGTCCGCCTCCAGCCCGCAAACGCTGACACCTTCGCTCCTGTGGCCAAGGCCCTGCTGGATGACAACCGCTCCGCCGCTGAAATTCGCAGCGCCAAGGTACAGTTCGAACATGTCCCGGTGATGCAGCCGGAGCGTTACGATGCAGCCATCGCCATTCTGCAATCCTTCGCCCTTCAGCTCGGCGACAGCGCCCACCGCCTCCTGTTTGCCAATGCCACGCACGAACCCGAGGCCGTGCGCAATGCAAAGGTGTTCATCCATCAGCACCTTGCCGAGCCCATGTCCCTCGAAGCTGTCGCCCGTGCGGTGAACGTCAGCCCCTTCCACTTCTGCAAGCTGTTCAAGCGCGCCACCGGCCTCACCTTCACGGATTTCGTGAACCGCGCCCGCGTGGAAAAAGCCAAGCGCATGCTGATGAAGCCTGCCGCCCGTATCACCGAAGTGGCCTACGATGTCGGCTTCCAGAGCCTGTCCCATTTCAACCGCAGCTTCCGCCGCATCGCCGATGAATCCCCCACGGAATTTCGCGGCCGCATGAAGAACGGCTCGCCCCTGCATCTCGCAGCCGCTGCATAAGCCGCCACACACAAGCTTGTCGCCATGCGCATCGCTTTGCGATGTTTCGACGACACGGCCCCGGAGAGGAAGCCCGAGCGCGTTGGGTGCCCCTCTCCGGGGTTTTTTGTGCCCGGATGGGACGTGGATGCGGACTTGACCCGCCTGCGCTCACTGCCCAAACTCGCGCTCCTCACCCAACCAAGAACCAGGAACCCAGAACATTTTGATTATGAGCCGGAAAATTCGTTATGGCATGATCGGCGGCGGACGTGGCGCCTTCATCGGCGGCGTTCATCGCATCGCAGCGGCAATCGACCAGCAGATTGAACTCGTCTGCGGCGCATTCTCCTCCAATCCGGAAAAATCAAAGGCCAGCGGCGCTGATTTCTACCTGCCCGCCGAGCGCTGCTACGGCACCTTTGAGGAAATGCTCCGCACCGAAGCCGCGCTGCCTGCGGACAAACGCATGGACTTCGTCTCCATCGTCACGCCGAACCACATGCACTTTCCAGCGGCGAAGCTCGCGCTGGAGAGCGGCTTCCACGTGCTCTCCGACAAACCGGCGACCTTCAATCTCGCGCAGGCGAAGGAACTAGCGGGCATCGTGAAGAGGTCCGGCAAGCTCTACGGTGTCACTTACAATTACACCGGCTATCCGATGATGCGTCAGGCGCGCCAGATGATCGAGCAGGGCAAACTGGGCAACATCCGCAAGGTCGTCGTCGAATACCCGCAGGGCTGGCTCGCCACGATGTTGGAAAACACCGGACAAAAACAAGCATCCTGGCGCGTCGATCCGGCGATCTGCGGAGCCGCCGGTTGCATGGGCGACATCGGCACGCACGCGATCAACCTCACCGAATACGTCACCGGTTTGCACATCAAGGAACTCGCTGCCGACCTCACCATCTTCCTCGGCAAAGAAGGTCGTCGTCTCGAAGATGATGGCAACGTGCTGCTGCGCTTCACCAACGGTGCCAAGGGCGTGCTGCACTCCAGCCAGATCAGCGTCGGCTGCGAAAACAACCTCAGCCTCCGCGTCTATGGCGAACTGGGCGGCATCGAATGGAATCAGCTCGATCCCAACACGATGATTGTCACCTCGCTCGACCAGCCGAAGCAGATCTATCGCACCAGCATGGGTTACCTCGGCAGCGCCGCCGCCGCCGCCACGCGCACGCCTGCGGGTCATCCCGAGGGCTACCTGGAAGGCTTCGCGAACATCTACAAAAACTTCACCAACCACATCCGCGCCGTCGAGGCCGGCACCACGCCGAACCCGCTCGACATGGATTACCCGACAATCGAGGAAGGCGTCGCCGGTATGGCCTTCATCGAAGCTGTCGTGGCATCCTCCGCCAACAACGCCGCCTGGACGCCGCTCGACTTCACGCCTTCAGCTCGCGCGAAGTATGGCGATGCGTCGCTGAACTCGGATCGCGGTGGCCTCAGCTAGCAGCGAATCGGCGTGCGTCGCAGAGAACACGAGAGGAGCATCGAAGTGCGCCTCTTCGTGCTAGAGAATCTGATCGGGTGCTGGTGGCGGGGCGGAAAGTCATCGCTCGCGAGGCTGGTTGGTGAGTTGGTAGGCGACGAAGTAAAACGATTTGCCAGTATTGAGATCATGACGCTCGTCTTCAAGCCGTGAAAAGCCCTGTGCAGAGAGCAAATCGTCCAGATGTGTCGGGCTGACGAATGCGAATGCCGGTTGAAGCTGCGTGAGGCTGGGAAAGGGTGAGACACTGACTTCTGGCAGGCCATCGGCCGGCAGTTGGAGGACTGTGGCGAAGATGCCGGCGGCGGTCAGAAGCGACGGCAGGTAGGAGCAAAAAACATCCAGGCGAAGATACTCCAACACGAGGCCAGCAAAGATGCACTCGACCGGTTCGATGGCTGGCGCCCCCTGCGATAAGTCATGGAGGACCGGCTGAAACTCGGCAAAGGACGCACCGTGCCGACTGGCGCAGACCCGCAGATAGTCGGGGTTAAAGTCCAGAGCGACCACGCGCCGCACGATGGCGGAATCAACCAGTTCCAAACCATTGCCTCCCGCCGCGCCAAATATCGCCAGCGAGCGTGGCTGAAAGCGGGTGACGATGCTCTGCAATGTGGAGGCGAGCAGCTGTGACTGCGCGACGGACGGCAATGCCATGTGAGCCTCGTAGTCGCTGAGCGGGATGCGCAGCCACGGATTGGGATCGGGTAATCGCTTCGACATCACCACGCTGCGGTAGTTCGTCTCATCCCACGAGACATGTTGGATGAAACGAAAGCCCAGCCGCTCATACCATCGCACGAGATGCGTCGCTCCCTCGGCGGTATCGAGCGCGAGTTCCGTAGCGCCATGCTGGAACGCGCGTCGTTCAATGACGCGCATCAACCGTGCCCCAAGGCCGTTTCGTTGCAGATCGGGCCGCACGGCAAACTGACCGAACGACCAAACGCCCGGCTGCGAATACCAGGCACAGCGAGACTCGGCCTCTGGAGCACGCAACGTCGCCGTTCCAACGATGGCGCCATCAAGCTCCGCGACGATGGAGATGCCGCCCTGCAATCGCTGCTGTGTTGTCGCCTCATCCTGGTGCGTCGCGAGATACTTGAAGCCCATTGCTGCCAACGGCGTATAGGAGGTGTGCAGCAATTCGGTGATGGCCGCGACGGAGTCATCTGGCCGCAGTTCCCGTATGCGAATGTGCTCGATGTTCATGACTCATTCAGTAAGCCCACGGGTCGAGGCCCGTGCGAGTGTCCGTCTCGACGGAGGAATGATTCGAGTTTGTATTCATGGGCAACATCATGCGGTCATTCGCTCGCCGTCACGAATTTCTGACGCGTCAGTTCCACGGTCTTCGTCTTTTTCCGCTCCGGATCGAGCAACTCCATCGACACCTTCGTCCCGACCGGTCCGCCCATCATCTCCAGGCACTCCTTGAGCGGTTTGCCTTCGATGGATGTGCCGTTGATTTTCTGGATCAGGAGTCCGGGAGCCAGCCCCGCCTTTCCCGCCGGTGACTTCGGAAAGACGCGGGTGATTCGCACGATCCCCGTCGCGTCATCGGAGCCGAGCGCCGCGCCGAGGCCGATGACTTCGCGCACGGGCATCTCGATATTCGCCTTCGTCAGCGGCAGGTCCTGCAGGATGAGCCAGCCCACAGCAGCGGAACTGGTCACGCGTTGATTGGTCAGCACCACCACGCCGCGGCGCTGCTTCCGGTCGAAGCCGATGAACGCGCTGAAACCAAATGTGCCACCGGCATGCCCCAGCAACTCCGAGCCGGGCGGAGTGTAGGAATCGCCATCCACCCAGGGCATGGCCGTCCGGCCAAAGTTTGCCGCGCCCGTGTGACGAATCACCTGCGACTCCGCGATGAGCGGCCCCAGTTCCGACGCTGTGAAACCAAGCTGGGCGGAGACATACTTGAGCAGATCGTTGACGGAGGATTTCAACGCGCCCGCCCCGGCCATGACTTGCAGGTTGAGGTTCGCCGCGCGTTCGCCATTCGGCGCGTGTCCCGTCGCCATGCGGCTTTTCATTTCTGGCGTGAGCGTGGTGCGCGTGCTGTCCATGTGCAGCGGACGGCAGATTCGCCTGAGGACCAGTGACTCGAACGATTCGCCCGACGCCCGTTCCATCGCGTGACCCAGCAAACTCATCCCGGCATTGGAATACTCAAACCTGGCGCCGGGCGCATTCGTCAGTTGGTGGGACTTCAGGAAGGCATACAAATCTTCCACCGTGTAGGCGTTATACCCCACCCTTGGTTCCTTGCTCGAAAGGTTATCCACGTTGAACGGCAGTCCCGAATCCTGCGCGGCCAGGTGCCGCAGCGTGATGGGCTTCCCTTCGAACGACGGCACCCTGACGTCCTTCGGCAAATACTTCGCCACCGGATCGTCGAGCTTCCACATGCCGCCCCGGTCCATGTCCATCGCCACCAGCGAGGTGAACGTCTTGGTCACCGAACCAATCTCGAAGACCGTGTCGCCATCCACCTCTCCATCGGTTCCATCGTCCAGCTTCCCGGCAGCGAACACGCGTGTGCCCGTGCTGTCCAGCAACCCGACCACCATGCCCGCGTTTCCCTTCGCGTAGCTCTCGCGCAAGCAGGCTTGCACCGCCTCCCCGTCCGCGGTGGTGAAGGTCTTTTGCGCCGCAGCCTGAAATGGGACGGCCAACAGGAGATTAGCGAAGAGAAGAGATGTGGTTGTGTTCATGGTGTCATTGCCGTTGCGGTCAGCATTTTCTGCCTAGCGCTTTATTCATGGTATGCAGCGCATGGTTGAGGCTCTTATGGCTTTCTTTCTTCGTCGACCTCATAGAAATCAAAGTAGGTGCGGATATCGGAGCGATGGCCCAGCCCATACTTCTCCTTGTATTCCTGCAAGTCGATCGAGGGCGAATCAGTATCGCGCCAACCTCGCTTGATCATATATTCGTTCCACACGTGAATCTCAACCTCTGACGGCCTCTTCCCTGTGGCGAAGCACCATTCGAGGATCTCTTCGTCCGTCCCGCCAGTGGCGACCCTCTCGACCAGCGCCTCGTAAGTCACGCCGAGAAACCGCACGCACCGACGATCGAAACCCAGCCCCATGTAAGGAAGGTAGTCATCTGGCAACTGGCCGCTCGCGCGCAACCGAATCTTTCTCAGCATGCGAGGAACCCAGACCAAGCCACCGACTTTCTCATATGGACTAATGAACATAAGATTTCTTTGCCAACGACCCAAGCTCAGCGACGGCGGCCACGAGACGCGCCGATTGCAACCGCGACGGCCAGCCGCCGTTTGCTGCAGCGCATGGTTGAACGAGTTGCCGCGTGTATTGGCATCAGATTCTGGGTTGAAGTAGATCCCATAGGTTTCCGTAAAGATCCTCGAACACGGCTACCGTGCCGTAGCTTCCCTCCTTTGGCTCACGCACAAAGACGATGCCCTTGGCTTTGTAATCGCGAAAGTCACGCCAGAAGTCATCAGTGACGAGAAACAGAAACACCCGGCCGCCGGTTTGATTTCCGATCCGTGACGCCTGTTCTTCGCTGGTCGCTCGCGCGAGAAGCAACCGAGTTTCCGCTGATCCCGGTGGAGCGACGATGACCCAACGTTTGTCCTGCTCTGGAATGCAGGTGTCTTCCACCAAAGTGAAGCCGAGCTTTCCGACGTAGAAATCGATGGCTTCATCGTATTCGCGCACGACGAGCGCGATTTGTCCGAGCGACTGCTGCATGGTAGGCGGCATCTTTTGGTCGTGGTCATGGCCCGCATAAATCCACATCGGCTCGGTCTTGCCCGCGCGCTCGAAACCGCACTTGCGGTAAAACTCAATCGCCCGGCCATCGGCGACGAGCATGTGCTGGTGAAACCCGGCGTAGCGCGCCATGAGCATCTGCATCAGTCGCGTGCCGATGCCACGCCCATGATATTCGGGAAGCACGAGCAAGTGCGGGTAGTAAACGACCAGATGTCCGTCCGAGATTGCGTTGCCGAGTCCGACAAGCTTGCTGCCATCCCAAGCCGTGACCAGCGAGTGCGACGCCAGCAGCGCCTTGTGCAACAGCTCGGGCTTGTTTGCTGAGGACCATTCATTGGCGCGGTAAAGCTCCAAGACGCCTTCAAGCGGCAACTCGCGTGTGTCGCTGTATCGAACGTCGGCGGATGGCATAGGCGTGTGATGCTGGGGTTTGATTCAGGCACCTGCGGTGCGGGTGCTTTGGAAGATTTCGTCACTCAATTTACCTTCAGCCACTTTCCCGACCGGCCCGGTCATGCGGACAAGGAAATTGTCGTCCACTTCAATCGCCAGCGAGCCGCCCGGCATGTGGACGGTGATCGTCGAATCACACAGGCCGATCTTTTTCGCGACTGCCGCAGCCGCGCAACTGCTGCTGCCGGAGGCCAGCGTGTAGCCGGCTCCGCGCTCCCAGATTTCGATCCGGATGTTTGCCCGATCCAGCACCTGCATGAACTGCACGTTGGTCCGATTCGGGAATCGGCTGTCGGTTTCAATGAGCGGGCCGAGCAAAGTTGCTTCGGCCTTGGAGACCTGCGGGCGAAGGATCACGCAATGCGGATTGCCAATAGTCGCGGCGGTGAATTCCAACGCCTGTCCTGCGATCTCCATGGTTTCGCGAATCACCTCGCGCGGCGGGCCGGGCACCGGAATTTCGCCGCTGTGAAAGCAGACCCGGCCCATCTCGACGGTCACCGAGCGGCCTTGCTCATGGACCCGGCAAAGGACCTCACCGCCCGGCGTCACGACCGTGAACGGCGCGTCGCTCACGAGCCGCCGATCCCACAGGTATCGCGCGAAAATCCGCAGGCCGTTTCCGCTTTTCTCGGCCTCGCTCCCATCCGGGTTCAGGATTCGCACACGGAACTCGGTCGGATCAGAACTCGGCTCACGAACCAGGATGCCGTCCGAACCGATCCCGAAATGGCGGTCGCATATTCGGCGAACAACCGTGGGCGATAGCAACTCCACGAAATCGTCTCGTTCGACGACCAGGCAGTCATTTCCCAACGCTTGATACTTGGCGAATTGCATCATCTGGAATTATCACGGCTTGCAAAAAAGATAGTAGCCAAAGCCGAGCGTATCACGACCCCAGCGCCGGTAGGCATCACGCCAGGCACGAATGCGTTCCCTGAATGGCACCGCATCCGGGTCTTGGGGATGGTCGCGGACGAAACGTTCCATCGAGAGGCAATACAGTCCCTCATAGTGGTCCCATTCATCGTCATTGCTCACGCACGAGTAAAGCGGCATCAACCCGGCGGCGATGCCTGCGGACTCGTTGCCCCGATGGTTGCAGTAGTCCGTCAGACCGGCGCCGAGGAACGCGAGATACTCCGCTGCCGGTTCCCGCTTCCAATAACCATCGGCAATGAGCACCTGACCACCTGGACGCACCAGATGGGACAGAGCAGTGAGAGCCTGGTCAAACTTGCCGTAAGCGTGAGTGGAGCCGATGCACAGTGCCACATCGAAGGATTCAGGTTCCAATGCCACGTCGGCCACCCGAGCCTCGTGCAACTCCACGAACCCGCTGATACCACGGGATTCAACGCTGGCACGCGCTGCGCTCACAAGTTCGCCGTTCGGATCCACGCCGACCCCGGCCACCCCGTATCGTGCAATGACACGGAGCAACAGGTCAGCCTTGCCACAACCGACATCCAGCACCCGCCCCGACTTGGGCAAATCGAGCAGTTCGACCAGCTGGTCGGCCTTGGCTGAACTCAATGGACTGCAAAAGACATGATCGCGATGGGCGAGGGTGGAGAAGCGGAGACGGTTCATGTGTGTTTGGTGAGCAGTGTTTGAATGACTGAGAGGAAGGATGCTAGTTTTCCAGCGATGTTCGCGGTTCCCTGCCCACGATCTCGCACCACGCCTGGGCAAAGATGGCATCGGGATGCCGGCTCCAATTACGGAGAGCTGCGGCCTCGGCGCGGGCGTCGGCTGCGGCCAGTTGGAGCGCAAGATACTCACCGATGACAGGCGGCGGCTGGTAGCACTCGTAGGTTGCCGAGAAAGCAAGCGACGTGAAACCTGCGGAGCGCAGCAAGCCGGGAAACTTGCGACCCACATGAACATCACCGCCGTTGGCGATCTGAAGCTCGGTGTAACGCCCGATGGCCGACTGCAAGCCCGGCGTGTCCGGCGCGACGATGAATCCGCCCCAGTCCGGACTGCGAAGGGCGACTTGGCCGCCGGGAGCAAGTACCCGGCGCACCTCCGCCAGCGCCGCGTCAGGAACGGAAAGGTGCTCGAAGACCGCATGCGCGAAGACGACATCGAAGGACGCATCCGGGAATGGCAGCTCATAAATGGAACCGACCTCGAAGGTCGCGTTCGTGAGGCCGAGGCTGGCCGCGTGGCTCCGGGCACGCTCAATCTGTGATGCCTCGCGATCAATGCCGGTCACATGGCCGGAACGAACAATGCGCGCGAAGTCGCAGGTCACAGATCCCGGTCCACAACCGCAGTCGAGCAACCGCGACGAGTCGCGCAGATGCGGCAGCAGAAACGCAGCGTGGGTCTGCGCGGAGCGCTTGGCCATGAAGTCGCTCGCGTTCTGCGTGTAGCCGGGAGTGTAGTTTTCGCTGGTTTGCATAATTCGATTCAAGTGGGCGGTTAGGCACCTGTCTCTCCTCCTTCCGGTCCATAAAAGGCAACCCAGACGACGAAGTCGGATGAGAAATCCTCGAAGCGGTGAATCTGGCCGGACGGAACGAACAAGAATGAACCAGCCGCAACCGAGTGACGCTGCTCTCCGTCGAAGAATGAACCCGTCCCACGAGTGACAAAGTAAATCTCGTCTCGTGTGTGCGGCTTCTGCGGGTCGTGACCGACCGGCGTGTAAAGCTCAACCACAAGCGAGCCATGCGAAAAGATGGGAACTGCAAGATTGCCGAGCGGTGGCGGGCCTTTGGCGAGGGCCTCAGCCAAACTGACATGGGCAATGCGTGTGGACGGTTTCATCTGGAAGGAGGAAGCGGTTAATACTTGGCGAAGAGCATTCGGGTCATGGCGACGCATGAATGGTCAATCGTTTCATTCATATAGGAACTCTGTTCGGAGCGGTGAAAACCTCGTCAGCGACATTGCTTGTGCAACCCATCTCCACCAGACGACCCGTCCAGCCATTTGGCGTGGCTGTGGCTAGAACGAGACTCTCGCTGGTCGCGCCAGCTTGCGCGATGAGCGCGCCGGACTCATCCCAAATCGCGCTTCTTCCCGCCATCGGATAGCCGCCCGTTGGCGATGCGTAATTCGCTATCACTGCCAAGAATCGATACTGGCGCGCATAACCGGACATCGCTGCTTCGGCTTCGGCGATCCCCTTTGGCGTGAAGGCCAAGCCAGCGGCATAGATGGTCGCGTTCTGTTGGCTGGCATCCGCCGCGTGCCTTGGATTGCTGATGTCCGCACAGATGGCGATGCCAACAGCTCTGCCGTGACAGTGACAGACGACCACATCGTCCGATGGAATGAAGTGCTGCTCTTCGCCTGGATGGAGAAAGCGCTTTCGATAAACCTCGACCGGCAGTTGTGGCCTGATGATGAACGCCCCGATGTAGGGTTTGACCTCATCCGAACGAACGGGGCACCCGGCGATGATCGTCACGCTCAGTTTGTCCGACAGTTCCTGCAACGGGGCGAGATGGGCGTCGCGTGCATCGAGCGCCAGTTCGGCGGCCACCGTCGGTTCGTAGCCTGTCAGCGAGAGTTCCGGGAACACAACCACCTTCGCATGATGTCCGGCCGCGCGAACGACGAATTCAGCATGCCGTCGAACGTTTTGGGCGATGTCGCCCTTCACGGAACTCGATTGTGCGGCGGCTATCGTGAACTCGTGGATGTTCGTGCTCATTCTCGATGCGGGGGATCATCCGTGGTGTCCCCGATGGCTTTGGCCAGCATCTTGTTGGAAGCCAGCATGGGGCCGAGCAGCAACAGCGGAAGAATGACCGGCCACGGAAACTTGGTGGATGCGAGGGCGAAGTGCAGAACTGCTGGCAACACGATCGCCGCGAGCCAGCAAATCGTGTTGGTCTTCAGGAGCTTGGTCTTTTCGGCGTTTGTCATGGTGTGTTGGTTGGGTTGTGTCGTTGGAAGATGCACGTGATACCACCAACGAGCAGGGCGCTTGTTCTCCCCCGTTCTAACATGCAGAACGCCTGTTCTCACTTTTTTTAATCAGATCGACACCCGGCTTGCCGGTCTTCACGGAAGCGTAGATCGCATCAATGGCCTGCAGCAGACGCAGGGCCTGCTCCGGCCTGTTCAGACATCAGCGTTGAGCGTGGCGGCGAGGTAGCCGTCGAAGTCTGGTGTTGCGCTCTGTTGCAAAACATGAGCAACCCACGCATCGCGCTCGAATGCCTGAAGGCGCAAGTCCCAGACACACGCCGACAGGCCGGTGGGCGTGACGTAAGTGAAGTCGTCGGGATGCGCCGTGGGAGAGACGAAGACATGGTGATGAAGCTCGTTCTCATCGGCCCAGAAATCGAGAAACACGAAGTTGGAGGTGCGGCCGTCGTGAACGCCGAGGAAGCCGAGATGGTAGTGGCGAAGATCGGCACGCAATGAGCGAAGATGCTGCGATGCGATGCGCTGAGCCGCTGTCACCAACTCGGGACGCGGCTGCGGACGGGCATAGGCGATGCCGTAGAGCTTGATGCGCCAGTCGTCCACGCACCAGAGGTCGAGGAATCGGATGGGGCGTGGCTCATAAGGTGTCATTCCGCCGTCCCTCCACCTTGGCTCCGTCCTTTGCGCCCAGTTGTTTTCTTTGGTGAACTCACCAAGCGCCAGGCCATGCTCAACAAATCAGAGAAGGCGGTCCGATCGATCCGCGACAGTCGCACGAGCACGATGGGATGGTTCGCGTAATGCTCCGTCAGGTAGTAAATGAGCGGCGCTGCCGCAATCAATCGGTCGCGCTGATCGCAATCGAGCCGAACGGCAATCGAGTTCGGCTCGGCTGAGCTGTGAAAAGCCGGGCATGCGAGGAGCTTCCCGCGCACCTTCCATGAGGGAGCGCCGTGAATAGTGCTCTCTACAACGTCCGGCAGCGTCAGGGCAATCTCCCGGACCACGTCAATGTCCAAGGTCTTCTTTGCCATAACGTGTCAGGCCTCGCTATTTGAGATGAGTCACCACATTGATGACCACGCCATTGGGGTCTGCCACGAAGAAGCGGCGAACACCCCACGGTTCGTTCGTCAACGGGTAAACAATGGGCAGGCCAAGCGCGACGGCTTTGACATGCACGGCGTCAACGTCTTCAACCTCAATGGAGATATTCGGATTGGGGACAGCCGATGCAGACGGCTGCATCAGTGTGATCTGAGCCGTCGGATTGCCGGGGGATACAAACGTCAAGATCCAACCCATGTCCATGGCCAGATCCAAGCCAAGAAAGTCCGCATAGAACTTCCGGCTGTCATCCATTCGCTCCGACGTAATGTCGGGCACGATTCTCTTTATGCTCATAAGCTTTTGGGGTTATGACTGCGCCGAATGAAGTCTTGTTACCTCCGATGCCCTTCGGCATCGGAGGCAGAAATGCCCTTGATCAAATCGACACCGGCTTGCCGGTCTTCGCGGAGGCGTAAACCGCGTCGATGACCTGCATCAGGCGCAGGGCTTGCTCCGGCGTGTTCAGAGGAGCGGCTTTGCCATCAAGGAATTCGATGAAATTCGCGGCGGAGCCGATGCGGCCCATGTCTTCGCATGCTGGCGTGGTGATGCTGCGGTTCACACTGTGGCCGTTTTCCTGGACATAGAGTTCGCAGGTGTCGATGGCGGTGTTGTCGAATCCGTCGATGCCAAAGAGGCGTTCCACTCTGCCACCAGCCTTCGTGCCCTGGAAGACCACGGAGACCTCCTCGCGCTTCACCATTTCAGCCCAGGAGACCTGGAGACTCAGCACCTGGCCGGTCTTGAAGGTCACGAAACCATGCGCCGAATTTTCCACATCAGTCGTGCCGCCCACGCGGTCGGGAATGCCCCACGGGCCTTTGAATTGCTTGTCGGTGATGAAATCCGAGAAGGTCTGGCCCAGCGCGTGCGCAGGTTCGGGATAGCCCATGAAATACATCGCGAGGTCCACCATGTGCAGCAGATCAATGAGTGAACCGCCGCCAGCGAGTTCCTTGGTGGTGAACCAGCCGCCGAAGCCCGGGATGCCCGTGCGGCGAATCCATTTGGCCTGCGCCGAATTGATGGTACCGGCCACGCCTTGGTTGATGTAGGTCATCATGGCCTGCGATTCAGGCCGGGCGCGGTTGTTGAAGTTGAAGAGCACCTGCTTTTTGGCTTTTTTGGCGGCAACGATGATCTCCTTCACCTCGTCCGCGCTCAGCGCTGGTGGTTTTTCACAGAAGACGTGCTTACCGGCTTCGAGACACTGGATCGTCAGGGACTTGTGAAATTTGTTGGGAACGATCACGCTCACGGCGTCGATCTCCGGATTTCCCAGCAAGGCATCCACGGTGTCATAGGGGGTGGTGATGCCCCACTTCGCCGCAGCCTTGGCAGCAGCCCCGAGAGCCGGATCGGCCACGGCCAGGATCTCCGCTCCCGCCTGGCGGAACCCCGCCGTGTGATACTGCAACATGCCGCCAGCTCCGATGACTCCTACTTTGATGGACATAAAGGTGTGTGTTTAAGGTGGTTGATAAATTTTGAACGACGGGCGCGAGAATGTCGATTGAGCACAGCCGAGTCAAGGCTTGAAAACAGGGGTGGTGAATCTACGACAATCAAGGGATCAACTTGATGCGACGCAGCGGCATCAGGCGAACGCGTTTCCGAACCGCGCCGCAGTCCTCACCGTCGCCATCCAGTCCAACAAAGCCGCGCTGTCGCTCGGATCATGCAACCTGACACGGGCGGCTGAACCCAGGCCGTCACCGACAATGAACGTCCAGCCGCCCGGCAGTTCGCGAAACGCGTCGAGATCTGACGCGTCATCGC
Source organism: Prosthecobacter sp. (assembly GCF_034366625.1). Lineage (NCBI taxonomy): Bacteria > Pseudomonadati > Verrucomicrobiota > Verrucomicrobiia > Verrucomicrobiales > Verrucomicrobiaceae > Prosthecobacter > Prosthecobacter sp. Next base: position 229,637 of record NZ_JAXMIH010000014.1, read on the forward strand.
CCATGAAGGCGGTGGTGCCTGCGGTCACGCAACACTGCTCCATGAACCGGCGCAGCGCGGTTCCTTTGTCCCAGTCAATGGCGGGGCGGATCTCCCAGATGCGTTTGGCGGGCCGCACGACCAAGGGCGCGACAGCCTGCACGGCTGATTTCACCAGATGCTGCACCTCGGCGTGGCAGGATTCAGCCGCCTGCCGGTAGTGGACGGAGAGGGTCAGATGTTTATCCTCAATCCACACGCCGGGGAGGTGCGCCAAGACGGGAGAAAGCTCTGCCAGCACTTCGCGCAGGGCTGGCCCGGCGGCAGCGGCACCGGGAGCCAGAACCGTTGTGCCATCGGACCCTGACATCTCCAGCCCGTGATTGCCCGCATAGAGCACGCCGGCCAGATCAAGCCGCTGCTGCACATCCGCCAGGGAGCGGCCAGAGATCACGGCGAGAGTGACGCCCGGCTGCGAGACGAGGCGCTGCAGGATGGTCTTGGTGGAAGCCGGGAGACGCACTTCATCCGCATGAGACGCCAAGGGTGCGAGCGTGCCATCGAAGTCGCAGCCGATCAGAATCCGCAGACTGGCAAGCAGCCACTCTCGCAAGGCGTCGCGTTGTTCAGTCCAGTGAGGTGACATCGTTCAGGGCGGTCTCGGGAATGTCGAGTTTCATGAGCTGCGAGAGGATGCTGCCAGCCCAGCGATAGACATTGTTGTGGGCCACCTTCTCGCGCATGGCCTTCATGCGGCGCTCGCGCTCCTCCGGTTCCATGGTGAGCGCCTGATGAATGGCCTGGGTCGTCTCATGAATGGCAAAGGGGTTCACTCCCAGCGAGGTGTCCAGCTCGCGAAAGGCGCCGGTGAACTTGCTCAAGATGAGGACGCCGTCGTTGTCAGTTCGGCTCGCGACAAACTCCTTGGCCACGAGGTTCATGCCGTCGTGCAGCGAGTTCACAATGAAAAAGCGGCACAGCCGGTGCAGCGCCACCATGTCCGCCGCGCCATACTGCTGTTTCAGAAACACCACCGGCTGCCAGCCCAGGCGGCCCCAACGCCAGTTGATGTGATCAACGAGGCCCTCGATCTCATCCTCCTCCGCCTGATACTCCGGCAGATGCGAGCGGCTGGGGGCGGCGATCTGCACAAAGGAAAATTTCGCGCGCCACTCGGGATACGTCTCGATGAAGTAGTCCAGCGCGCGCAGCCGGTCAGGAATGCCCTTCGTATAGTCGAGCCGTTCAATGCCCGCACCCAGCAGACGGTCGCCCAGACGGAGTTTCCGGCGCCATTTTGCCATGGCGGCTTCAACCTCGGGGCTGGCCACCTGCGACGCAGCGGCCTCGAAATCGATGCTGATCGGGAATGGACACACGCTCGTGATGTGACCACCACGGGTGATCTGCCAGCGTTCGCGGTCCACCATCGCTTCGAGCGAGCGGTCCACGGTCTCAAAAAAGTTCTGGCAGTGATTTCGGATGTGGAAACCTAACAGATCGTTGCCCAGCATGCCATCCACCAGCTCCTGCGACCAAGGGCAGGTGCGAAACATCTCGGGGTTCGGCCAGGGAATGTGCCAGAACTGTGCGACGACAAGATTTTCGCCGCCCATCTCCTTCACCATGCGCGGCAGCAGGCAAAAATGGTAGTCCTGGATGAAGATGATGGCGGGGCCTGCGCCCGCCTCTTCGATCACCGCTTTGGCAAACAACCGATTTACTTCCTGATAGCTCTCCCAGTTTGCAATTCTGAAGATGGGACGCTTGAAAGCGATGTGGCACAGCGGCCACAGCCCTTCATTGGCAAAACCATAGTAGTAGCCTTCCTCCTGCTCCGGTGTCAGCCACACACGACGCAGCGTGTAGCTCGGATTCTGGGGTGGCACGGCCAGGCGGTCATGCTCATCCACGGTGTCGCGGTCGGCATTGCCCGCGCCGTGGGCGATCCAGGTGCCCTTGGTGGCGGCCAGGATGGGACGCAGGGCCGTGGCCAGACCGCCGGTGGTTTCGACACACTCAAGATCACCGCCGTCCCCATAACGGTGCATATGCGGCTCACGATTGGAAACCACGATGAACTTTACGCCGCCGAGACGTGTCTGGATCAGTTCACGCAGCAGTTCCTTGGTCCAAGTTCGGCTGGATATCATGGTGCGGCCCAGGTTGACTGGTGGAAGGATTTTTGTTGAAATTCACATCTGTCATCTGCTTGTGAATCGTTCATAGGATGAAACGTCCGCCACATGGCAAAGGGCGGCATAAAAACCTTCAGGCCGGCACACGCGTGAACAAGGAAGAACAACCATTCCCCTACACGGGTGACATCGCCCGGCTCGTGCATCACATCCAGTCGGAATGGCACGGCCTGAGCCGCGGGCTGCGCCAGGTGGCGCAGGCGATTTGCGATGTGAAACTTGGAGCGGAGCATGCATACACCTGCCCGATCTACATCTCGCCTTCCGAAGATCTCCCGCGCGTGCAGCGCATCTTTGAAAAATCGCTTGGCGACGATCAGATGACCACGCTTCGGCTCAAGGTGCTGCCGCCTGATCCTGCGCGCATCGAGGAACACGGCCTGCTGTTCCTGCCGGGACGCTATGTCGTGCCCGGCGGTCGTTTTAACGAAATGTACGGCTGGGACAGCTACTTCATGGCGCTTGGCCTGCTGCGGCAGGGACGCGTGCCCATGGCGCGGGCGATCGCGGATCAGTGCCTGTATCAAGTCGAGCACTACGGCACCGTCCTCACGGCCAACCGCACCTACTATCTCACGCGCTCACATCCGCCACTGCTGGGGCGGCTGGTGCTCGCGGTGTATCGCGCCACCGGTGATCTCACCTGGCTGCGACGCGCGCTGCCGCTGTTGGAAAAGTTTTACTACTATTGGACGGTGCCGCCACACCTCGTGTCTGGCCTCAATCTTTCCCGCTACTATGATTTTGCCCGCGGACCTGCACCGGAGGTGGAACGGGGCGAAGTCGATGAGCACGGCCGCAATCACTATGAGCGGTTGCGCATGAATCTCGCCGCAGGCGGTGAGTATGTGCAGGACGCCAGTGCCTTTCTCGATCCCGTGACCGGCATGCTAACCGCCCATGCGTACCACTCGGACCGCAGCATGCGCGAGTCAGGTTTTGACGTGAGCGGCCGTTTTGGTTTCGCGAATCTCGACGTGCTCGACATCCTGCCCGTCTGCCTCAACACACTGCTCTGGCGGCTGGAGGTCGATATTGCCAAAGTTCGTGCGTTTCTCGACGCCACCACCGAGCTCGACGTCTGGCATGATCGCGCCAGTCAGCGCGCCGCAGCCATCAACGAACGTTTCTGGGACGAGGAAGCGGGCTTGTTCTTTGATTATGACGGACGGGCAGGCCGTCGCCGTTCGTATCCGTTTGCCACCACGTTCTGGCCAATGTGGGCCGGGCTGGCGAGCAGGGAGCAGGCGGCGCGCATCGTTGCGAGTCTGCCGGAATTCGAAGCCGCCGGCGGCCTGCTCACCAGCCTGCACCTCAGCGGCTGTCAGTGGGACAAGCCCTTTGGCTGGGCGCCACTGAACTACATGGCCGTCATGGGGCTGCACCGGTATGGCTATCGCAACGAGGCACGGCGAATCGCGCGGCGTTTTGTGACACTGGTGACTTCCGAGTTCTGCCGCACCGGCTTGTTGTTTGAGAAGTATGATGTTGAGAACATGACCAGCGATGTGGAGGGCAAGATCCAGTTCGGCTATCCCACCAATGAAACTGGTTTTGGCTGGACCAATGCCTGCACGATGGAGTTGCTCGATTATCTGGGCTGTCTGGGCGATCTCGATACAGAGCAGACCTTCACCGCGAGGATTCAACTGCCACCGCAGGCACCGAAGTAGCCCAGGCAGTTTCGTGACATGAAGCAACGGTAAAGACGCCTTGAGGGAGATGCGCGCCTTGCCTCGCGACTCTCTCCCTGTAGGCGGCCTGCGGCGACCCGTGGCGCTGCACCCGGCTCGTCATTCGGATTTCGACATTCGTCATTTCAAAGCTTCTATTCCTGCCGAATCCCCGTTTCTTGTCCCATGCCCGTCATCACTCGCCCAGCCTCCGCAGCCGATCTCGACGCCATCAACGCGATCTACAATCACTACGTCGAGCACAGCACCTGCACCTACCAAACCGTGCCCAGCACCGCGCAGGAACGCCTCGTCTGGTTTGACGCGCACGGACCCGAGCATCCCGTGATCGTCGCCGAGGAAAACGGCCAGATCATCGGCTGGGGATCGCTCAGCCGCTTTCATCCACGTGAGGCCTACTGCCACAGCGTCGAAGACTCGGTTTATCTGCATCACGAGCATCGGGGCAAAGGCCTCGGCTCTCTCTTGCTCGCCGAACTGCTGCGTCTGGCGAAGGAAATCGGCCACCACACCGTCCTTGGAGGCGCTGATTCAGAACAAACCGCCAGCATCGCCCTCCACGTCAAATTTGGCTTCGAACAAGTCTCCCGTCTCAAGGAAGTCGGCTACAAGCACGGCCGCTGGCTCGATGTGATCTGGATGCAGAAGATGCTTTAGCGGATGGGGCCGGCTTTGGGACAGCATTGACGTTTGCTACCCAACCCGCTAGAACCGACCCACATCCAACGTCTTCACGCCATGCCCCGCGACCTTGCCCCGCTCTCCCGCCGCCGCCTCCTTGGCACGACGGCGATGGGCCTGTCCAGCGTGGCGCTTTCGTCCCTCATGGCCGAGTCGCGCTCGCACTTCCCGGCGAAGGCGAAGCGCGTGATCTGGCTCTTCATGCACGGCGGGCCGAGCCATGTCGATTTGTTCGATCCGAAGCCCGAACTCATCCGTCACGCGGGCAAACCGCTGCCGGAGAGCTACGGCACCGTCGAAACGCGGCGCAAGGTCGCGCAGAACCCGCTGCTGGCTCCAGTGAAGCCGTTTCGAAAGCACGGGCAGAGCGGCATCGAGATCAGCGACTTCCTGCCGCACATGGCGGGTATCGCCGATGAGATGTGCGTCATCAGGAGTTGCCATGGCGACAGCGTGAATCATCCGCAGTCGGTTTATCAGATGAACACCGGCTCCATCCAGATGGGCAAGCCGAGCCTGGGAAGCTGGGTGTCGTATGGCCTCGGCTCCGAGAACGCGGACATGCCCGCGTTCGTCGTGCTGCCCGATCCAGGCGGTGGTTTGAAAGGCGGCCCGCCCGCCTGGGGCAGCGGCTTTCTGCCCGCGACGTATCAAGGCACCACCATGCGTGCCGGAGACAATCCCATCTTGCATCTGCAAAGCCCGCAGAGCAGCGCCCGCCAGCGTGCCACGCTCGATCTCATCCAGCAGATGAACGCGCAGCATCAGGCCAAGCGCGAGGCCGACAGCGAACTCGACGCCCGCATCCGCGCCTACGAGCTGGCCTTCCGCATGCAAAGCGCCGCGCCGGAAGCCGTGGACATTTCGCGCGAAACCGAGGCCACGAAGCACCTCTACGGCATCGACGACCCGACGACGAAGGAGTTCGGCACGCGCTGCCTGCTCGCGCGGCGCATGATTGAGCGAGGAGTGCGTTTCGTGCAGCTCTACTCCGGCGACACCAACGGTTGGGACGCGCACGAGAACGTGATGAAGAACCACACCGAGTATTGCGCCCGCACCGACAAGCCCGTGGCCGGTTTGATTCGCGATTTGAAGCAACGCGGCCTGCTGGAGGACACGCTCGTCATCTGGGGCGGCGAATTCGGCCGCATGCCGATGAGCGAAAAGGGCGTGGGCCGCGATCACAACCCCTGGGGCTACACGACCGTGCTGTTCGGCGCAGGCGTGAAGCACGGCCACATCCACGGTGCCACCGACGACTTCGGCCTGCGTGCCGCTAAGGACAAAGTCCACATTCACGACCTGCACGCCACGATCCTGCACACCCTCGGCCTGGATCACGACCGCCTCACCTTCCGCCTCAACGGTCTCGACCAGAAGCTCACCGGCGTGGAAGAATGCCATGTCGTGAAAAGCATCCTCGCATGAAACCGGCCTGCATCGCCTTCACCCTGCTGCTGATCGCGAATCACGCGCACGGTGTCGCGATTCATGCTTCCGCCGATCCGGTGAAGGATGAACCGAAGATCTCCGCGAAGGATCGCGAGCACTGGGCCTTCAAACCGCTGCAAATCACGTCTGGCAAAACAGGCATCGACGATTTCATCCAGCCGCAGCCCAAAGCTGATCCTGCCACGCTTATCCGCCGCCTCACATTCGATCTCACCGGCCTGCCGCCCACACCGGAGGAGGTTTCATCCTTCATCCTTCAACCTTCATCTTTCGAGTCCGTCGTGGACAAACTGCTCGCGAGTCCACGCTACGGCGAACACTGGGCTCAATGGTGGCTCGATCTCGCCCGCTTCGCCGAAACCGACGGCTTTGAATACGACGCCGATCGCGGCCGCGCCTGGCAGTATCGCGACTGGGTCGTCGACGCGATGAACCGCGACATGCCGTTCGACGAATTCGTGCAGAAACAGATCGCGGGAGATTTGATGGGCGATGAAACGGCCACGGGATTCCTCTTTGCCTGCCCGGACATGCCCGACCTCAACAAACAAGACGAGCGCCGGCATGTGCTGCTCAACGACATCACCACCACCGTCGGCTCCGTTTACCTCGGCCTCACCGTCGGCTGTGCGCAGTGTCACGATCATGCGTATGATCCCATCAGCCAGGCCGATTTCTACCGACTGCGCGCCTTCTTTGACAACACGGTGCTGCCCAAGGAGCGCAAACCGCTCGGCCCGTTTGTGCGCGTCTTCACCGAAGGCGTGCCTGCCAGCACTGTCTTCGTGCGTGGCGACTTCAAACGGCCCGGTCCCGCCATTCAGCCCGCGTTTCCACGCCTTTTCGGCGAAACACCGCCGAATGCGGATCGTGCCGTGCTCGCAAAGTGGCTCGCAAGCAAGGACAACGCGATCTTCCTGCGCACGATGGCGAATCGAATCTGGCAGCAGCACTTCGGCAAGCCACTCGCCGCCATCCCCGGCGATCTTGGTCATCAAGGCGAAGCCCCAAGCGAACCCGCGCTGCTCGATTGGCTTGCTGCCGAGTTACCGCGTCAAAATTGGAGTCTCAAAAAGCTGCACAAGGTCATCGTGATGTCGAAACACTACCAGCAGGCCGCTCTGCCGCGCAAACGTCTCACCGGCGAGATGCTGCGCGATGCCATGCTGAGTGTCAGCGGCCAGCTCAATCTCAAAACGGGCGGTCCCGGCGTGAAACTGCCGCTGCCGAAGGAAATCAGCGACACCCTGCTCAAAAAGCAGCACGAGGTGAACCCCGATGCCACCGAGCACAACCGCCGCAGCATCTACACCTTCGCCCGCCGCAATTTACGAAATCCGTTGTTCGAGTTGTTCGACCGCCCCGACGCCCAAATCAGCTGTGCCCGCCGCAACGAGTCCACCACCGCCCCGCAGGCCCTCATGCTGCTGAATTCCGAGTTCGCCCACGGCATCGCCACCAAACTCGCCACCGATTTGAATGCAGCACACGGCTCCGATGCCGCCGCGCTCATCACTGATGCCACACAGCGTTGTCTCGCACGCCAGCCAACCAAGGCGGAGATCGAAGCCGGGCAAAAATTCCTCCAAAAGCAGACCGCGCTGACATCCAACTTCCAAGCCGCTCTTGCCGACTACTGCCTGGCCTTGCTGAACTCGAACGAGTTCGTGTATATCGACTGAATCATGGAAACACCCCTTCCTCCGCAGCGCGGAGCCTTCATCGCCAAACTCGGCGCGTGGCTGCAACTCGTACAATTGTATGGCGTCGCAATCGTGGTGGCGAGCATGAACAGGGCTTTTCGAGAACTCGGCAGCAATGGCGGTGCGGATCCAACCAAGTTAAGCGCTGCCATTGGTGAAATTCTAATCGGTGTTTTTAGCGGGATAATCATAGCCTTGCCTGGTTTGCTGTTGATCATCATTGCCATCACAGCACTCCGCTATCGTGCAGTGTGGATGTTCTGGTTCCTTTGCATCTACGGCGGCCTGATGACTTTCAGTTACCTTTTTCCTGTCGGCCTGTTCTTCCTGATCTACGCGTTGGTGAAGAAGGATGAGTTTCTGCGTCTGCAGCAACCGTCAGCGCCATCCATTCAATTCCCTTGAATAGCGAAGACCGTCGCGAAACGAACGCGAGTGTGTCGAAGACCACTCGCCACTTGCTGGTGAAGCGTTGGCGGTAGGAAAGTCAGGCGAGTAGAATACTCGCGCTCCAAAGGCGAAGGCGCCGGGGTTTCCCCCGACGCCTCCATGTGGATCGGCCCTCATAAGCCGGATTCTGTGTCCCCGACATCTTGCGACGCCTGGCTGTGATCATTTATCTGTCGGGCTGAGCGACCAGCCCGCCCTCGCTTGCGCGATGGTGCGACTATTACCCGGAGTCATCCATCCCTTGCGGGACTTGCGGCCAGGCGGGCCTTTCTCCTGTTCTGTCTTGCACCGCATGAGGTTTGTCGTGCCCCCTTCCTCGCGGTTGGGGCGGTGGGCTCTTACCCCGCCGTTTCACCCTTACCCTTCGTAGCTCGTGAGAGCGAAGAAGGGCGGTTTGTTTTCTGTGACACTGTCTGTGACCGCGGCTTGCACCGCAGCCCCCACGCTTTCACGTGGCATGCTGCCCTGTGGTGTCCGGACTTTCCTCTGGCATCCCGCCTTGCAGCAAAACACCAGCGATCACTCCGACCGACCCGCTGCCAGATTAGTGTTCGCTGCCACAAAGTCCAACCTCAATTCCCGGCGGCGTCTCTGTAAAGGCGGCTCAGCGTATGACCGGCCGTGTAGCGAAGATCACTGATCTTCCACACGCCGCCCTGCTGGACAAAAGTGAACGTGTTGCGCTTTTTCTGACCGGCATTTTCAAAAGTGACCAGCACGCTGGTCCGGCCTTTCACGGTGGCGGCCTGGTGAATGACAAAATCTTTGAGCAGCAAGTCCTGGGCGTCATAGAGAGGATCGGCACCAAGGGCACCAAGTTCTCCCTGCGATGCCACGGCATCCTTCCAGATCATATCAGCCAGCTCTTTGGCGAAGAAGCGATCCACCAGGGCACGATCCTGGTCCTGGAAGAACGGCGACTTCTGCGCGTCATGCGTCTTGTAAAGCTGTGCCACCAAAGCCTCGGGCGTCACCGCTTTGTCGGCGGCTGAGAGGTTCAGACTGAAGGAAACGAGCAGCAGAAAGAGCGAAAAGTGGCGCATGCGGTTGTTATCGCCGCAAAGCCGCCGAAGTCGAGATTCTCTGCTCAGTCTTCACACTTTTTCTTCTTTTTCGGCTCCTCCGGCAGCGGCTGACCTTTCTGTGCGGCCTCCCATTCGGCGTAGCCCTTGTTCTTGCGGTTGCCGAGATACTTGTAGGTGTCGAAGATCGCCGCATTACCGAGCACACGCGGGTCTTTCTCCTCCTTCAAGATGGACTCCATCTTCTCGCGCAATTCCTTCTTAGTGGCGGCGAATTTGGGATCAGCGGCGAGGTTCTTCAGGCACTCGGGATCGTTGGCGATGTCAAACAGCTCCTCCTCGGCGCGGTAGGCGAAGGCGAGATCGTAGAACGGCCCCTTGTTCTCGACGATCCACGCTTTGGTGGGGCCATCGTCACAGTTGCGGTAGCCGGTTTCAGGATTGCACGCAGGCCAGCGCTCGGGGTGGTAGTTGTGGCTGTAAAAGAACTCCGGCGTGCGAATGGCGCGCACGGGATAGCCCCAGTCGTTCGGACGACCGATGTCGTGACGCTCCTTCCCGGCGAGCATGATTTTGCGATCCTCAACGAAGCCGCTCTTGTCGCTGCGCAGAATGTTCACGAGGCTTTTGCCGCTCATCTGCTCGTGAACGGGCAATCCGGCGAGTTCGAGGTAGGTCGGCGCGAGATCGCGCACGTTGATAAAATCCTCGACGACGCGATCCGGCTTGATGCCCTTCCCCCAACGCATCGCCAGCGGCAGATGATAGCCGTCTTCGTAAATCTGGCCCTTCACGCGTGGGAACGGCATGCCGTGGTCGGAGGTGACGATGATCAGCGTGTCTTCGAGCAGGCCCTGCTTCTCCAGCATCTCCATCGCCCGGCCGATGTAGGCGTCGGCATATTCGACCTCGATGGCGTAATCGGCGAGATCACCGCGCACGGTGTCATTGTCGGGCAGATAGCCGGGCACCTTCACATCGCTGAGTTTTTTGCCCATGCGCACGCCGGAATCGAGCTCGTAGCCACGATGCGGCTCCTGGAAACCCATCCAGAAGCAGAAGGGCTTCTTAGCATCGCGTTGTTCGAGGAATTTGGCGAAGTTGGCCGTGTAGTCATTCTTGCCAATGCCAGAGGCTGGCGGCGTGGCTTTCACCTCATCAAAACTCGGCCCGGCAGGATTGCGCGTGCGGCCATTGAGCTTGAAATCGCCCGGTCCCCAGCCTTTGCCGGTCAAACCGATGTCGTAGCCGCCTTTCTCGATCAGATCAGGATACACGGCGAACTTCGGCGGGAAGATGCCGCCATGGCAGACGGCTTCCTCAAGCTGCCATGAGTTGCGACCGGTCAGAATCGTCGCACGGCAGGGACTGCACTTAGGATTGGAGGTGAAGGCGTTCTTGAACAGCACGCCCTCTTTCGCCACGCGGTCGAAGTTCGGCGTTTTGACCCAGTCACAGCCATAAGCCCCCGCATGCTGCCAGCCCCAGTCATCGAAGATGATGAACAGGATGTTCGGACGCGGCGCATCGGCGGCATGGGTGGCCGGAAGGAACGTGAAGATGACGAGAGCGAGCAGGAGGAGCTTCATGCGCGGTGAAACGCGCATGAGGAGATCAACTTGCAGCCGCTTCTTCCACACTCACACAGGTGCAGATGAGGTGGCGGTCACCATAGACGTTGTCGATGCGTGAAACGGGCGGCCAGTATTTGTCGTCCTGGACCCAGGGCAGCGGGAAGGCGGCGGCTTCGCGGGTGTAGGCGTGAGGCCAGTCACTTTTCATGACGAAGGCGGCGGTGTGCGGAGCCTGCTTGAGCGTGTTGTCGGTGGCGTGATACTGGCTGCTTTCGACTCCGATCATCTCGGCATGGATGCACTGCATCGCATCACAGAAGCGGTCCAGCTCGGCTTTGCTCTCGCTTTCCGTGGGTTCGATCATGAGCGTTCCAGCGACGGGCCAGCTCATCGTGGGCGCGTGATAGCCGAAGTCCATGAGACGCTTCGCCACATCTTCCACGGTGACTTTGTGGAAATGACTGAAGTCGAGGATGCACTCGTGCGCGACGAGGCCATTCGTGCCTTTGTAGAGCGTGGGGAAGTTCGCCTCGAGCTTCTTGGCGACGTAGTTGGCGTTCAGGATGGCGACCTTCGTCGCCTCGGTGAGGCGCGGCCCCATCATGGCGACATACATCCACGAAATCGTGCAGATGCTGGCGCTGCCCCACGGAGCGGAGCACACGGCGCCTTCGCGGCGGCCTTCCGCCCATGTGTGATGCCCTGGCAGATGCGGGCGAAGGTGAGCCACCACAGCAATGGGCCCGACGCCCGGTCCGCCGCCGCCATGCGGAATGCAGAAGGTTTTGTGCAAATTGAGATGGCAGACATCCGCGCCAATACGCCCGGGCGAGGTCAGCCCGACCTGCGCGTTCATGTTCGCCCCGTCCATATAAACCTGGCCGCCGTAATCATGCACGAGGCGGCAGATTTCGACGATGGACTCCTCGAACACGCCGTGTGTCGAAGGATAGGTGACCATCAACGCAGCCACCTTGTCTTTGTTGGCCTCCAGCTTCGCTTTGAGATCACCCAGAGCGACGTTGCCATGGTCATCGCACAAGACAGGCACCACTTTGAAGCCGCACATCACGGCACTGGCGGGATTCGTGCCGTGCGCGGAGGTTGGGATGAGGCAGACATCGCGATGATCCTCGCCGCGCGAGGCGTGGAAGCGTTTGATTGCGAGAAGACCCGCGTATTCGCCCTGCGAACCCGCGTTTGGCTGAAGCGAGACGGCATCGAAGCCGGTGCATTCGGCCAGCCATGCCTCCAGATCGCCAGACATCGTGCGATAGCCCTCGGACTGGTCGTGCGGGCAGAAGGGATGCAACCCGTTCACCTCCGGCCAGCTCAGCGGCATCATCTCCGCAGCGGCGTTGAGTTTCATCGTGCATGAACCGAGCGGGATCATGCTGCGATTGAGCGCGATGTCTTTGGACTCCAGACGATGCAGGTAACGCATCATCTCCGTTTCGGAGTGATACGAGTTGAACACCGGATGCGTCAGGTAGGCGGAACTGCGGTGATGCAGAGCGGAGCAATGCAGAGGACGTTCGTCATCGAGCGCTGGAGGCTGCTGCGGCTTGGAAATGCCGAAGGCTGTGAGCAGGTTGAGCAGTTCTTCCGCACGCACGCATTCGTCGAGCGCCACACCGACGATGGTGTCGTTGATCTTGCGCAGGTTGATGCCGAAAAGGAGGGCACGCTTGAGCACGTCGTCGGCATTGCGCACTCGCACGCTGATGGTGTCGAAAAAATCGTCGCTGAGCACGTCGAGGCCCGCGTGCAGGAGTTCTCCCGCGAGCCATGCCGCGGCGCCATGCACGCGCTGGGCGATGGTCTTGAGACCCTGCGGGCCGTGATACACCGCATACATCGACGCCATGACCGCGAGCAAGACCTGAGCCGTGCAGATGTTGCTGGTGGCCTTTTCACGGCGGATGTGCTGCTCACGCGTTTGCAGTGAAAGGCGATAGGCGGGCTTCCCTGACGCATCCTTCGAGACACCGATCAATCTGCCCGGCAGGCGGCGCTTCAGCGCATCTTTGACGGCCATGAACGCCGCGTGCGGACCGCCAAAACCGAGCGGCACGCCGAAACGCTGGCTGTTGCCGACGCAGATGTCCGCACCGAATTCACCCGGCGGGCGCAGCACGGTGAGCGCGAGCAAATCGGCGCTGACAACGAGCAAAGCGCCCGCCTCATGCACCTCGGTGGCAAGCTCTGAGTAATCATGGATGACCCCCTGGGTGTCGGGATACTGCACCAGCACGGCAGCGAGCCCCTTGGTGCCGTCGTGCTTCCATTGGAGCACGTCACCGACTTCCACTCGGATGCCATGCGCATCCATGCGCGTGCGCACGACTTCGATGGAATGAGGGTGGCATTTGTCCGAGACAAACACGCGGGATGAGCCGGCGACTTGAGCCACGGCAAGGCCCAGCGCCTCGGCGCAGGCGGTGCCTTCATCAAGCAGCGATGCGTTCGCGACATCCAGCGCGGTCAGATCGCGGATCATCGTCTGGAAATTGATCAGCGCCTCCAGCCGGCCTTGCGCAATCTCGGCCTGGTAGGGCGTGTAGGCCGTGTACCAGCCGGGATTTTCGAGGATGTTCCGCTGAATGACCGGCGGCGTGAAGGTGTCGTGATAACCGAGGCCAATAAACGAGCGCAGCACCTTGTTCCGGCTCATGATCTGACGCATGCGGCGCAACGCCTTTTCCTCGCTCAACGGCGGCGGCAGATTCAGCTTCTCACGGACGCGGATGCCTTCCGGCACCACTTTGTCGATGAGATCGTCGAGTGTTTTGAAACCGAGCGTTTGCAGCATGCTCTCAGCCTCGGCGGCTGAGGGACCAATATGACGGCGGGAGAAGTTCGTGGGCATTCGAAGGCAGGGCTTTTTCGGAAGCCCGGAAACTAACAAGCCGGAGGCCGGTGTCACTTGCCAAACAACGCCCAAAACTTTTTCTCCGAGGCTTTTTGCTTGCCCTTGGCTTCACGCAAAAAGGGAGCCAGCGCTGCCAGGTTCATGATCCAGTGGTTCAGCCAGTTCAGCGGCCAGCGCAGCGGACGGGCGAAATCAACGAACAGCACGACGCGGTAGCCGTCGGTGTCATTCCAGACCTCGTGATTGTAGGTGTCGTCAAAAATCACCGCCTTGCCCTCCTGCCAGGCATAAACTTGGTCGGCGATGCGAATGCGGCACTCATGACGAGGTTCCGGCACCATCAGGCCGAGGTGCAAGCGTAAAACACCCGCCCACGGACCGCGATGATGCGGGATGTGCTTCCGGGGCGACAGGATCGAGAAGAAGCCAGTCGTGCAGCCGGGAATCATGCCCAGCACCTTCATCGTCTCCGGGCAGTTGCGGGCGTTTTGCTCGCAGTCCATGCCAATCCCCTTCAGGAAGAAAGTCTTCCACTGGTCATCGCCCTGGATCATGCCGACTTCTTTGACAATGTCCTGGAAGCTCGGCATCGCGTCGCGGTATTGCATCACCGCATCGAGTTCCGCGCGCACCTTGGTCCAGTCGGCCTCGATCTGCGTCACCCACGGAAACTGCCGGGAGTCATAGATCGGCGGATCGCCATGGAGCGAACAGTGCGCGATGACGGTCTCGACGATGTCTTGCAGCCAGTTGGTGATCCGCTCCAGCAGGCCCCTGGCCGGAAAGGTGCGATGGCGACGGTGGTAGGCATCGATCGGCTTGAGTTCAAAACCGACGGGAACAGCAGCGACAGGAAATGAAGCTTCGGGTGGCATGGCTCAGATGTCCGTCATGAGTAACGAATCCGTCACCCAATGCAGCCAAAAATTGTATGCCGATTTTGCGAGCGGGCTTCTCCCAGCTTGCAGGCAGAAGCGTGCTTAGCCGATGTGCTTGCGATACGCCTCGGCGTTCATCAAAGCATCTGCCTCGGCAGAGTTCGAGGGCTTGATCTTGAAGATCCAGCCGCCGAGGTAAGGGTCGCGATTGAGGAGGCCGGGATCGTTGCTGAGCGTCTCGTTGACCGCCACGATTTCGCCCGAAACCGGAGCATAAATGTCACTGGCAGCCTTCACGGACTCAATCACACAGACCTGCTGGCCGGCGCTGACCTGGGTGCCCAGTTTCGGCGGATCAACGAAGACCACATCGGTCAGTTCGGCCTGCGCGTGATCGGTGATGCCGACAGGAGCCGGATCTTGCATGGGGTCGATCCATTCGTGGGAGTCGCGGTAGCGGAGGTTGTCAGGGACGTTGCTCATGAGGATGTCAGTTGAGAATTAAAGAGAAGGCTTGCGGTAAAACGGCTTTTTCACCACCTCGGCAGGAAAGCGGCGGCCACGGATTTCGATTTCGAGGGTGGTGCCGATCGCCGCAGCATTCAAAGGCACATAAGCCATGCCGATTCCGGCTGAGAGACTGGGCGATTGCGTGCCGCTGCACACTTCGCCGACGATCTGACCGGCATGCGCCACGGGGTAATGCGGACGCGGCGGCGGCGCGACACCGGTCATGCGGAAGGCGGCGAGTTTGTCTGGCAATCCGGCGGCTTTTTGAGCCACCAAGGCTTCACGGCCCGTGAAATCGCCCTTGTCGAGATCGACGAAGAACCCAAGCCCGGCCTGCAACGGCGTGCGATCTTCGGAGAGATCGTTGCCATTGAGAGGATAGCCCATTTCAAGACGCAGGGTGTCGCGTGCGCCGAGTCCGCAAGGCACGCCGCCTGCGGCTTTCACAGCATCCACGATTTTGCGGAACCACGTTTCGGCAATTTCGGCGGGCATGAAAAACTCAAATCCCTCCTCGCCCGTGTAGCCGGTGCCGCACAGCCACATCGGACCGTTGTCGGTCATCGTGACGAGAATCGTGTTGTGCTCAGGAAACGAACCGGCACTGCCAAAAACCGCAGCCGCCACCTCGCGGGCTTTCGGTCCCTGGATGGCCAGACCGGCGGTGAAGTCACTCGCGTTGGCCATCATCACATCATCATCCTTTGTGAGCTGGGATTCGAGGTGCTCCCAGTCCGCGTCGATGCGCGAGGCATTCACCACGAGGAAAAACTCGCGCTCGCTGGTGCGGTAGGCGATCAGATCGTCGATCACACCGCCCTTTTTGTTGAGGAGCAGTGTGTACTGGCCCTGGCCTGGTTGGAGTGAGTTGATGTTGTTGGTCAGTACCCGGTTCAGGAAGGCTTCCGCGCCTTTCCCGCTCACGATGAACTGGCCCATATGCGAGATGTCGAACACGCCGACGCTCTGCCGCACGACCTTGTGCTCTTCGACGATGCCTGTGTATTGAACCGGCATGTCCCAGCCGGCAAAGGGCACCATGCGCGCGCCCATTTCGACATGCACGGCGTGCAATGGGGTGCGGCGGAGCGGGGCGGGGTCGGACATCGTCCGCGCATGGTGTGAAGCGCCGCCGGTTTGTCAATCTGCGCGGCATTTTGAGCAAAGAACAACATGGCAATGTCGTTTGCCTCGCCCCGCAAACACTCCATACTCCGCCCGCCAAAACCCCACCATGGCAGCACCCTTCCTCACCCAGGATTTCCACATCCGCTGGTCCACGCTGACCCCCGAACACATCGAAGCCGACATCCGCGCCGCCTTGGAAAAGGCCCAGGCGAATCTTGACGCGCTCATCGATCAGGACCGCGGCAAGATGAAATTCGACACCGTCGTGCTCGGCCTCGACGAAACCACCCGCGATCTGAACGAAGCCTGGGGCCTCGTCACACATCTCGACGCATTGTGCAACTCCCCCGCCCTGCGCGAGGCTCACAACAAGATGCTGGCGGAGGTAAGCTCCTTCTTCGCCAAGATTCCGCTCAACGAGCATCTCTGGGACCTGCTCGTCACCTACAGCAAGACCGAAGAGGCGAAAAAACTCACGCCGGTGCGCCAGCGCGCGCTGCAAGAGGCGATGGAAGGTTTCATTCAGGCTGGCGCCGACCTGCCGCCGGAGAAGAAAAAACGCGTCGAGGAGATCGAGTCCGAGCTCTCCCAGCTCACGCAGAAGTATTCCGAGAACGTGCTCGATTCGACGAACAAGTGGGAACTCGTCATCGACGATGTGAACCGCCTCAAAGGCATGCCCCCTTCCGCCATCGACGCCGCCCGCGCCGACGCCGCCGCGAAAAATCTCGGCACACCGGAGAAACCGGCCTACCGCCTGACCTTGAAAGCCCCCTCGATGATTCCAGTCATGGAGTATCTCGAGGATGACAGCATCCGCCGCCAGATGTGGGAGGGCTCCAGCGCCATCGGACGCGGCGGCGAGCACGACAACACCGAGCAGGTGTGGAAAATCCTGCGCCTGCGCCACGAGAAGGCGCTGATCATGGGCAAGGCGAACTTCGCCGATCATGTGCTGGCTCATCGCATGGCCAAGACAGGCCAGAGCGCGACGCGGTTCATTGAAGATTTGTATTCACGCGTGCGTGAGGCCTTCGAGCGTGAAACGATCGCGCTGCAGGAATACCGTGCCGACAGCGCGCATCAGGCCACCAACTTGTTCCAACCCTGGGAAGTCGCCTTCTGGGCCGAAAAGCAGCGCAAGGCGAAGTACGACTTCGATGAGGAGGAACTGCGACCCTACTTCCCGCTCGACAGGGTTCTCGGCGGCATGTTCCGCCTCGCGGAGATGGTTTTTGACCTGCGTTTCGTCGGACGCGAGGTGATTTATGTCGAGCCAGGCAAAGAAGCCCCCGCCAACATCAGCACGCAGCCTGGCAAGCAGGGCCCCGTCGAAGTCTGGCACCCGGAGGTGAAGTTTTACGAGGTGCGCAATGAAAAAGGCGCCCACATCGGCTCCTTCTATGCCGACTGGCATCCGCGTGACTCGAAACGCGGCGGCGCGTGGATGAACTATCTCAAAATGGGCGTGCCTCCCAGCGGTGACCGTGACCGCCGTCTGCACCTGGGCCTCATCTGCGGCAACATGACGCCGCCCGTCGATGGCAAGCCCGCGCTCCTCACGCACGACGAGGTCTGCACCGTTTTCCACGAATTCGGCCACCTGCTGCACCAGCTCTGCGGCAACGTTGAAATTCCCGCGCTCAACGGCGTCAGTGTTTACTGGGATTTCGTCGAGCTGCCCTCGCAGCTCATGGAGAACTTCTGCTGGGAGCGCGAGAGCCTCGATCTCTTCGCCCGACATCATGAAACAGGCGAAGCCATCCCGCCGAGACTGTTCAAGAAGATGCAGGCCGCGAAAAACTACCGCAGCGCCAGCGACATCATGCGCCAGCTCGCCTTTGGCAAGCTCGACCTCGAACTGCACATGCGCCACGCCACCACCGAAGGCGCAGATCTCGACCAACTGGCCCGCAAGATTCTCGACGGCTATCTGATGCCGTTGAAGACCGAACAGCCCACCATCGCGCGTCGTTTCGGCCATCTGTTCAGCAGCCCCGTCGGTTACGCCGCCGGTTATTACAGCTACAAATGGGCCGAAGTGCTCGATGCGGATGCGTTCACGCGTTTCCAGAAGGAAGGCGTGCTCAATCCCGCCGTCGGTCGCGAGTTTCGTGAGCTGATCTTGAGCAAAGGCAACTCCGAGGATCCCGCGAAGCTCTTCCATGATTTCATGGGCCGCGATCCTGACGCGATGGCGCTGCTGGTGCGTGCCGGGCTGGCCTGATCACGCCGGAGTGCGCACTCGTCCGCGATACGCGACGGCAAAGAACACGCAAACCACGGCGGTGAGCGCCGTCTCACCCCACCAGAAGCGGGACCAGTCGGTGATGCCCAGCCTTGTGCAGGCGTTGTACCACCAGCCGCCGCCGAGGAAACCGATGAGACTGCCCACACCGCTCATGAGCAGCGCGAGCAGTGCCTGGGCACGCACACGCCATTTCGGGTCGATGCGCTCTTCGAGATAGATCTGCGTGGTGATGAAATAAAGCGTGAAGGCGAAACCATGCAGCAGCGTCCCGGCCATGAGCCAGGGCAGCGTGCCGAACGCATTGAATGAGTAGCGCACCACGCAGATGGCGATGCCGGAGAGGAAGACCCACTTCAACCGCACGCGGGCCAGAACGCCCGCCAGCAGCAGCATGACGAGGATTTCCGTGGTCTGGCCGAGCGAAAGCACGGCGGAGATGTTTTTCACGCCCAGATCGCTGAGATGGCGCGAGGTGTAGGGATAAAACGCGGCGAGTGGAATGCAGTAGAGCGCCGCTGTGATGAAGACGACGCGGTGATCGCGATGCTTGAGCAGTTCGAGGGCATCAAGGCCGAGAATCTGCCGCCAGGTGCGGTGCTGCATCACTTCGCCGGGCGGAATCATCGGCAGCCGCCAAGTCAGCGTCATCACGACCAGCCACAGTCCCGACGCCGTGACACCGGCCACCAGCGAAGCGTCCGCGCGCAACACGAAACTCACGATCCAGCAGCCGACCATCCATCCCATGGTGGCCCAGGCGCGCAGCGGGCCGAACTGGCTCTTCGCATCATGAAGCTGTGAAAAAACGATGCTGCTGGCCACGCTCCACACCGGCGTGGCCACGAGTGCCTGCGCCTGCGCGCAGGCCAGCACCGCCGCATCACTCCAGCCCCAGGCCAGCGAGCCACAGGTGATGAGCAGGGCCAGGCTGGTAAGCGCCGTGAGCCAGCGCAGCAGCAGCACCGGCGCGTGCTTTTGATCCGCCAGCGCCGCCACAAACAGCGGCGAGATGAAGGCGGCGATGGATGTCGTGGAAAACACCCACGGCACCAGATGGCCGCGGCCATGCGCGGTGAACACATTCGCCAGTGGCACGCTCCACATGCCCATCGGCATCGCCGTGCAGAAAAACAACGTCGCAAGCGAGGTGCGGCTGGCTTTGGCATCCGTGGCGGGGGCGGGCATCGTTGGGGAATAAACCGGGTTCGGCCAAACTCCAACGGCGAGACTGGAAAAAGCGCTCCTTGCGCCCCCGGCCCGCCTTTCCATCTTCCGCGACCTTCCCCCCTCCCCCACCCACTTTCTCTCATGGAAAATGTCATCATCATCGGCACCGGCTGCGCCGGCTACACTGCGGCGATCTACACCGGACGCGCGAATTTGAAGCCCCTGATCCTCTCCGGCAACATGCCCGGCGGCCAGCTCACCACGACGACCGAGGTGGAAAACTTCCCCGGCTTCCCCAACGGCATCATGGGACCGGAGTTGATGATGAACATGCAGACACAGGCGGAGAAATTCGGCGCACGCATCGAGTACTCGCTGGTCAGCAGCGTCAAAAAGACCGCCGCAGGCCATTTTGAAGTCACCACCGAAGGCGGCACGGTCTATGAGGCGCACAGCGTCATCATCGCCACCGGCGCCTCGCCGAAGCACCTCGGCATGCCCAACGAAAAATCCCTCATCGGCCACGGTTTGACCAGTTGCGCCACCTGCGACGGCGCTTTCTACCGCAACGTGCCTGTCTGCGTCATCGGCGGCGGCGACAGCGCCTGCGAGGAGGCCATGTTCCTCACGAAATTCGCCAGCACCGTCTATTTGATCCATCGCCGCGACACGTTGCGCGCCTCGAAGATCATGGCGGACCGCACGCTGGCCAATCCGAAGATCAAGCCCGTCTGGAACAGCACCATCAGTGAATACCTGACCGATGAAAAAGGCGAGATGCGCGCCGTGACCCTGCAAAACCTCGTCACCGGCGAAAAATCCGAGCTCGAGCTGAAGTGCGTCTTCGTCGCCATCGGCCACATTCCGAACGGCCAGTTCCTCGGTGACCTCGTCGATACCGACGAGAATGGCTACATCCTGCAGACGCAGGGCACCCGCACCAAGACGGAAGGCCTCTTCGCCGCCGGTGACGTGGCCGACCACGTCTATCGCCAGGCCGTCACCGCCGCCGGCCAGGGCTGTGCCGCCGCTCTGGAGGCCGAGCGTTATCTTGCCGAGCACGACGTGCATTGATTGACGCTGGACAGACACCCTGCGGCACGGCATACGTCGAGGTGAAAAACGCCCCCACGTATCCCCACGCATGAGCCAACTGGAGCCCTCCGCAATCATCCGCCTCACCCTTCTTTCCGCCCTCGCCCTGCTGGTATCCTGCCAAAGTGGCAGCACCAGCGGACAGACGCAGTACCTGGAAGCCTTCAATCCTGGCAGCGTGCCACATTCCTCCCTGTACAACGCCGACCAGGTGTCCTACTGGGATGGCGACGGCATGGGGGGCTCGCCGAGCATCACCATCGACCTCAGCGACCAGAAGGCCTACTTCTACAAAGGCGGAGCGCTGGCGGGAGTCTCCGCGCTTTCCACCGGCGACGAAAAGCACGCCACCAAGACCGGCAGCTTCAAAGTCATCCAGAAGGACCAGTGGCATAAATCCAACCTGTACGGCGACTTCGTCGATGGCGCGGGCAACGTGGTCATGGCAAACATTGATGTGACAAAGGACAAGGCGCCGCCCGGCACGCGCTTTGAAGGCTCGAAGATGCATCACTTCATGCGCTTCGTCGGCGGCATCGGCATGCACGAAGGATTTTTGCCGGGTTACGCCGCTTCGCACGGCTGCGTGCGCATGCCCGCCCACATGGCGGCCACTTTCTACAACAACGTCACCACCGGCACGCCGGTGACGGTGCGTCCCTGACCTTCCCCGCTGATGTCATGACACCGGAATCACCGCTCGAAATCGGCCCCACGGATGTCAGCTACTTGATGGGCCGTCCGGGCGAACGCGCCTTCCGGCTCATCGACTGCCGGGAAGAGAGTGAATGGCATGTCTGCCACCTGCCGGAAGCACAGCTCGTCCCATTGTCCCGCTTCGGCGAGCTGGCACCGCAGGTCTTCACGAACACACAGGAGCATCTCATCATCTACTGCCATCATGGCATGCGCAGCCTGCGCGCGGCGCAATGGCTGCGACAGCATGGCTTCGCTCATGCGCAGAGCATGCGTGGCGGCGTCGATGCGTGGGCGGACATGGTGGACCCGGACCTGCCGCGTTACTAAATCGGCCATCCGGCACTTTTGCTCTGGCGCGGCCGTGTGCCGCAGCTACCATTCGCGCCCTTCCCCCCCCGCACGCATGGTTCGACTCCTCACCCAGCAAGGACAGCTCATCGACTGGAACGACGAAAAGACGCATCCGTTCCCGGACAATCTCGTCTTTCTCGATCTGCTGAATCCAGCGCGCGCCGAGGAGCTGGAGGCCGAAAAGTGGCTCGAATACCAGCTCCCCACACGCGAGGAGATGCAGGAGATCGAGGAGTCCAGCCGGCTCTACATGGAAAAAGGCGCGCTCTACATGACCGCGTGGCTGCCCGTCGGCCTGGACACGCCGGAGCCGGACAGCACCTCCATCTCCTTCGTCATCGCGCCCGACTGCCTCACCACCGTGCGCTACGCGGACCCCATGGCCTTCCGTGTCCTCGTGGATCAGGCCAGGCGCCAGTGCAGCACGCCGCTGAGCAGCGATGCCGTGTTCCTCTTGCTGCTGGAATTGATCGTCGCCCGCATCGCCGACGCGCTCCAGGGCATCGAAGGCGACATGAAGAAAATCTGCCGCGACATCTTCAGCCTCGATCCGCACAAGGCACATGCCACCGTGGAGAAAGATCTCAGCGACGTGGTGAAGCTGCTCGGCCGCCGCAGCGCCCTCGTGGCGAACTTGCGTGAGAGCCTGCTCAGCCTCAGCCGTATGCTGCAATACTTCCTCAACAACGCCGCCACCTGGATGCGCGGTGATCTCGCAGCGCAGTTCCGCAGCGTCATGCGCGACATCAAGAGCCTGGACGAATACACCAACCAGCAAACGCAGGAGATGACCTTCCTGCTCGAGTCCACCCTCGGCCTCATCAACATCCAGCAGAACCAGATCATCAAAATCTTCACCGTGGCCAGCGTGCTCTTCATGCCGCCCACGCTCATCGCCAGCATCTACGGCATGAACGTGAAACTGCCTGTCCAGGACAGCATCTGGGCCTTCGGCTTGGTCATGATCATGATCGTGCTTTCCGCCATCGTCCCGATCATGTACTTCAAGAGCAAGCGGCTGCTGTGATCCCGCCGTGGCCCTCCGAACGTAGGCCGGATGTGTTGGGCGAAATCAAACACCGTTACGCCCACCATTCCCTTCGCCCAACTATCCGGCTCAGGACGCTCTCGATGGCCCCACAGCACGCGAACACCTCCAAACCCGCCGGATAGTTCGGCGAAGGAAACGGTGAAGGTGGCGATGTCAAACGCGCCGAACACATCCGGCCTACGGGCCTGCATTTCACGCTTGCCTCGCCGCGTTCTCCGCATCCACTCCGCGCATGGCCTGGCTGATTCCCACCCGCATCCCGCTGCCTGATGACTTCGTGGGCTTCGATCCCGACAGTCCGCTCACGCAGGATTTCGATGCCTATCAGCGCCATCTACCGCACTGGCGTGCTCCGGGCCGCTGCTACTTCCTCACCTTCCGCCTGCGCGACTCCATTCCCGCCGACGTGATGGCGGCGATGCAGACCGAGGAGCAGGTGTGGCAGAAACGCCTGGCCGCTGCGGCGCTTCAGCATGGTGGCAAGCTACCACCAGATGAGTGGGAAGCGTGGCAGGACTTCCAGCAGGTGCAGCTCCGCAAGCTCGAAATCGTGCTCGACGAAGGCCGTGGTGAATGCCTCCTGCGAACACCGGAGCACCAGCAGCCGCTTGTCGAGGCTCTGCATCACTTCGAGGGCGCCCGCTGTGAGATGCTGGCCTACGCCATCATGCCCAATCATGCGCATGTGCTGTGCCGCCCGCTCGGCGATCACACCTTGGAAAGCCTCACGCGCTCCTGGAAGCGTCACAGTGGTGATCGCATCCATCGTCGGCTGGGTCGCTCGGGATCACTCTGGCAGGAGGAAAGCTTCGACCGCATCATCCGGGATGCGGTGCATTACCGGCAGGCCGTTCGCTACATCGCCAAGAATCCGCTGAAGGCCCGCCTCCAGCCGCCCCAAGCCGTCGTGTGGTTGCATCCTCTCATCGTCGAAACGAATGCACCCGCAGCCGTAACGTAGGGCGGAAGTGACGGTGCCACGTCTGTCGTGTGCTTCGCCCAACTATCCGGATGCAAGGCGTATGCGGAGGCTGCACGGACCACTAACGCTCCGAAGCCAGCCGGATAGTTCGGCGAAGGAAACGGTGAAGGTGGCGATGTCAAACGCGCCGAACACATCCGGCCTACTGATCCAGCGCCGCCATCGGAAAATCCGCGCTGCGCGTGTGTTGCGCGGCCATGATCGCTTTCATCTTGGTGATGAGGTCAGGATGCTCGGCGGCCACGTTCTTGGTTTCAGCGGGATCGGTGGCGATATTGAAGAGCTCTTCAGTTGCGGTTGCGGATTTGGCCTTCGGCTTGCCTTTGCCGGTCATGTTCATGCGCACGAGTTTCCAGTCGCCCATGCGCAGGATCTGCTGGCCGCCGTAGCTGGGAAATTCGCGATACAAGAACTCGCGCTCCTGCTGTTTTTGGCCCAACAGCGTCGGCGCGAAGCTGATGCCGTCTGTTTTCGGTGTTTTGTCTTTGGAGCCGATAAGTTCGGCCAGCGTGGGCATCCAGTCTTCAAAGCCGGTGACTAGGTCACTGGTGGTGCCGGCTTTGATCTTGCCCTTCCAACGGACAATGCCGGGAGAACGGAAACCGCCGTCGTAGAGCGTGCCTTTGCCATCGCGGCGGCCTTCGTTGGAGTTGAAGAAGGCGCAGTCGGTGCCGGCGAGTCCTTGATGCGTGCCGCTGACGGGGCCGTTGTCGCTGGCGAAGATGAAGATCGTGTCGTCATCGAGGCCGAGTTCGGCGATGAGCCCCATCATTTTGCCGATTTCGCGGTCCATGCGCGTGATCATCGCTGCGTAGGCGGCCTTGGGCTTGAAGTGCGGCAGGTAACCTTTGCCGCCGGGATAGGGCGGGTCGTCAAACTTGCCGAGGTATTCCTGCAACGAATCGTCCGGCACCTGAAGCGCGACGTGCGGCACGGTGGTAGGCCAGTAGAGGAAGAAGGGCTTGTCCTTGTTGTCGCGGGCGAATTTGAGCGCCTGCTCCGCGATGAGATCGGCGGAGTATTCGCTGCCTTGGAAGCGCTTGTAGCTCTCGGGCTTCGCCGGATCTTCGTCGGGCTTGAGCTTGTCGTTGGAAGGGAACGGCGGGTTCTTGAGGTCGATGGTCTTGTCGTTGTCCCAAAGGTAGGTGGGATAGAAATTGTGGGCGACGCCCTGGCAGTTGTAACCGAACCAGCGGTCGAACCCTTGCTTCAACGGCTCGCCGGTCGATCCCGGACCACCGAGGCCCCATTTGCCGAAACCGCCGGTGGTGTGGCCGGTTGATTGGAAGACCTCGGCCAATGTGACGGTTTCCGGCGGGATCGGATGCTGGCCTTCATGCTCCGGTTTGCCCATGCGCGGCAGACCTTTGGCGTTGTCAGCCTGGCGGTTGTCACGAATAAACGCATGGCCGGGATGCAGGCCGGTCATGAGCACGCAACGTGAGGGAGCGCAGACGGCGTTGCCGGAATAGTGCTGCGTGAGACGCATGCCTTCCGCCGCCATGCGGTCGAGATTCGGCGTCTTGATGTACTTCTGCCCGTAGCAGCCGAGATCGCCGGGGCCGAGGTCGTCGGCGAGGATGAAGATGACGTTCGGCTGGCGTGCGTGGGCTGTGAGTGCCAGGGCGAGGAGGATCAGCAAGTGCTTCATGGTCGGCTTGAAACGTCGGCAGGGGCCTTTTCTTGTGCCGCAGGTCGTTTTGGGAGCGAATCGAGTTTCCACTGCATCCACAGCGTGAGCAGCAGCATCGCGGCAATGAGCAGGGCAATGATGTAGAAGCCGGGGCGGGAGGAAATCTTCATGCGCAGAGATGGGATGGCCGAAAGAAGGCGAAAAAAGCGAGTTTCACAGCGATTGAATCACTTCTTCACCATGAAACAGCTTTTGTGCCTCCTTCTGCTTCTGTCGGCCACTCAACCGGCCAGCGCGCTCCCCGAAGCAGAGATTCAGCGTTTCATTGATGACGCGATCAAGGCGGGTGGCGGCGAGGTGATCATTCCACCGGGTGTGCATCTCATCGAACGCGGCCTGATGCTGAAGGACGCGAAGAAGCTGCGCCTCATCGGCCTGGATGCGGAGGAAACCGTGCTCAAGCTGCCGCCAGTGGCCTATGCCATTGCTTCCGGTGTCACAGAGGGCGGTGCCACACGCATCGCGGTGAAAACGCAGCGTGGCTTCAAGCCTGGCATGCGGTTGAAAATTGAGGCCGATGGCGAAACGGATTCGTTCACGAAGAAACCGAAACCCTACCATCTCGCCATCGTCAAAGCGGTGGAGAGAGACGTGATCCTGCTCGAAACGCCGCTGAAATTCCCGGTTCCCGACGGCACCATGATCCGCCACGAGGATGCGCCGAACCTGATCGAGATCCGTGGTGCCAGCGAGGAGGTGCGCATCGAGAAGCTCACGCTCGATGGCGGAAGGATGGAAAGCGACCCGCCCATTCGCGGCCATGCGCAGCTCTGCGGCATCTTTGCTGCGGGAGCCTACAGCTATGAAAAAGGTCCGACGGGGCCACAGGTGAAAAAACTGCACATCTCACGCTGCTTCATCCAGAACTGCCACGGGCGCGGCATCGCGCTTTATTCGGTGGAGAGCGCGGAGATCGACGGCTGCACGATTCGTGACACCTCGGACGAGGCGATCGACTTTGATCACTTCACGGTCAAATCCATCGCCACGCACAATCACATCGCCCGCAGCTTGATCGGCGTGGAATTGAACGACGCCACGAACTGCCTCGTGGCCGGCAACGACTTCCGCGAATGCGCCACCGGAATCAATCTCTGGCGCTGGTGCAAACAACCAGGCCTGAACGAGGGTAATCTGATCGTGCAGAACGTGTTTGAGCGCACCAAGGGCAATGCCGTCCAGATCGCCACCGGCACCAGGGGCAACACCATCGCCCAAAACGAGATCAGCGGCAGCGGCAAGAACGGCATCGTCCTCTCAGGCGAAGGCCAGATCGTGAAGGCGAATCAAATCACCGGCAGCGGCATGAAGGCAATCGCGATCAACGAGGGGAAGCACGAGATAGTGGAGTGATCAGCTTCCGTACAGTGCCTTCACCAGCCCCTGTGCGCGCTCTCCCGGCAATGCACCGATCTCCATCTGGTTCATGACGTAGGCGAAGCCGATGCCGTTTTCAGGATCGGCAAAGGCGAGGCTGCCACCGGCGCCGGGATGGCCGTAGGCGAGACGGCTGGGGCCAAACAACTGGCGCAGCTTGCCGCCGTCGGACTCGGGGTCTTCGTTCATGGGATCCTGCATCATGCCGGCGGAAAAGGCGATGGGCGCAAGGAGCACGGAGTCATTTTCCTGCGTGAGCGTCTGCTCAAGACGACGCACGACGGACTCGGGAGCGATCTGCGCACCGTTCCAGCGCCCGCCTTGCGCGAGCATGGCATAGAACTTGGCCAGCCCCTGCGCACTGCCGACGCCGCCCATGCTGGCATAGCCGCGCGACCACATTTCACTTTGATTGAAGTCGCTGACGGCGTTCAGACCGAAAGGCGATGTGAACGTGCGCTGCGTGAGCGTGCCTGAAGTGTTGAAGGCTTTGATGAAGGCCTGGTCGCTGTTGGAGATGCTGATCTTGCCGGGATACACCGGCGAGACGCGGTCCCACTGCGCGCTGGGCAGGCCGATCCAGAAATCGAGCACCATAGGACTGCCAAAGACTTCGCGGAAGTATTCGCCAAGCGACTCGGTTTCGGCGAGACGGCGCACCACTTCATCGAGCAGGAAACCGAAGGTGCGCGCGTGGTAGCCCTGCCGCGTGCCAGGCTCCCACAGCGGGTGCTGACGTTCGAGCGACTCGACGACGGCGTCGTAGTTGTAGATGGGGACACGTTCACTCAGCGCGCACAGACCGGCGGTATGCGTGAGCAGGTGGATGAAGGCGACGTTGGATTTGCCACCACCGACAAATTCAGGCCACACTTCAGACACGGGACAATCCAGCGGGATGCCTGCCTCCTCAAGCGCGAGCAAGCAGCAGACAGCCGCAGGGCCTTTGGTGGCTGACCAGACGGGGACGAGGGTGTTTTCATTCCACACACGGGTACGAGCTCGATCGCAGTGGCCGTTGGAGAGGTTCAGGATTTCCTGACCGTGCTGCCAGATCGAAACCGAAGCGCCCATTTCCCAACGTGTGCGGAAACTTTCCTCGAACCAAGCGCGCACGGCCTGGAGGTTCGCGGGACTGGCGGGGGTGCTCATGCGGGATGGGACTCCAATTGGGCGCGCAGGCAGTCGAGATCGCGGTCCTTTTTGGCATGCTGGCGCAGTTCGCCATCCATCTCGAAGGCCCGCTCCAGATAGGTCATGGATTTGTCGTAATGACCGAGTCGGGCGTGGTAGCAGCCCATGTTATAGTAATAGACCGGCTTCGTGCGCAGCGTGGCGGGTCCACGAGAAAGAACATCCACCGCCTCAGCAGTGCGGCCGAGTTCATGCAGACAGAACGCGGCATGGATGAAGCCGCCTGGCTCCGCAGGCTCCTGCTGGCAGAGCCGATTGGCCAAAGCGAGCGCCTCACTCCAGCGATGCCCGCCCATCAGGCAGAGCAGGGTGATCTCGAGGACATCCACACGATCATTCATCTCCGCCGGCAGCGGAGACAGCTCCTCACGGGCCTCCTCATAGAGACCCAACTCCACGTAGCCCTGGGCGGCGATGATCCTGCGTTCGGCTTCGGTCATTTTCAGTGTGATGTGCGAATGAGAACGCAAAGCGCGCGTGGGAACAAGGTTTTTCATGACTTCGCAGCAGCCGGGGAGACAAATATCCAGGATTCGCCCCGTGCCGTCTCACCATCAAGCCGCCTTGGCCTCGCGCAGACGCTTTGCCACCTCAAGACGCGAGGTGACCTCCCAGATGCCCCAGGTGGCGACGTAGCTGACGAGGGCACCGATGGCACCGAGGATGATGCCTCCCACAAGCATAACTGGAGCGTGCTCTTTGAGAACCATCCAGGCGTCCACCATTGACTCAGGCAGATGATTGGGAAACGGCGTGGCGGGAACCGTCGTGTAGAGCGCCAGAAACCATTTGCCGATGGCATACTCCAGCCAGGCGATGAAGGGGATGGTGAACGGGTTGCTCAGCCAGCACAACGCGATGGCGATGGGGATGTTCACGCGGAAGATGGCGGACAGAATCGTGGCCGTGGGCATCTGGATGGGCAGCAGCTGCAGCGTGATGAACATGCCGACGGCCGTGCCACCGGAGAGTGTGTGCTGCGTGGGCTTCCACACGCGTTTGTCGAGGAAATGACGCGCGAACCAGCGCATGACCGGACGCTGGCGCAGCTTCCTCGGGTGCTTGAGGAAGCGGAT
Organism: Prosthecobacter sp.; assembly: GCF_034366625.1. Classification (NCBI taxonomy): domain Bacteria; kingdom Pseudomonadati; phylum Verrucomicrobiota; class Verrucomicrobiia; order Verrucomicrobiales; family Verrucomicrobiaceae; genus Prosthecobacter; species Prosthecobacter sp. Next base: position 258,717 of record NZ_JAXMIH010000014.1, read on the forward strand.
GGTTTTGAAAACCGAGCGCCGGAACCAGCCTTGGAGCATCGCCATCATCTCAGTGCCCTCCTCCGGTGGACGCCCATGCGAGCAGCGCACCGCCGAGGGCGATGCGATACCACGCGAAACCGTTGAACGTGTGCCCCTGCACGAAGCGGATGAGCCACTTCACCACGATGAATGCGGAAATGGCGGAAACCAGCGTGCCGAGAACGACCATCGACCAGTCTTCATGACCTGCCTCACCCTCTTTAATCGCAGAGAGGATTTTGAACCCGCCGGCGGCCATCAGGGTAGGAATGCCCAGCAAGAACGAAAACTCCGTGGCCGCAGGCCGTGCCACGCCGAAGGCCATCGCCATCAGGATGCTGGCACCGGAACGCGAAGTGCCGGGAAACACCGCTGCAAGCAATTGCGCCAGCGCCACGGCGATCACAATGGTCCAGGTGATGTCAGGTGTGCCTGGCTTGCCTTTGTGCAGAAACTCCAGCACGAGAATGATCACGCCACCGATCAATGTGGCCCAAGCAACGGGCGGAATCGTTTCCGGCAGCTTGATGCCGAACTTTTTGACGGCCAGGCCGCCCACCGCCGTGATGATGAAGGAGACGAGCAGTTTTGCCAGATAATCACGCGTGGTGGCATCGCCCAGCGTGGTGGCCAGATATTTCACCCGCTGGGTGAACACCGCCAGCACGGCGATCACCGCGCCGCTTTGAATCACCACATTGAACAGATCGCTCTTTTTGGGCAGCCATTCCAGATTCTGCGGGATGAGGAGATGCCCGGTGGAGGAGATGGGCAGAAATTCAGTGACACCTTCGATGATGCCGAGGAGGATGATCGCGAGCCAGTCGGGCATGGGCGGGTTGGGAGAAGGTTCGAACAGGAAAGGTTGACTGTCGGGAGTGTGAAGCGGTTTGCAAGCACGCTGCACTTCACTCGATGCATTGAATCTGGAAATTTCGCGGCAAGACGGCCATCTCTTGCATGCCGGAGCTTTTCAAGCTGGCCTTTGCGACGATTTCGGCTACCATCGCGCCCCCTTTCGGCATGCCAGCCAGTGCCTCCAACCCAACCTCGACGCTTCTGTGCGGCCACCCTTCCTGGTGGGCGGTCATGATCTGTGCATGCAGCGCCTTGATGCTGCTGGCAACAAATGCCCCCGCACAGTCCGGATCGACGATGCGCGTGCGTCTGGCCGATGGGTTTGATTTCCCCGTGGGCAAACCGGATGCCGACGGCTACTACAAAGCACGCGGCTACTGGCCCAACGGCCACCTCGGCGAAGACTGGAACGGCCGCGGCGGCGGCGACAGCGACCTCGGTGTGCCTATTTACGCCATTGGCCGCGGCGTGGTGATTTTCTCACAAAACATCGGCGTCGGCTGGGGTAACTGCATCCTGGTGCGCCACATCTTCCGCGAGGCCGACGGCAGGATCGCCATGGTGGACTCTCTCTATGCCCACCTGAATGAGCGCAAAGTGAAGCTGCATGAGTTCGTGGAGAAGGGCCAGCTCGTCGGCACGATGGGCGGGAACAACGGCATGTATCCGGTGCATCTGCACCTGGAGGTGCGCAAAAACCTGCACATCGGCATGAACCGGTCCCAGTTCGCCCGCGACTCGTCGAACTACTACAGCCCGACCTCGTTCATCAACGCACACCGCGTGCTTTCCTCCAGCACCCAGAAATACGACGTGCCGGTGAACAACTTCGCGCCTTATGGCCGGGCGCTTGCTGACGTGCGCAGCGATGGTTCGAGCACGGCGAGTGTGGACGTGCCCTCATTTCAGAGCGGCGGCTCCGGCACGGTCAAGGATGAGCCCAAGCAGGGCGATGACTTCTGGTCGCGGTTGAAGGCGAAGATGCGCAACGGCCAGGCCACTCCCGGCACCGAGGAGAAACGCTGAGCAGGACGAGGCGCATAATAAGCCTTGATTCATCACCGCCCGTGGTGGCATCTTTACTGCTGTCAAAGGACAGCCTCCTCCCGGCCATGCAATCTTCGTCCCGTCCCCTCCCAGTCCGCTTCGCTTATGGCGGCAGCCTCGTGCCTGTTCTCATCGTTGTTGCCGCCCTCGCGCTCAGCACCGTCATCTTCTTCCTTTTCACCAAAAAGAAGATGATCGGGCAGGAGTCCGATCCTGCCACCACGGCGGGCGAGGTTAACCCCTCCAGCGCCTCTGCCAAAACAACCGCCGATGCCGCCAAAGCAGGCGCTCCGGCAGCACCGTCTCCCACCACGCCGGCGAAGACAGATCCCCCGCCTGTTCCACCTTCTGCGCCGACAGCCTTTGCCTTCGCCCGTCCGCTCGATCTGGGCAGGCAGCTCGTGCGCAGTCTCACCGCAGGTGATTTCGCCTCCGCTGGCAGGCTCGCCGCCGCCGCAGATGCTGTGCAATCCGACAGCGCGACGATGCTCTTCCAAAAACTCGCTGAAATGGGCTACAAGCCAGGGACCGAGGACCAGGTGGAGCTGCTCGGTCTGGTCGAAAACCGCACCCGCATCGCAATCCCTTTCATCAAGCCCGGCACCAATGAAACCGTGCGCATCCAGCTCGATCTCGAACGCGACGAGCGCATGGGCTGGAAGATCGCCAAAGCCACGCTGCCCAAGGCCATGAGCAGCGCCATCGTGGCCATGCCTGCCACGTCCGCTGCCAGTGTGGCCGCAGGGACACCCGGCGCACCGCCACCCGCCCCCGGCACACTCGCCCCGATGAAGCAGCTTTTCAGCGTGGAGGACGGCACGGACGCGCTGGCCTTTGCCAGTGATTTCGTCCGCCATCTCCTAAAGCACGACTTCATTGCCGCCCGGACGTTCGTGGATGACAAGAAGGTGCCGGTAGAGCGCCTCGTCGGCCTTTGCATCGTGTTTGAAGAAGGCCAGTATGCCCTGAATCCCGGCAAGCCTCTCATCATCACCATCGCCAATCCCGAGGTGTCCTGGGTCATTGCCCAGGTGCAATCGGAAGCACTCCAACAGAACACCGAATTTGGCGTGGAACTCAAACGCGCCGACATCGCGCAGCCGTGGAAAATTGTCGGTCTCAATCTCTCCGACATCCTCGGCTCCTTCGCCAAAAGCGCCTCGAAGCTCGGCGTGCCCTACACGCCCATCGTGAAGAACCCCAAAGGCGGCGAATCTCTCGCCCTCTACTTTGAATACGACCGCGCCGAGTTGCACCCACGCGCCCAAAAACAGATCGAGGTCATCGCAGCCCTCATGAAGGCCGATCCTTCCAAAAAACTGCGCATCGCCGGCCACACCGACGAAAAAGGCGAGGACCACTACAACATCAACCTCTCCCGCAATCGTGCCGAGACCGTGAAAAAGCAGCTCGTCGCCCTCGGCGTGCCCGCCACTCAGGTGGAAACCGCCGGCATGGGCAAGGCGCAGCCGCTCAGCCCGAATAAAAAATCCGACGGCACCGACGATCCTGAAGGCCGCAGCCACAATCGCCGCGCCGAAATCTATCTCGATTTCTGAGACCTCTCCGAGCGAGACTGCCCAAGTCGATGAAACGCTTCGGACTGAGTCCGCATCTCGTGTGTGCTGAACAACAACCAACTGTCAACCAGTTGCAGCCTGCCCCCCGTTCCCATCGAGAACTCAAATGATCCCGTCTATGAAATCGGATGTTACTCAGCATACGGCTTTAGCATGTAGATGTTTCAGCATCGTGTGCATAGCTTGGAGTTCGGCGTTTGGTCAGATGGCCTCATTGAATCACCCCTTGCAATCACATGTCATTCGCGCGGTGGAGACCAAGATTGAAATGGTTCCCAATTCAAAAACAATAAGAGTGACCATCACAAACCATGTGAAAGAGTCTCGGTACTTGTTGATGCCTCTTGATCTCATGTCGTATCGTATCAAACTGACCACGTCTGATGGAAAGGAACTGGAAATGACCTCTAAAGGTCGAAAGGAGCTGGTTGATCCATACCCAATTGGGAGTATGCGCTTGGCGACTCTAAAAACGGATGTCCCATGGAACGAAAGCATTAACCTCGAGCCTTTGTTCCAGTTCCCTGAGCAAGGAGAGGTTCGATGTGAGGTGAGCCGCCATATTCTTTTCACGCATCCAAACGATAAACCCCGTGATGCTGAATGGATTTCCTTTCCTCCCATAATGTTGCCGTCTGGAAACCCCGCCCCGAAATCCGTGGACCAAGCGAAGACGATATTATCCCCTGTGAGAAAAACCACAGAACCTCTGAGTACCAAGTCTTCCTTTACAAAACACGATACTCCAGAATCAACTCCTGCGGCTGCTAGTGAGAAACTGACCTCATCAATGCGGTGGAGAATCATCATTGTCTTGATCGTGGCGGCAACTGGTCTGCTGTGGTTGATGCTCAAGAAGCGGAAGTGACCGGCCTGCAACGTCATGGACACCCACGTGTCGCTCTTGATCACCATAAGCGGTGGCACGCCCACCAGCAGCGGTAGCTATGAGGTGAGCTTCAGCGCCACGGACAGCGCCGATCCGCCGTGAAAAAAGATGCCAGGCGTACAGTACATCATGCTCGCGGCAAAGCACTGAGGTCCAAGGCTTTGACAGGAGGTTCTCGAAGACTGACGCAGCGCGCAGGGAGCAGGTCAGTTTCATTCGCCACACCTTTGCGGGACGGGAATCCTCGCGTCTTGCGTGATCCGCGCGTCCGCCTATTCTGGCGCACGCATGAAGAAGTCCGTCCCGCCAGCTCCCGAACCGCCCGCATCATCGTGGCAGGCCGGGATCATCCTCGGTGGAGGAGCATTGGCTCTTGTGGCATTGATCGCGTGGGCCTTCTGGCCGCAGAAAAAATACACGCCGCTGCCCGTTTCGGCGGTTGTTTCCCTCGCCAAGGCCGAGCCGTTTGTCATGCCGGATGAAAAAGCCGCCTTCGCCCAATATGCAGGCTCGGAAAGCTGCAAGGAGTGCCACGCCGATCAATTCACCAAGTGGCTCGGTTCGCATCACGGCCTCGCGGAACGCAAACCGGACCCGAAACTCGACGATCCAGCGTTTGTTCCCACGCGCAGCTTCAAACACGGTTCGCAAACGACGGAAACACGCAAGACCGGCAGCGACTATGAACTCATCACCCTCGGCTTTGGCGACAAGATCACGCCTTATCGAGTCGAACACGTGATCGGCCACGACCCGCTGCGCCAGTATTTGGTTGATGGAGGAAATGGCCGTCTTCAGGCCATGGAAGCCTGCCTCGATCCGCACAAAAACGAATGGTTCAATGTGTACGGCAACGAAGACCGCAAACCCGGTGAATGGGGTCACTGGACGGGCCGCGGCATGGTGTGGAATCAAATGTGCGCCACCTGCCACAACACCCGCCTGCGCAAAAACTACGACGCTGCCACCGACAGCTACAAGACCACCATGGCCGAGATGTCCGTGAGCTGCGAGTCCTGCCACGGCCCGATGAAGCACCACAACGAGTGGCAGCACGCCAATCGTGGCGTTAAAGGCGATCCCACCATCGTGAAATGGTCCCGCGACCAGCACATCGAGAACTGTGCTGGCTGTCACGCGCGACGCGGCGAGATCACCGGCGACTTCGTGCCCGGCGAATCCTTCTGGGACCACTACCACCTCACCATCACCGACCAGAGCGACACGTTTTATCCTGACGGCCAGATTCGCGACGAAAACTACGAGTTCAGCAGCTTCTTCAGCAGCCGCATGCACCACGCCGGAGTGCGCTGCATGGACTGCCATGACATGCACAGCATGAAGACCATTCTGCCCGGCAACCAGCTCTGCATGCGCTGCCACACGCCTGGCGGCTTCCCCAACGCACCGGTCATCATGCCCGAGGCGCACAGCTTCCACCAAACCGCCAGCACTGGAAACCAGTGCGTGAACTGCCACATGCCGCAGACCGTGTACATGCAGCGCCACCCGCGCCACGACCACGGCTTCACCATTCCTGACCCGCTGCTCACGAAGCAGTTCAACGTGCCGAACGCCTGCAACAAATGCCACACCGACAAAACCACCGACTGGGCGCTCGAAGCCACGCAAAAATGGTGGGGGCCAAAGATGGAGCGCAAAACCCGCCAGCGGGCCGTTTTGATCGCCAAAGCGCGTCAGGGAGACGCCGAGGCACGCGATGGGCTCATCGATCTGCTCGGCAGCGATGAAATTCCGCACTGGAAAGCCAGCGCCACGCTGCTGCTTGACCGCTGGATTGATCAACCCGCCGTTCAAACCTCCATCAGCGCCCAGTTGCAGCACGCGCACCCGCTCGTGCGTCAAAGCGCCATCCGCACACTCGAACCTGTGCTGCAAAACGGCTCCATTCGCTCCACCATCGAGCCGTTGCTCAACGATCCGGTGCGTGGCGTGCGTGTGTCCGCCGCCTGGGCCTTGCGCGAGTCATTGAATCTCGATTCCGCCGCCGGAAAAGACCTCCAGCACATGTTGAACTGGAATGCCGACCAGCCCAGCGGCCAGATGCAGCTCGCCCAGTTCCATTTTGCCCGGGGCAACAACTCCGATGCCATCAAGAGCATGGAAACCGCGATCCGCTGGGATCCCAATTCCCCACCTTTCCACCACGATCTCGCGATGCTGTACAGCACCACCGGCCAGACCCCGCTTGCCATCACCAAACTACGCGACGCCATCAAACTCGCGCCCAACCACGCCGAGTATCACTACGAACTCGGCCTCGCCCTCAGCGAAACCGGCGACATGCAGGCCGTGATCAGTTCCCTTCAAGAAGCCGTGCGCCTTGATCCATCCCTTGCACGCGCCTGGTACAATCTGGGCCTTGCCAGGAACGGTTTGGGCGACATACCCGGTGCTCTGGAAGCCCTGCAACGCGGTGAACTCGCCAATGCGCGCGATCCCGGCATTCCCTATGCCCGCGCCACGATTCTCGCGCAGCAGAACCGCAAACCGGAAGCCATCGCCGCGCTAGATCGAGCCTTGAGTATCGCTCCAGGTTATGGAGAGGCGCTGCAACTGCGCGCGGCCTTGATGCAGCGTTGAGCTGGCTCAGCCATCCGCCTTCTTCCACTCCTCGCCCTCTTCGTCATCGTCATCGCCGAAGCCGTCGTCATACTCGTCGTCATCCTCGCCTTCACTGATGCCGGCGATAGTGTTGATGTCCTCATCACTGAGCTCTTCAACCTCGTCATCGTCATCATCCCCTTCTTCCTTCGGAGCCTCGGACGCCTGCTGGGCCTCCAGCCCCTTCTTTTCGATCTGGGCGAGCGTGTCGCTCACATCCTCGACCGACTCCCACACCTTCTTTGCCACGAAGATCGGCGCGCTCTGCTGCACCGCCATCGCAATGCTGTCGCTCGGCCGCGCATCAAGCTCGATCATCTTTCGCGTCGTATGCAGCTCGTTCTCGGCGGAGATGATCAGGCGCGCGTGGAAGACACTGCCATTGATGTTGTTAATGATGACGCGCTCCACCTTGGCGCCGAAGGCCATGAGCAGGTGCCCGACGAGATCGTGCGTCAGCGGACGCTCCTTCGACACGCCGCGCATGAACATGGAGATCGCCGTGCCGACGGACTCGTCGATGTAGATCACGAAGACCTTCGATTCATTGCCAAGAAACACCGCGAAGCTGCCTTCCAGCGGCAGCACCGCGCGCACCTGCACTTCGATGACATCCTTGTTCATGCGCCAATTTAAAACCGCGTGCGTGCCGATGGCAACACGCGCCGTGGATTATTCTGCGTCTAAATTGGCCTTCCTGTCACCCGGATGACTTCGCCGCCGAGTCCCAGCGCGAGATAGCGCCGTGACACCTCGACATACTTCAACGCGAGCCTGGCATTCGCCTGCCGCTCTTCGGATGACAGCGCGCGCACCACACGTGCCGGTGATCCAACGACCAGCGAACCCTCGGGAATAATCATGTTTTTCGTCACCAGCGCGCCGGCGGCGATGACGCTGCGCGCACCGATTTGGGCGCCGTCCAGAATGATCGCCCCCATGCCCACGAGCACCTCGTCACCCACGGTACAGGCATGCACCACGGCACGGTGGCCCACGGTCACACGTTCTCCCAACACGCAGGCACAATCATCACTCACATGCAGCACGCTGCCGTCCTGCACGTTGCTTTGCGCACCCACGATGATGCGGTTGATGTCGCCTCGCAAGACGGTGCCGTACCACACGCTGGACTCGGCATGCAGCTCCACCGCGCCAATCACAATGGCGCCGGGCGCGATGAAAACACCGTTCGCAACGGACGGATTCGCCTCAGGAAGCAAGAACTTTTTGAGGGATTGATGGCCTTCCATGCCTAGTAGAATCTGGGGTTGAGGGATTTTTGTGTTTGAGTAATAAAGGCGTAGCGCCATAAAATCAGGCCGCTTCGCCTTGTCATTCTGGCGCGGTCCACAGTCAATCCAACAACGAATCCACTCACAATCTCATGAACAAAGCTCAACTAATCGAAGCCGTGCAGAAAAATCTCGGTGGCGACACCTCCAAACGCGCCGCCAGCGACGCCTTGGATGCCGTCCTTACCGCCATCGCCAAGGGCGTGAAGGCAGGCAACGTGCAGCTCATCGGCTTCGGTACCTTCAAGGTCGCCAAGCGTGCCGCCCGCACTGGCCGCAACCCAAAGACCGGCGCAGCGATGAAGATCAAGGCCTCGAAGACCGTGCGCTTCGTCGCCTCCTCGGCGCTCAAGAACTCGCTATGATCCAGCATTCCCCTTTCACCCGCGCTTCGTCCCAAGGAGCGCGGGTTTTTCATGCCTCAATCCTTCAGCTCCTGCTCCATCCGCTCGCTCAGCCACTGCTTGATCATGCTCTGGTAGTTCAGGTAGCGGCGGCGGGCCACGCGCTTGATACGGCTCAGCATGCGCGGGTCAAAGCGCAGCGTGATCGTGGTGGACTCACGCACATCCGCGCGATGGATCGAGGACTGCATCAGCCGCGCATCAAGCTGGTGCGCCGCCCAGAACTTCACCTCCGCCTCCTCGGAATCAAAGGCGGGAACGTCCTTCCAGGCGCGGATCAGTTTCAAATCAGGTGATGCGGTGTCCATGGTCGTGATGGGTGAACTCAAATATCCTCCGCCTTCTTGCGCTCGAAGAAATCATGCTCTCCCGGAGTCATCAGCCGCGCGAAGACGACGCGGTAACGCTTCCCGTCCGTCCAGAACACGCTGAACACCGGCTTGCCTTGCAGCGACTTGCCCAGGTGGTAGTAACGGGCCTCCGCGTCCTCACTCTGGCCGTCTGGCAGAAATTTGAGCGCGAACGGATCTTCAAACGACTCCTCGATGTCCTTCGGCGGAAGTTGGGTGAGGTCAAAAGCAGCGCCGAGCCAGTCGAAGTCCATGAGTTGGGTTGGGAGGAGGTTTATTTCCGGTATTCGATCAGTTCTATCTCATAACCTTCCGGCGCGTCAATAAAGGCGAATACGCCACTGGAACTCGGTGTCGGTCCATCGGAGAGCGGATGGCCAAGGGACGCGGCATGTTTCGCAAAGGCCTCAATGCTCTCCACCTCGAAGGCCAGATGCGTCAGGTCGCTGCAAAACGTCACCGGCCCGCTGGCGGGATAGCTGCAGATCTCGATGAGCTCATCGCTGTTCGGCGTCTGCAGGAACACCAGCTCTGAGCCACGCGGCGACTTGTGGCGGCGTACTTCCTTCAAGCCGAGCACCTGGGTGTAAAAGTTGATCGTCTTTTCGAGATCATTCACCCGGTAGCGGGTGTGGAGGAGTTTTTTGACCATGACTGCACTTTAATGCCACAGTCTGCCAGACGTGGCAAACGATCCTCCATAAGGCAGAAAGCTTGATCCATTGAAGCCCGTCTCGTAAAACCTCACACATGATTCCAATCGACCTCACAGGCAAAGTCGCCCTCATTACCGGCGCATCGCAGGGCATCGGCTCACAGGTGGCTCGCACTTTTCATCAGGCAGGCGCCACTGTCGTCCTCAACCACCTCGGCAGCCCTGGCACCACGGTGAACGCTCAAACCCTCGCCGATGAGCTCAACCTCGCCCGCACCGACAGCGCCAGCATCATCGCCGCCGATGTCTCGCAGCCTGATCAGGTCCAGACGATGATGGGAGACATCCAGGCACGCCACGGAGGCCTTGATTACCTCATCAACAACGCCGCCATCATCAAGGATCGCACCATCGCCAAGATGGGTCTCGATGAATGGGACGCCGTCATCGACGTGAACCTCTCCGGCGTCTTCTACTGCTGCAAATACGCCCTCGAAATCATGCGTGAACACGGCGCCATAGTCAGCTTTGGCAGCATCGCCGCCATCCAGGGCTTCTTTGGCCAAGCCAACTACGCCGCCGCCAAATCCGGCGTGCAGGCCATGATGCGCGTCCTCAGCCGCGAAGCCGCCCGCAAACAAATCCGCGCCAACGCCATCGCCCCCGGCGTCATCGACACCGCCATGGCCGCCACCATTCCCGAAAACGTCCGCGCCGAGATGCTCAAAAACGTCCCCCTCGCCCGCTTCGGCACCACCGAGGAAGTCGCCAACGTCGTCCTCTTCCTCTGCTCGCCGCTGGCGAGTTATGTGACCGGTCAAACCATCGAAATCAACGGCGGCTGGAGAGGCTGATGCGTTCCCCGCCCTCATAAATCAAGGCCGCCAGCACAATCTGCGTGGTCGATTTGCTTTGTGCGGGCTTGCCCATACAATCCGGGCACTGCTCACCACCATGAATCTTCGTCGTCTTGCGGCGTTACCGCGTGCTATCGGCCAACTAGGCAGCGCGGTGTTTGGAAATTTTCAATGGAGGCCGCCGGGATGGGCGCGGAGGCTTTGTGGCAGTCTCAAGGCACATCCACGCGGCTATGCTTTCGCGCTGATCATCCTCGGTGCGCTCACCTTCGCGGGGATGAAGGGCTGGAACTGGTGGGAGGCACACCGTGCGCGGCCGCGTGAACTCACCGCGATGCGTGAGGCCACGGTGAAGCTCGTCGCGCCAGGATTGGCGACGATCGTGAACGATCAGCGCGTGCCAACAAAGCTGCGGCTCGACTTCAGTGTCTCCGTCGCGCCGTTGAAGGCCGTCGGAGAGCCAAATCCTCCAGGGCTTTCGCTCTCACCGGATCATCCAGGCAAGTGGCGCTGGGTGAATGACAAGTCACTGCTGTTTGAGCCGACGAACGACTGGCCCGCCGATACGGAGTTCGCGGTGACCTTCAAATCGGACGCGGTGGCGAAGGAAGTCATCCTCAAGCAGACGGAGTGGAACTTCACCACACCGAAACTCGATGTCTCGTTGCCGAGCGTGGCCTTCTACACCGATCCGCAAGACCCCACCGTGCATCAAATCGTCGCGGAGGTGAAAACGAGTCATCCCGTGGCACTCGCCGAGTTGGAGCAGCGCGTGAAGGTCGAAGTGCTCGGCGGCACGCCCGTGTTCGCATGGAAGGGGCAGACACCAGCTTCGCTCTTCAAAATCACCGAGGGCAAGCACCAACAGCAGTTCTGGATTCGCAGCACGCGCATCGCGGTGCCGGAGAAGGAAGATTTTGTCAAAGTCACGGTGCAAAGCGGCCTGCCGACTCTCAACGGCGGCAAGGCGCTCCTCGCCGATCAATCGGACAAGGCGCGTGTGCCAGACACCTTCAGCGGCCTGCGCATTCAAGCGGCGCGCACCGAAATCATCCGCACGGAAGAAGGCGAGCCCGAACAGTTCCTCTTCATCGACACCACCGGCTATGCGGCGAGCAGCAAGCTGGCTGAGCACGTCGAAATGTGGCTGCTGCCGAAGGACAAACCGGCGGAAGGCAAAAAACCGGTCAGTCCCGATCACGACTGGCAGGCCGGCGAGGTTTCGCCCGCGATCATCGCCGCGTCGAAGAAGGTCACGCTGACTTCCGTCGAGTCCGCTGCGCCGTTCACCGAGATGCACGCGTTCAAGTTCCTGCTCGAAGACAGCGGCAGACTCTATGTGCGCGTGCGCGGCGGCTTGGAAGGTCTGGGCGGCTTCAAAGTGGCCGACGATGTGAAACTACTCGTCAACGTGCCCGATTTTCCGCAGGAGATCGATGTGCTGGGGCGCGGTGCGGTGCTCTCGCTCAATGGTGAGCGCAAACTGTCGGTGAAATCGCGTGGGCACAGACATCTGCGCTACACCTTGGCTCGTGTGCCCGCAGGACAGGTCAATCATCTCATCACGCTGACGGAGGGAGATTTCGAAGCACCGCAGTTCCTCGACAAGTGGGCCTTCAACGAAGAAAATATCGCCCGCATCCGCCGCGAGGTGCTGCCCGTGGCGATGAAGAACAGCTACCAGGCCAACTACAGCATCTTCGACTTCACGCCGGAGATCGGCCGCACCGACATCTCCGATCCCGATGCTTCACGCGGCTTGTTTTTCCTCACCGCCGAAGGCGTGCGCCCGCGCACCGACGACGATGGCGAGGCGGAGGAAGATGACGACGACCCGAAGTGGATTCGCGAAGGCAACGATGAGGAAGGCGTGACGAGACGCTTCGTGCTCGTGACCGACCTCGGTTTGCTCGTGAAGCAAAACGCGGACGGCTCGCGCGAGGTTTTCGTGCAGTCGATTCAAAACGGCGGCCCCGTGAATGGCGCGCGCGTCATCATCGTGGCCAAGAATGGCGAATACCTCGCCGAATCGACCACAGCAGACGGTCACGCGCATTTTGACGATGTCTCGAAGCTCAAGCGTGAGAAGCAGCCCGTCGCCATCCTCGCGCGTCTCGGCAACGATCTGGCCTTCATTCCCTTCGAGCGCGTGGATCGTGCGCTGGACTTCTCGCGCTTCGACACAGAAGGCGTGCTCGCTTCCGAAAAAGAACGCCTCGACGCCTTCGTCTTCACCGAGCGCGGCGTGTATCGCCCTGGTGACACGGTGCATGTTGGCGCGATCGTGCGCAGGCTCGACTGGCAGGGCGCGCTGGCCGGTTTGCCCGTGGAAATCGAAGTCACCGATGCGCAAGATCGTGTAATCGACACGGAGCGCCTCTCGCTGCCGCAGGATGGTTATCTGAACTGGGATTTCGACACCAACGAAGCCGATCCCACCGGCGTGTATCGCGTCTCGCTCTACTTGATGAAGAAGAATCGCGAGGAGGAGTATCGCGAACGCATTGGCCGCACGGTCTTCCGTGTGGAGGACTTCCAACCGGATCGCATGAAACTCGCCACCGAGTTGAGCAAGCCTGCGGGCGCGGGCTGGGTGCAACCGGGTGATTTGAATGTGAAGGTGAACTTGCAGACACTCTTCGGCTTCCCGGCGGAAGGCCGCCGCATCGTGTCAAAGATGGATTTGTCGCCTGCGGACTTCTTTTTCGAGCAGCATCCCGGTTTCACCTTCCACAATCGTCTGCGCGATGAATCGAAGAACGTCGCGGGCAAAACCATCGAGCTCGGCGAGACCAAAACCAACGCCGAAGGCCATACCGAGGTCGATTTGAGCCTCGAACGCTTCGGCAACACCTGCTTCCGCATGAACCTGCTCGTCGAGGCCTTCGAGGCCGATGGTGGTCGCAGCATGCGCGGCGGCTTGTCCGCGCTCGTTTCGCCGTTTGCGCATGTGATCGGTTACAAAGCGGATGGTGATCTCGGCTACATCGGCAAGGACAGCGCGCGCAATGTGAAGCTGCTGGCCGTCGATATGGCCCTGAAGCCCGTGGCGGTGCCGCAGGTAAGCTGGCGCGTGATTCGCATCCGGCATGTGTCCGTGCTCACGAAGCAGGAAAGCGGCAGCTATGCCTATGTCTCGACCGCACGCGAAGAAACCGCCTCCGAAGGCCCGCTGACGCTCACGGAGACTGGTGCGGACTTTGCGTTGCCCACGACAGACGCAGGCGAGTTTCGCCTCGAAGTGCGCGATGGCGAAAACCGTGTCGTTTGTGCCTGTCCCTTCAGTGTGGTGGGCAAAGGCGAGGCGGATCGCAGCCTGGAACGCGAGGCGGAGCTCGAAATGAAACTCGCCCGCGACACCTGGAACGATGGCGAGAGCATCGAGCTGAGCTTGAAAGCCCCCTACACCGGCGCTGGCCTCATCACCATCGAGCGCGAAAAGGTGCTGGCCTGGCAGTGGTTCACCAGCAGCACGACGAGCAGCGTGCAGCACATCACGCTGCCGCCGGGGCAGGAAGGTACGGCTTATGTGAATGCCGCGTTCGTGCGTGCGCTGGATTCGCCGGAGGTTTTCATCAGTCCGTTGAGCTACGCCGTCGCGCCCTTCACCGCCAATCCTGATCGCCGCCGCATGACGGTGGAACTGGACGCGCCCAAGATCGTCAAACCGGGCGAGGTGCTGAAAATCGGTCATCGCAGCGCCGAAGCCTCGCGCATCGTCGTGTATGCCGTGGATGAAGGCATTCATCAAATCACGCGCTACAAGCTGCCTGAGCCGCTGCCGCATTTCTTCCGCAAGCGCGCGCTCGAAGTCGGGACCGCGCAGCTTCTCGATCTGATCATGCCGGAGCTTCGCTTCATCACGAAATCCAGCGCCTTCGGTGGCGACGAGGACGAGCCACCGAAACTCCACCTCAATCCCTTCAAGCGCCGTCGCGAGGCGCCAGTCGTGTTTTGGTCCGGTGTGATCGATTCCGGCCCGGATCGCCGCGAGGTGACGTATCAGGTGCCGGACTACTTTGCGGGCAGCCTCAAGATCATGGCCGTGTCCGTCGCTGCCGAAAAAATCGGCCAAAGTGAGATCCAGAGCACCGTGCGCGGTCCTTTCGTCCTCACGCCAAATGTGCCGGTCTTCGCCGCGCCGGGCGATGAATTCACCGTGAGCCTCACCGTGGCCAACAACCTCGATACGGGCGATCAAATCGCTCTTTCGCTCACTTCCAGCGAGCATCTCGAAGTCGTCGAGTCCGCGCCCCCCACGCTGCAAGTGGCCCCAGGCCGCGAAGCGACCACGCGCTATCGCTTGCGTGCCAAAAACATGCCCGGCGGAGCCGAGATGACCTTCCGCGCCGAATCCGGCGGCCAGAGCATTGAGCGCCGAGCGACGTTGAGCGTGCGTCCAGCATCACCTTACATGACGCAGGTGCAAAGCGGCTGGTTCAGGCTGGCAAATCAGGATTTGAAGGTGCAACGGCAGATGTATCCGCATTTCGCCAAACGCGAAGCGACCGTGTCCGTGCTGCCACTCGGCCTCGCACGCGGTCTGGATGCTTACTTGCGGGATTACCCGCACGGCTGCTCGGAACAAATCACCAGCCGCGCCATGTCACGCCTGCTGCTGGCTGATGAAGCCGATTTCGGCTTTTCGCGAGCCGAGGCGGTTCAGCAACTCGATGATGCCTTCTCGCTCCTCAGCGAGCGGCAGAACAGCAACGGTGGATTTGGCTACTGGAGCGCCAGCACAGACGGCCCTCTCGACTTCCTGAGCATCTACGTCACCAGCTTCCTCACCGAGGCACGCGACGCGGGCTTCGCCGTGCCGGAGGATTTGCTCGTCGGTGCCCGCAAGCATCTCAAAGACATGGCACGCGCGAAGATCACCACGCTTGATGAAGCCTGGCTGCAAGCGGCGGCGATTTACCTGCTCACACGCCACGGCGAGGTCACCACGCCGCAGCTTCTCAATCTGCGCGACACCTTGCAGGACAAACTAAAAGTGGATTGGAGGCACGATGTCACCGCCGCTTACATCGGCGCGACGTATGCGCTGCTGCAAAAGCCTGAGGAAGGCCGCGCCATCATGCAGACTTACCAAAGCGCCAGCCGCAAACCGCCGCAGCGCTGGAATGGCGGCTATCACGCCGATCCGCAAGTGCGCAACGCGCTCGCCTTTGCCCTGCTCTGCCGCCATTTCCCCGAACTCGCCTCCGCGCTGAACTACGAGCAGCTCTCGGTCATCACCGATCCGATCTCGCGCGGCCAGTTCAACACGATCACCAGCGCCTGCACCATCCTCGCGCTGAAAAACTACTCAGCCCTCGCCAAGAACGGCGGCCTGAAAGTGAGTATCATGTCCACCCTGCCCGGCAATCCCGAGCCACAACCACTCACCGCCGAGTCTGGCGGCATCCTGACCGCCAAGTTCGCCGAAAACGCCTCCTCGCTCCGCTTCCATCTTACCAAACCCGACGGCGCACCTGACCTCGGTGCCTTTTATCAAGTGATCGAAGCCGGTTTCGACAAAGTACCGCCGCAAGCCGCCGTGGCGGACGGTTTGGAAGTCATTCGCGATCTGCTCGGCCCCGATGGCAAACCGATCACCCAACTTCACACCGGCCAAAGCGCCACTGTCCGCATCCGAGTGCGCAACACGAGCGGGCGAGGCATCGAAGACGTCGCCGTGCTCGATCTCATGCCCGGCGGGTTCGAAATCGAGCCCGACAATCTCAAACCCGGCGCAGGCACGATGCCCGGAGCCGATTTCACCGAAGTCCGCGAAGACCGCAACGCCTTCTTCCTCCGCCTCGCCACTGGCGAGATGAAAACCTTCGAATACCGCATCAAACCCGTCTGCGCAGGCATGTTCATCATCCCACCCGTCTTCGCAGAGTCGATGTATGACCGTGCGACCAAAGGCAGATCGCTTGGCGGCACGATGGATGTGATTCCGGCTCCATGAAGCGATTGCTGAGAGTTCTGGTGTGCTTGATTCTGGCCACGTGCATCACATGGCTGCTGCTGCCGCGTTGCGAGTTGTATCCTGAGAGCGTGACATGGTCGCGGGTGATGCTGGATCGTGATGGCGACGTGCTGCATCTCACACTGGCGGGAGACGGGCGTTATCGGTTGAAGACACCGTTGAAGGAGATTCATGAAGATGTGATCGGAGCGACACTGACGCATGAGGACCGGTGGTTTCGCTGGCATCCGGGCGTGAATCCCGTTTCGCTGATGCGCGGAATGATTGGGCTTGTGGCTGGTCAGAGGCTCGGTGGTGGTTCGACGGTGACGATGCAGTTGGCACGGTTGCGGTTCGGACTGCGCACGCGGTCGCTGATGGGGAAGTGTGAACAGATTTTTCGCGCGTTGCAGTTGGAGCGCCATCATTCGAAGGATGAAATCCTGGAGGCGTATCTGAACCTCGCTCCCTACGGCGGGAATGTGGAAGGCGTGGGCGCGGCTAGCATCTTGTGGTGTGGAAAGCAGGCGGGCGAGCTTTCGCTGCGTGAGGCGGTGACGCTGAGTGTGCTGCCGCAAAGTCCGGCACGGCGCAGGCCGCGCGCGGATGCGGACAACGCGCACCTCGCGGCAGCGCAGGTGCGGTTGATTCGTGAATTGCAGCAGGAGCGCGAAGTGCGCAGTGATCCGCTGGATGAGGCGTTCACGCTGCGCGCACCGGTGCAACCGCCGCGCGAGGCACCGCATCTGGCGCGGCGGCTGTTGAAGCAGGAAGTGCGGGTGCAATCGACGGTGGATTCGAATCAACAACGGATCGTGGAGCGGTCGCTGGCGGATTACATCAGCCGGAAGCGCGAGGTGGGCATCGAGAATGCCTGTGCGCTGCTGGTGCATGCACCGAGTCGCGAGGTGCTGGCGTATGCGGGATCAGCGCGGTTCTTGAGCAGTGATATTCACGGTCAAGTCGATGGCATCACAGCACGGCGGTCACCGGGATCGGCGTTGAAGCCGTTCATCTATGCGATGGCGTTGGATCAGGGATTGATTCATCCGCGCAGCCTCGTGAGCGACATGAAAGCGAGCTTTGGCAGCTACAATCCGGAGAACTTTGATCGCGGATTCGCCGGACCGATCACGGCGGCGGACGCGCTGTTTCGCAGCAGGAACATCCCCGCTGTCACACTTGCGCAGCAGGTGACTTTGGATCGTTTGTATTCGTTCCTGAAACACGCGGGTGTGGCGTTTCCGAAACCAGCATCGCATTATGGCCTCGCGCTGCCGCTGGGTGGCGCGGAGGTGAGCATGGAGGAACTGGCGTCGCTGTATGTGATGCTGGCGAACGGCGGCGAAGGGCCGCAACGGTTGCGTCTGGACAAGAACGCGGCCGATTCGACCGAGATGCGGCCCTTGCTGACACAGGAGGCCGCCTGGCTGGTGCGTGAGATGCTGCGGCAGCCCGATGTGGAACTGGGCGCGGATGATCCGGCGGTGAGCTGGAAGACGGGCACGTCGCATGGCTTTCGTGATGCGTGGGCGGCGGGAATTCGCGGCGAGTATGTGCTGGTGGTGTGGATTGGCAATTTCAGCGGGAAGCCGAACCCGGCCTTTGTGGCGCGTGAATGTGCCGCGCCGTTGCTGTTTGAGACGTTTCAGCGCCTGAACCTGCCGTGGAAGAAAGCGCCGATGCCTGCCGGGCTGCGCGAGATCGAGGTGTGCGCGATCTCGGGGCAGTTGCCGACGCCGCTGTGCCAGCATCACACGCGCTGTGGTTTCATCCCCGGCGTGTCGCCGATCCAGCCGTGTCAGATCCATCAAGAGGTCTTCACCGATGCCACAAGCGGCCTGCGCGCGCGCTGCGACGATGGGCGACCCGGTTTGAAGCGCGACATCTACGAATGCTGGCCTCCAGACATGCTGGCGCTGTTTCGACAGGCCGGATTGCCGCGCCGTGAGCCGCCTGCGTTTGAAGCGGATGCGAAACTGATGGTGATGGACTCCGGCAACGCGCCGCGCATCACCTCACCGCGTGAATCGCTCGTCTATTCAATCCGCGAGAGCCAGAAGTCGATCCCGCTGAGCAGCGAGGCCGCGCCAGGCGTGAAGAAGGTCTATTGGTTCGCCGGACCGCAGTTTCTCGGCACCGCATCACCAGCGGAGCCGCTGATGTGGCCCGCGTCGCCAGGCAAATGGACCGTGCAGGTGCTCGATGACCGAGGACGCAGTGCGAGCTGCCGCGTAAACGTGGAGGCGGTGGAGTGAGGCTGATGCCTATCGCTTCTTGCATGATTGCGGCTGCATCTTGCGGGGACCAGTTCTTAGAGAGCAAAAAACGCACGCACGGCTTGCACAGGCTCATCGTATCTCCATGATGAATTCCTCCCCACATGAGCGCTGTTTTTGACTCCCTTTCGCGATTTTACGCCTCCTCCATCGGCAAGAAGATTTTAGTGGCCCTGACGAGCCTCGTACTGGTGGGGTTTGTCCTCGGCCACATGATTGGCAACCTGCTCGTTTTTGTCGGCAGGGACGCCATCAATGAATATGGGTACCTGCTCCAGACCGCGCTGCATGGCGGCGGCGTCTGGATCGCGCGCATCGGCCTGCTGGTGGCGGTGGTGATTCACATTGTGGCGACGATTCAGCTCACGAAGGCGAATCGTGCAGCCCGCAAAGAGGCCTACGGCCAGCACAAGGCACAGGTGAGCAGCACGGCCTCGCGTACGATGATCTGGAGCGGCCTGACCATCCTGGCCTTCATCATTTACCACCTGCTGCACTTCACGGTGCGCGTGGGCAATGACTACGACACCTACAAGACCGTGCTGCATGGCGAAACGGTGCATGATGTCTATAAAATGGTCATCGCGGGCTTCTCCTGGGCGCCGGCGTCGATTTTTTACATCATCGCGATGGTGCTGCTCTCCAGCCACCTGAGCCACGGCTTCAGCAGCCTCTTCCAGACCCTTGGCATCAGTACTGACAAGACGGAGCCGCTGTTCAAGAAACTCGGTTATGCCTTCGCGGGACTGATTCTCGTCGGCAACTGCTCCATCCCCATCGCCATCCTCTGCTTCGGTTACGGCCGTTAATTTTTTCCGCGATTCGCCATGTCACTCGATTCTCACATTCCCGCCGGCCCGATGGCCATGAAGTGGTCCAAGCACAAGCAGGACTCGAAGCTCATCAATCCGAAGAACAAACGCAAGTTCACCGTGCTCGTCGTGGGCAGCGGCCTGGCCGGTTCCTCCGCAGCGGCGACGCTCTCGGAACTGGGCTACAAGGTGAAGTGCTTCTGCTTCCAGGATTCAGCCCGTCGTGCGCATTCCATCGCGGCGCAGGGGGGCATCAATGCGGCGAAGAATTATCAAAACGACGGTGACAGCGTGCATCGTCTTTTCTATGACACGGTCAAAGGCGGCGACTTCCGCGCACGTGAGTCGAACGTGCATCGCTTGGCCGAGGTCAGCGTGAACATCATCGACCAGTGCGTCGCTCAGGGCGTGCCGTTTGCCCGAGAATACGGCGGCATGTTGGCAAATCGCAGCTTCGGTGGTGCACAGGTGAGCCGCACGTTTTATGCGCGTGGTCAAACCGGACAGCAGCTCTTGCTGGGTGCGTATTCGGCTTTGAACAAGGAAATCGCTGGTGGCGGTGTGCAGATGTTCCCCCGCACGGAAATGCTCGATGTCGTGACCGTGGACGGCCACGCGAAGGGCATCGTCACTCGCGATCTGGTCACGGGCAAAATCGAATCGCACGCGGGTGACGCGGTGCTGCTTTGCACCGGTGGTTACGGCAACGTCTTCTATCTCTCCACGAACGCGATGGGTTGCAATGTGACCGCCACTTGGCGTGCGCACCGCAAAGGCGCGTTCTTTGCCAATCCGTGCTACACGCAGATTCATCCGACCTGCATTCCGGTGAGCGGTGAGTATCAGAGCAAGCTCACGCTCATGTCTGAGTCGCTGCGCAACGACGGTCGCGTGTGGGTGCCGAAGAAGAAGGAAGATTGCGGTAAAACGCCGGATCAAATCCCCGAAGCGGATCGCGATTACTACTTGGAGCGCAAGTATCCGAGCTTCGGCAACCTCGCCCCGCGTGACATTTCCAGCCGTGCGGCCAAGGAAGCCTGCGACGACGGACGCGGCGTTGGCCCTGGGGGTCGCGGTGTCTATCTCGACTTCGCGGAAGCCATCGGTCAGTTCGGTCAGAAGACGATTTCTGAGCGTTACGGCAATCTTTTCGAAATGTACGAGAAGATCACTGGCGAGAACGGCTACAAGCAGCCGATGCGCATCTATCCTGCCGTGCATTACACGATGGGCGGCCTGTGGGTGGACTACAACCTCATGAGCAACCTCCCCGGCCTGCATGTGCTCGGCGAGGCGAACTTCTCCGACCATGGCGCAAACCGTCTCGGTGCCAGCGCGCTCATGCAGGGTCTCGCGGACGGCTATTTCGTCATCCCGACGACCATCGCGAACTACCTCGTGCATCAGAAGCCCGGCAGTGTGACCACCGAGCATCCCGAGTTCAAGAAAGCCGTCGCCGACTGCACCGCTCAAACGAAACGCTTCCTCAACATCAAGGGCAAACGCAGCGTGGACAGCTTCCACCGCGAACTCGGCCTCCTCGTGTGGGACAAGTGCGGCATGGCACGCGACAAAGCGGGCCTTACCGAGGCGATCAAGCGCATCCCCGAGTTGCGTGAAGAATTCTGGCAGAATGTCACCGTTCCCGGCAGCGGCGATTTCACCAACCCCGAACTCGAAAAAGCCGGTCGCGTGGCCGATTTCATGGAATTCGCCGAACTGCTCTGCCTCGACGCCCGACATCGTGAAGAGAGCTGCGGCGGTCACTTCCGCAGCGAGCATCAATACCCCGATGGCGAGGCAAAACGTGACGATGAAAACTTCAGCTATGCCGCCGCCTGGGAGTACACCGGCGATCTCGGCAAACCCACGCTCAACAAAGAGCCGCTGGCCTTTGAAGAAGTCCACCTCGCCGTCCGCAGCTACAAATAACGCTTTTTTCACGTCCCCATGTCCCAACTCAATCTGCACCTCAAAGTCTGGCGTCAGAACGGCTCGCAGCCCGGCCATTTCCAAGACATCGACGCGCCTGACATTCCCGATCATGCCTCATTCTTGGAGATGATGGACATCATCAACGAGCGCCTCATCTCGAAAGGCCAGGATCCCGTCGCTTTCGATCACGACTGCCGTGAAGGCATCTGCGGAGCCTGCTCCATGCAGATCAACGGCGTGCCGCATGGCCCGGCCAAGGCGACGACGACCTGCCAGCTTCACATGCGCAAGTTTCAGACGGGTGACACGATCTGGATCGAGCCCTTCCGTGCGCGTGCCTTCCCGGTGCTCAAAGACCTCATGATTGACCGTGGTTCGTTTGACCGCATCCAGCAGGCCGGTGGTTTCGTCACCGTGCGCACGGGTGCGCCACAGGACGCGAACGCCCTGCCCATCGGCAAAGAAGTCGCCGATGCTGCGATGGATGCCGCCGAATGCATCGGCTGCGGTGCCTGTGTTGCCGCGTGCAAAAACGCCAGCGCCATGCTCTTCGTCTCCGCCAAGGCCGGTCAGCTTAATCTGCTGCCACAAGGCCAGCCTGAGAAGGACCGCCGCACGCTCGGCATGGTCCGCCAGATGGACAAAGAGGGCTTCGGCAACTGCACCAACCAGTACGAGTGCGAAGCCGCCTGCCCGAAAGAAATCAGCGTCCGCTGGATCACCAAGCTCAACCGCGACTACGCGATTGCGGCTGTCAAAGATGCCTTTGGCAATTCGTCGAAGGTCGCGGGCGGCGGGGATTGATCGTTCCTCGCAGGATATCGATGCGTTCTCAAGGAACGACCTCCGGGGGACGCACCGACACTTGTATCTTGAAGAATTTCTTGGAGGGTGCCGACGGAAGGGTGATGCCACCTCCAAGGCCGAAGATGATAATGCCGCCGCCGATGCTGTCAGGCATGCTCCAGGTCACACGCTCTGTGAGGCCGTCTGGGTTGGGCACCACGGTCTCAGACAGGTTTGTGACGGGCGACCAGCTTGAAAGGTCGGTGCTGGATTGCGGCTCAAATTTTAAGTCGGTGTCGATACCACGACGCCGCTCAAAGGACAGCACCGTGCTGCTCCAAAATGTCCCGGGTTGACGTGCTATTACGTCCATGACGGTGCTCGTGCTGAGCGGATGCGAGCCGCGAGCCATTTCCATGAAGTTGTTCATGCCGTCATGGTCTGGATCGCCAAGAGGGCCGATGTCCTCGGTTGATAAGCCGGAGACGAGCAACCCGGAACTCTGCTGCCACTCATCAGAAAGCGAATCCGAGTTTGCATCGGTAAGGCGGACAAGGGTGATGATTAGCTGAGACGTTTGGCCCACGGCATCGGTGGCTGTAACCGTTGCCTGGGCGCTGCCGCTTGCGGGCATGTTGATTTGGGAAGTCCAAGCGCCAGTCCAACCTTCCCCCGTCTGTTGGGCGATAGTGGAATTGAGAATTCCAGGCACTGTGGCCGAACAGCTTAGTCCACCCGGTGAAGTTGAGTCGACATAACTTGCTCTGATCGAGATGGCAGGGCGGCTGGACTGGATTTCACCCTGAACCGTGAGATTCGAGACGGTCAGAGCGGGCACATTGTCATCCTGTGTGGATGAGGTAAATGAACTCCACGCGCTTTCCACGGCAGGATCGTCCGCCCGGCGGTTTTTCACGCGGTAGTAGAACGCCGTATCATCGGCCAGACCGGCAAAGAGATGGCTAGTGCCGGCGATCCAGTCGCTATCGGCAAGGACAGAGCTAAAACTCGAATCCGACGCCTGTTGAACCAGATAGGCTCCCGCACCCTCCACGCCTTGCCAGGCGACGGTGTTGGAGAGTCCTGCGGTGTAAGATGGCTCGGCGATAAAAACAGGCACGGCGAGAGGAAGCCTCCCAAGCTCAAAGCTGGCGCTGCGTCCTGTGGCAGAACCCGCCGCGGCCTGAAGCACCACGCCCGCCGAACTTGTTCCATCCAGCGTGAGTTCCCCGGACCAAACGCCATTCACGAAGGAAGATGTCGTCAGAGGTGACACGCTGACCAGACGACCAAATTCGAGGCGAATATCCGGCCGCAAGGCGTAAGAGGGAGTCGGCGATGAATTCGCCCACGTCGTTGGCGGGCCGTAAGAACTGCTCGTCGAACCAAACTGCATGGCACGGGAGCCGGAAGCATACGTCTCCATGCAGAGCAGGGATTGTGAGGGTGCGTCATTGGCGAAACTGACGTCCACAAGCAACGAGGAGACGCCGTCATAATCAAACGGAACCAGCAGTGGTATGAGCACCCAACCCATTGAGAGTGGCATCCATGGGCCGCTGCGCACCGTCGTCCACCCGGAGGATTCCCATGTGGGCGCGGGATAAAGCGTGAGGCTTGTGTGCTTCAGGCGGATCGTGAGGTCATCAAAAGCACGCGACGGCAGACTGGCGAGATTCAGGGAGATCGCAGTGAGCTTTCCCGCGGCTCCCACCTCAAAACTTCTCAGGAGAATCTGAGAACGAGCGTGAGTGAAGGCGGTGTTCAAAACAGGATTGGAACCGCCGAAACTGGAACCACCGCCGATCTGGGCTTCGCGCTGCGGAGCACGAGCACTGAGACCAGCCGTGCCATTGAAACTGGTTATCGCGTTGCCAAAGAGATCGAAAGCATGGATCTGGGCCGTGAAAGGGGTGTTTTGAAGTACCGTCGAAGGAACTCCTGACCATTGAAATCCCCCAGCTTCACCCGCCACAACTTCGACAGGCGGCGCGGTGGCCGTGATGCTGCCCAAGGTGGCCGTGAGCGTCGTCGTGCCCGCCTGAAACAGCCGCATCGCCACAGCGCCCGTCCCCGTTTGGGTGAGCGGAGAAAGAGGACGACCTCCAGCGCTGAAAGTGATCTGCCCGTTATAGGTCAGCGGATCTCCATCGATAGTCTGCGCTGTTATCTCTGTGTTCAAAACAGCTCCAGCCGTCACCGGCCCGCCAACGTTTCCCCATACCAGAGCACCCACTTCATTGTCACGAATGATTGCTGTCTTGGTGGCCGCGGTGAAACCCGGCGCGGAGGCTGTGAGGGTCAAGTTTTGCACCCCATCGATGAGGTCGTCATCGATGATTTTCAAATATACCGTGACAGATTCGCTGCCGGCCGGGACGGTGACTTGGGACTGCTCAAACTCCATTTCTGTAATGTCAGAACTGGACAGGCTAACGGTGAGTGGGGCAACGAGTGTGCCACCAAACGTGAGATACAGCCCCAAGCCCGCACCGGCACTTTCACGCACTTCCACAGGGTAGCTCATGAAATCCAGCGCCGGAACTTCATTGTCTTGGACAACAAGCGCGGCGGTGGCTGCCGACCACCCAGGCACGGTGGCGGTGAGCGTTACCGCCTTGTCACCATCCAAAAGGGAGTTGTCATTCACACCGAGACCAAAGGTTACCGAGGTCTGGCCGGCCGGGATTGTGACGAGGGCGCTGGTTGTCGTCGAGTAAACCACGCCGAGCACTGTGGGATGATTCGAACTTACGAGCACCTGCAGCGGCGCTGGCAGGGCCTGGCCTATGCTTAGCGAACCCGCCGTGAATGAATAACCCGCGTTTTCGGCCAGCATGGCGGGTACGGAGAGAGTAATGACAGTGCTCTGGACATCTGTCACCCAAGTAATCGCCGTCGTGGAGGTGAACAAATTCGCCGAGCCGGTAATGGCGACCTCTTTAGGCCCTGTGAGGGACGGGTCAGAGATCGGGGTGATGTCAAAACTGGCCGTCAACGCCCCGGCTGGAATGATCACCGTGGCAGGAATCTGTAGAGCAGTTGGATGTGAGGACACCAGATTCACCGTTAATGGAGAGGACTCCGGTCGCGGGATGCTAACACTGCCACCGGCGATCATTGTGTTTCCATTTTCAGCCAGGCTCTCAGGCAGGGTGACCGTGACCGGCGGCGGCGGAATGAAGCCGGCATGTTCACTGAAGACCAGTTGGGTGGACGAGGCAGTGACAAGTCCATAATCACCCCAGCGGAAGATGCCGCCATAAGCATCTCCGCGTTGAGAGCCATAAAACCAATTCTTCTGGGAGATGCCCGAGGGAGCAGAGATGATGTCCGTGTTGAGCTTTCCTGCATATGCGTCGAGCCAGTAAAGCCGGTTCAACGATGGATCAGGCACAGCTCCCTCCACCTGCGCACCGCCAAACGGAGGTGGCGTCCCATAGAGTGCCGTCGCCGTGTCTGAGAGCAGCGAAATGCGGTACTTGTGGTAGAAACATGTGTCGGTCGAATAATGCAGCACACCATGGAGTTCACCTGCAAGCGCCACCTCCCGCTGAAGGAACAGCCCGGAGGTTCCCAGCGTGTAGCGCATGAGCTTCGAACTCTGGTAGTTCACAAAACGCACGCCCAGCACACGCCCGGCACCACCCGTGACGACTTGATTGCATGCTGCCGCGGTATCCGGCAGCATCACACCGCCTTGGATGGCACATAACGGAGCCAGGTCCCCTGAATACCCCGCGTCCTGACGGGCTACGAGAAGCGTCTCCAATGCGGTACCGTCCGCCACGGCGAGGTCGATGGGCTTCATGGGCCGTCCGTCGGCACTCGTACCCACCGAACGTCCTGGTTCCCAAGCTTGCGCATTCAGCGCGCGGCTCACGATCGTCCCCCGGTTGCCCAGGCCGACATGAATGCGTCCATCTTTGACGGTAAAACAGCTTCCCATCGCAGGAACCGCATGGAAAGAAGTGATGCGCTGCTGTTCCGGCTGCATTTCCACCACCTGACCGGCCCAGTAGCTCACCCGACCGTCCCAGAAGTAGCTTTCGGCCGTCGAACCGAGCAGCGAGAACAACCTCCGGCTCGCCTTGTCGTAACGTGTTTGGAGATTTTGGGGCAGTTGTTGCGCCATCCATGTGTTCCCGCCATGTCCGAGGCTGCCAAGCTGGATGGCATGCGTGTTGTTGGTCGTGCTCGACTCGGTCGTCGAGCAACTTCCCGTCGCGGTGACTGCGGTGACGCCCGCAGGCCATGACGGGAGCTGGATGGTCACCGTGGCTTGTTCATCTGGTGCCAGAGCACCGAGGGCCACGCTCACATCCCCTCCACTGACCTGCACGCTCCCCAGCGTGCTCGTGACCTGGCCGGCGGATGCCACCGGCATGCCGCTCCAGTTCAACTGCGTGGAAGCCGCCGTGGCGCGCCCGGCATTCCGTACCAGCACTGAGAAGGAAACAGGCTGTCCTTGCACCAGATAAGAAGGTCCGGGCATCTGGCGCACCACGAGATCCGCCTCCTCCGGCTTTGGAACCATCCGCCAGTCGCGAAAACGGAGGCCTTCCGGTTTGCAGAGAGCAATCCGGTCTCCGCAGAGCACGAGGGTAGACGTGCCGCTCTCCGGCGGGTCACGCTCCTCCACGGCAGCCATCGTGCGGGCATCGAGCGCCACGACACGCTCATCGCTGGAGCTGTTTCGAATGGTCATCACCACGCGGTCAGAAGCCGCATCATAGTCCCCGGCGCTGCCATAATTGAAAAGCGACCCGTTTTGCAGGCGGGTAAAAGCATCGAACCAATAGATGTCGATGAGCAATAACCGGCCTTTCCTCCGAAAGGTGTGGCTGCCGTTAGGCGTCGGAAATGTGCCCATGCTTTGCGGAGCGCTGATAGTCGAACCGGAGACCTGAAAGCGCTGCATCGTGCAGGGGCTGCTCAGTTGATCGGACAGTGCGAACCATTCGCCATCCGTATTCCCCGGCACAATCAAGGCCGTGCCGGCCTCCTGGGCGGTTGAGGCGATGAGCACGCCGTTTTCAAAAACCTGGTAGCCTTTTGCGCCGCCAATGGAAGACAGGGTCACCGTTGCCACCCGTCCCGGTGCTCCGGGCAGGGCGGCCACCGAATAAAAAACTTTTTCTCCGTTCGCATCCGTGCCGGCCGACCAATCTGCCACCACCGAACCGGAAGCCAAATTGACCTGGGCCAGTCTTTTGCCGCCATCGTGGCAAACATACAACTGACTCCCAGCCGATGCGCAGTCCATGCGGTCTCCCATCAGGCTCGTGGTGGTTGTGACAACGATCGGTGCTTCGAGTGCACCCGTGGCCGGATTTACCGGTGTGATACTTCCACCCGTGATGCAAAAAAGCCGGTCGGTGGCCACATCATAAACTCGTGCCGTGTGAGGGAGTGCCACATCCCCATCAGCCCGGGCCGCCGTCATGCCAAGAGCATGGGCAGAAAGCCAGATTAGAACGGTGCGACGCATGAAAATTGCCTATCATGAACGGCATTCAGCATCCACACAAATCTACACGCCTGTCACTGACCTATGAGGCATCCGCCACGTTAAAGCAGACGCCATTTCTACCCCGAAGTCACGGGCGGCAGCGGTGAGAAGCATCAAATGAGTTATTTATGGGCTCACTACAGCTTGGTGGGCGGGACGTCTTCCTTCTTTTCCGGCTCAGCTTTCCCGTCTTCTGGGGGACGACGGAAGCCATCCCTGCCATCCTTGGACTCCGACTTCTCACGGAATTTCATGAACTCCTGACCCGCGACTTCGCGGTAGGTGTCGCGCAGCTTTTTGAAGGCTTCCATGCGTTGATCCGGCGGCAGTTGCTCCAGTCTGGCCAGCGCCTCTTTCACACGCGGCAACTGCATGATGCGATCATGAAAGCGCCGCGTTTCCTCACGGCGTTCCGGTTTGGACACGGACATCATCTCAGCCCCGAGACGGATCGCCGCCATGCGCCCAAACTCCGGCGACTCCGGCTTTGGCATCTCCGGCAGACCGCGCTGGTCCACCGGGAACGGCGGTTTGATCTTCTCCAGAATCCCCACGACCTCGGGATCGATTTCCTTGAGCGCCTTGTGCAGCGTGTTGCGCATCTCCTCGTTCGCTTTCATCGCCTCGTCACGCGATGCGATGACCTCGGGGCGCTGCCAGGCCTTTTCAAAGGCCGCGCGCACCTTGCCACGCTCCGCCTCGGATAGCTTTTCAAAACCATCAAATCCTCGCGACGGCTTCCCGCCCATGCCTGGAATCATGCCTGGAGGGCCGCGCCGCTCGCCATCGCGGAAAGACGGCCCCTCGCCCGGTTTCGGCGGAGGTGGCTTGGTGTCTTCCGACTGAGCAACAGCAGTCGTGACGAGGGCTAAAAACAAGGCCAGAGGGCGCATGGCAGGCATGTTCCGCCGCTGCGTTGGTTTGGCAACTTCATAGCTGGGCTCGGTTTTCATCTCCTTATTAAAACTGGGCTCGACTCCAAAAGTTGCGCTCACTTGAGCCGCTCCAGTTTCAGCAAGGGAGCCGCCGCAGACGCAAACTGGGCCACATACAGGTTTCCATGCGCATCCACCGCCACGCCATGCGGATGAATGAACGTTTTTCCATCGCTCTTCATCGGCTGCAGCACACCGTTTTCATACACGGCAGACGGACCACCGATGTTCGAGACGACTTTCCAGTTCGAATCGACAATGGAGATGAACCCCGGCGCATTTTTGTCCTTCGGCCAGTTGTCGCCGAGATGCGGGATGATCGTGTGCTGGCCGAAAAGCACGATGTCACGCGGATTCCCGCCAGGAAACGGCATTTGATCAACGAAACGGCCCTCTGGAGTGAACATGCGGATTTCCTGCTGGTCGCTCATGCCGATGACCACACGCGGCGTGCCATCGCGGTCATCAAACGCACCACCATGCGGCCCCCAGTGCTTCAATTGGTCCTTCGGGTCGCCCATGTTGCCACCCCAAGCTCGGAGCAGCGATCCATCGGCTTTGTAGTGGAAGATGTAATCCTTCCCGTAACCGTCGAAGACCGCGAACTCGCCACTCGGGAAGTGGATCGTCTTCGAGGGCCGGTATTCCTTCGCATCGGCATGCAGCTTCGCTTTTTCAGGCCAGGGGAACACCGCCAGTTCCTCGCCATCGAGCGTCAGCTTGCGCACCTCGTGCAGTTGAGTGTCCGTGATGAACAGCACCTCGCGCTCTCCCTCTCTCACGAGACTCATGCCGTGCGCGCCTGGCATGCGTGCCGTCCAGTGTTTGATCAACGCACCAGACTTCGTGTCGAGGATGATCACGTTGTTCCGCGCATCATCGGTGAGGAAGAACAACCGCCCTTGCGAGTCGATGACGACCGCGTGGCCGTTTTTCACATTCACCTGCGCTAAAGCCTCGCGTCCCCAGTTTGGAACCACGCGATAGCGGAACTCGCCCTGACCGAGGACTTCTTCAGCCAGAACGGCGGTGTTCATGAGGCAAACGGCAAACAGGATGGCGAAACGGATCATGCGGCCATCCAAACATGCTGCCGCGCCTCCTGCAAGAACGCCGCACACACGATTTGCCTGCCGCTCGATTGGCTGTCAGTGTCCGCGCATGCCGTTTCTGCTCATTGGTGTCGCTCTCTTCGCCGGTCTCGCCCTCGTCCGCTGGGCGCAGGCGCGGCATGCGAGCATGATGACCAAAGGCCTACGGGTGAACGCGCCCACGGCACACAATGCTGGCGAGATCGCCCTCCTGTTTCTCAAATCCGAAGGCGTCGATGATGTGCAGATCGTCGAGCACAACGCCCTCGTCACCAATTACTTCGATCCCGCCCGTCGCAGGCTGTTCCTGCGTAGTGAGGTGGCCCATGGCACGACTTTGACCGCGTGGGCCATCGCCCTGCACGAAGCCGCGCACGCCCTGCAAACAGGAGACAGTCTGGGCGAACTCAAATGGCGGCAAAGCTGCATCCGCATGAGCCGCTACCTGCCCACGCTGGCCGTGCTGGTCATCACCGGGATGACGCTTTTCAAAGTGCTGATTCCACGCAACGCCATCTTCATCGCCGCTGGCGTCCTGCTGCTCCTTTTGCTGTTGAACCTCGGCAGCGTGCCCACCGAGCTCAACGCCAACAAGCGCCTCCGCCGCTTCTTGGAAGAACACCTCAAAAATCACGGCCAGGCGCACGAACGCATCAACGAACTGCTCTTCTGCATGGCCATCCGCGAAACCGGCGACCTGCTCAGCTCCCCGCGCTACTTCTTCCTCAGCGCCCTGCCCGGCACAGGAAAATCACGCCCTTCGTAAGGCTTCGCTCCGCGGCCCGTTTGCCTCGCATGGTCAAAACGATCGCCTTTCTCATCACCACGGCATCTCTCGCGCTCGCTGACACGCAAACGTCCGCTTCCTACAGCGGCGATTTCATCATCAAGGTCAACTACCCCTACCTTCTGTCGAAACCCAAAGGTTATGACGTGGATCAGATGAAGAAATGGCCGCTCGTCATCTTCCTGCATGGATCGGGCGAGCGCGGCACCGATCTCGAACTCATCAAAAAACACGGCCCGCCCAAATTGATCGCGGCTGGGCAGAAATTCCCCGCCGTCATCGCCAGCTTGCAGTGTGATTCGAAGAATCTGTGGAATCCACACGGCGTGAAGGCCGTCACCGATCATCTCATCAAGACCGAGCGCATCGACACAAACCGCGTTTATCTCACAGGCATCAGCATGGGCGGTTTTGGCACTTGGGAGACGGCCTTCGAGTACCCCGACACCTATGCCGCCATCGCACCGGTCTGCGGCGGAGCGGGCGTGCGCTGGGTCACAGCGGAGCGCCTCAAACATCTGCCCGCCTGGATCTTTCACGGCGACAAGGACGGCGCTGTCCCGGTCGAAAACAGCCAGAAAATCTACGACGCGCTCAAGAAGATCGACGCCCCGGTCAAATTGACGATCTATCCCGGTGTCGGCCACAATTCGTGGACTGCGACGTATGACAGCCCCGAGTTCTGGAAATGGCTCTTTGAACAAAAACGCTCATGAAAATCCTCATCGCCCTTCTCGCAGCCACCTCGCTGCATGCCCAAATCCTTCCCGGCACGAAACCGCTGGAGCCGAATCCGGATTTTTCTGCCACGATGGTCGCGGGCATCGACAAATTCGCGCTGCGGCTCATCGAGCAGTCGAAGACGGGCCGCAAGCCGACGCGGGAGAAGCTGAAGGCTGCCATTGGCATCGTGGATGAGCGCGTGCCTGTCACGGCGCTCGAATTCGTCGGCGACACGGCCTCCCCTGCCTTGCTGCTCGAAACGGAGCAGTGCCGCGTTTTCCGCGTACGCTGGCCGGTCTTCGACGGCGTACATGGCGAGGGCATTTATGTGCAGCCGAAGGGCAAACCGCATGCGCGGGTGATCTACCTGCCGGATGCCGACGGCACGCCGGAGAGGCTGGTGGACGAATGGCTGCTCACCACCGGCTGCGAGGTCGTCATTCCGGCGCTGGTGAGCCGCGATTCGGAGTTCAGCACGAATGACAAGTTCAACGTGAAGACGAACATCCCGCACCGCGAGTGGGTGTATCGCCAAAGCTACGAGCTGGGGCATCACATCATCGGTTACGAGGTGCAGAAGGCGCTCTCCATTGTCGATTGGTTCAAGGCGCAGCCGGAGCAGGTGCCGGTGCTCATCGCCGGAGTGGGCGAAGGCGGCATGCAGGCCCTGCACGCGGCCGCCATCGACGAGCGGATCGACAGCGTGTACTCGATGGGCTACTTCGCGCCGCGTGAAGGTGTGTGGCAGGAGCCGATTGAACGCAATGTCTTCGGCCTGCTGCGTGATCTCGGCGACGCGGAGATCGCCAGCCTCATCGCACCGCGTCCCCTGGTGTTGCAGCACTTGTTTTATCCGAACCGTGTCGTCTCGATGGAGGCCCCCAAAGGTATGCGCGCCATCGCCGCGCCGGGAAAACTCTCCGCGCCTGATCTGGCCGCCTTCAACGCCGAGATTGAGCGCGCGAAGACTCTCGCGCCCACCGGCCGCATCCTCGCGGCCACGCAGGAGACGAACAACGATCAGATCATCCGCCATCTGCTGCCCCTGGCCTCCGCCGATGCCGCACTAAAATCGCTAAAGATCACCGGAGCCACGATCACGATCAAACCCGATGCCACACGCCAAAAGAGGCTCGTGCGCGAGCTTGAAGCCTTCACGCAACGATTGCTGGTGACCACCGAGACGGAGCGCAAGGAGCAGTTCTGGAACAAGCTGCCGCTCAAATCGCTGCCTGAGTTTGAAGCCTACACGGTGAAGGAGCGCGAGCGCTTCTGGAACGAAGTCATCGGCCGCCTGCCGGACCCGAACCTGCCGATGAACGCCAAGAGCCGCTTCGTGCGAGAGACGGACAAGGTGCGCATTTACGAAGTCACCTTGGACGTGTGGGACGATGTGTTTGCGTGGGGCTGGCTGTGCCTGCCGAAGGATCTCAAGGATGGCGAGAAACGTCCCGTCGTCGTCTGCCAGCATGGATTGGAAGGCATTCCGGAAGACACCATCACCACGGACGAGACGAACCGCGCCTTTGGAGCCTACAAGGCCTTCACGCTACGTCTCGCGGAACAGGGATTCATCACTTTCGCGCCGCACAACCCGTATCGCGGCATGCACGCCTTCCGCACGCTCCAGCGGAAGCTCAATCCGCTCGGCCTCACGCTCTACAGCGTCATCAACGGCCAGCATCAGCGCATTCTCGAGTGGCTGAAGTCGCAGCCCTTCACACCGCCGGACAAGATCGCCTTCTACGGCCTCAGCTATGGCGGGAAGTCGGCCATGCGCACGCCCGCCGTGCTAACCAATTACTGCCTGAGCATTTGCAGCGGCGACTTCAATGAATGGGTGCGCAAGTGCGTGAGCACGGACATGCCGATGAATTACACGCACACCCACGAGTACGAGATCTGGGAGTGGAACATGGGCCGCACCTTCAACTACGCCGAGATGGCCGCGCTGATCGCGCCGAGGCCCTTCATGGTCGAACGCGGCCACAACGACGGCGTGGGCATCGACGAATGGGTGAACTACGAGTTCGCCAAAGTCCGCCGCCTCTACAACAAGCTCCTCATCGGCGAGCGCACGACGATCGAGCACTTCGACGGCCCGCACACGATCAACGGCGTGGGGACGTACCAGTTTTTGAAGGAGAAACTGGGGTGGAAGTGAGATTCACAACGCCGCGAGAATCTTTTTTAGCAGCAGTCCTGTCGGTTGCACCGGAATCACATCAACGGGAAAGAGCGCATCCTCCCAGATGAGAATGTTGGCAGGCTTGGCATCGAAGACCGCGATGTTTTCCTCGCGGTAATACCATGCCATCGAGGGGCCGACTGACTGGCTGAGATGGAGCTTTTGATAGCCGCGCTGCTGAAACCAATTCTCGATGATGCGCAGCGGACGTTTCGGACTGTCATCGCGGGTTTCTTCGGTGAGGGGGCGCCCCGGAATGAAACGCTGACTGGTGACTGTGGTGAACTGCCCATGAAGGCGGGTGAAACCCTCCAGCCGATAGCCGAGTTCTGGAAAGAGACGGCCGACGAGCAACAACCGGGTGAAATATTGCAGCGGCGTGCCTGGACTGATGTGGAGGATGGGCTCCGCGTGTGGATAGAATCCGCACCCGTCTTTGGTGACACGCATGATCCGCTGCGGGTGCGGATTGCCCACGAGCTTGAAATCGTGCTCCTGTCCGCCGGTTTGAAAATCACCGCAGCCGTCAGGATCGAGCCAAATCCCCTGCTCTCTCGCAAAGACCTCAAGGACAGCTATCTCGCTGGCGCACTGACTGGGAAGCTCGGCGACTGACCAAGATTCCGTCGAATCGAGGCATAAGCATCTTCGAAGGACATCGACGGCATTCTGGAGATGACCGCCTGCGCTTCCTCCTGCGTCATCCACGGCGTCACGGGCCGGGAGCTGGCCGGGGTCGCTTGGTAGGTCGCCGGAGTCTCCTGGATGCATGCATTGGCTGTGACGAGATCGTTCACGCGTTCAAGCTACCCGCATGTCCGGCGGTGGCAAGCACGCTCTCGAAGGCAGACAGCCCGTTGCAATCCCCGCATCGTCCGCTAGGCTCGTGGCGTAACCCCAACGCGCATTATGCAAACACCCAAAATCACCGCCTACCTGAAAACCTACTGTGGCTGGAGCGAAGGCATCCGTGCCATCTTCCGCAAATATGATCTCGCCTACGAGGAGAAGGACATCATCAAGAACCCCGCCTTCCGCTGGGAGATGGAACAGAAGAGCGGCCAGCCGCTGTCACCCTGCGTCGAAGTGAACGGCACCATGCTGGCCGACATCAGCGGCGAGGAAGTCGAGCGCTGGATGACCGAAAACGGCCTCCTCAACCTCAGCGATGCCCCGGCCGATGCGCCGACGAACTCCGCCTGCACGGATGCCCAGCATGCCGCGATGGCGGCCGGTCAGGTCGGCACCTTGAAGTTTGTCGGTTGAATTCCCATGAGTCCTCGTCTCCTCCTCGCCTCGCTGGTCTTCACGCTGGCCGCCTGCAACACGGTCTATTACGCCGCCTGGGAAAAGCTGGGCTTTGAGAAGCGTGACCTGCTCAAAAGCGCGGTCAAAGCCGCGCGTGGCGAGCAGAAGGAGGCTGGTGGGGAGTTTCAAGACGCGCTGACGCAGCTTCAAAAGCTGACCGGCTACAGCGGCGGCAATCTTGAAAGCGCCTACAACCGCTTCAAAGGAGAATACGAAGACTGCGAGGCCCAGGCCACGAGGGTGCGTGAAGAAATCCGCGAGGTGGACACGGTGGCGCGGGATCTGTTCCGTGAATGGGAGCGCGAAATCCGCCAGTATGAGAGCGCCTCGCTCGCGGCGGACAGCCGTCGCAAGCTGGCGGACACACGCAGCCGCTTCGAGCAGCTTTCCAGCTCGTTGCACGCTGCAGAATCGACGATGGAGCCTGTTTTACGTCAGTTTCGCGACCAGGTGCTTTATTTGAAGCACAACCTCAACGCCGCCGCCGTCGGTTCGCTGCGTGGCAAGGCAGACAACATCCAGGGCGACATCCAGCGCCTGCTGGAGCAGATGAATCGCTCCATTGCCGAGGCGGACCGGTTCATTCAGACGCTCTGATCAAGGAGCGGGACCGACCAGAGGGGCAGGATGTCCCCGGCTCTTTCACCTGCCGCAGTGATTTCATGCTTGCCCGGGCGAAAGCGGTTTCATAACCTCACCGTTCTTTCACACCCAACCCAATGAAATTGAACCACACCCTCCCGCTTGTGCTTGGCCTGCTGGCCATGCCAACACTCTCCCGAGCCGAAGACCCCAAACCCGTGCAGCCCGGCGGCAAATTGCCGAAGCCTGTGGCCATCCAACTTGTCAAAGTGGCGGATGATCTCGTCGAACCCGTGCATGTCGCCTGCCCGAAAGACGGCACGGGACGTGTGTTCATCTGCGAACGGCCCGGCGTGGTGAAGATCGTGAAGGATGGCAAGGTGCTGAAGCGCCCGTTTCTCGACATCAAGGACAAGACGGTCAGCTCCTTCCTCGAACAGGGCCTCTACGACCTCGAATTTCATCCGAAGTTCAAGGAGAACGGCCTGTTCTACATCCACTACTCCGACATGTGGTTCAACGGCGACGGTTTCATCGTCGAGTACAAGGTGAAGGCCAGCAATCCTGACCAGGCCGATCCTGACAGCGCCCGCGTGGTGATGCAGCTCGAGCGTCCGTATTGCAATCACAACGGCGGCGAGATCTGCTTTGGCCCCGATGGTTATCTTTACATCGGCAGCGGTGACGGCGGCTGGGAAGGCGACGTGCTCAACGCCGGCCAGGATCTCAGCACCACGCTCGGCAAAGTGCTGCGCATCGACGTGAACACACGCACCACCGAAAAAGGCTATGGCATTCCGAAGGACAACCCTTTCATCACTCCGCTCCAGCAGATGACGCTGTTCGGCATCAGCGAAGAAGCGTTCTCGAAGATCCAGCCGAAGGCACGCCCTGAAATCTGGAGCTACGGCATCCGCAATCCATGGACGATGAGCTTCGACAGCAAGACCGGCGAGTTCTACGTCTATGACATCGGCCAGAACCACTGGGAAGAGATCAACGTCGAGCCTGCGGGCTGCAAAGGCGGCATCAACTACGGCTGGAAGGCCATGTGTGGCAGTCATCCCTTCCCGCAGATCTTGAAGAAGAATCCCGACGGCACCGAAACGAGCGTCAATCCCGACAACTGGGCACAGATCGGCAAACTGCCCGTCGCGGAATACAGCCACGTTGATCAGGGCAACTGCGTCATCGGCGTCGGCGTCTATCGCGGCAAAGATTATCCGAGTCTCGATGGCGTGTGCTTCGTGGCCGACTGGGGTTCCGGTAAAGTTTGGGGCCTGCAACGCGATGGTGCCGGTGCCTGGCAGATGCAGGAGTTACTCGACCTCGATACTCCGCTGCGCCCCACCGGTGGCGGCGAAGGTGAAGACGGCGCGCTTTACATCTGCCACGGCACGGCTGGCTATGGTGGCAAGACTGATCCGTATCAGGAAGCACGCGGCGCGGTGTGGAAGATCGTGGCGGCTGACAAAGTGCCTGCGGGTGCGGAAGTCGCCCCCCTGCAGAAGAAGTAAGCATTGAATCCCTTTCACCGGTCGATTCACGCGGAGCTGGGAAACTGGCTCCGCGTTTTTGTTTTTGCATTGCCACCTCGTTGCCAGCCAGCCAGAATCAGCGCGCATGAAATTCATCCCAACCACATTTGCCACCCTCCTGTTCATCACCACCGCCGTTCTGGCGCAGACTCCGGCTCCCGCCACCAAACCTGCTGTTCCTGCGGTCAAACTGCCGCCGCAGCCGCCGGATGTGGCCGCACCGAAACTCGGACCTGATGGCAAGCCAAACGCGGGCTTCATTGCCGCGCATGAACGTTTTGTGGCCATTGCAAAGGAAGGCAAGGCCGAGCTCGTGTTCCTCGGTGACTCGATCACCGCAGGCTGGGGCAGCAAAAAGGAGATCTGGGACAAGGCGTTCGGCGCTTACAAGCCTGCCAACTTTGGCATTGGTGGCGACCGCACGCAGCATGTGCTCTGGCGCATCACCAATGGCGAACTCGACGGCATCAAGCCCAAGGCCGTCGTCCTCATGATCGGCACGAACAACTCCGGCACCGATTCTGCTGAAGGCATCGCCAAGGGCGTCACCCTCATCGTCGAAACGATCCGCGCCAAGCAGCCGCAGGCCAAGATCCTCCTGCTCGCTGTTTTCCCGCGTGGTGAGAAGGCCGCTCCGAATCCTGGCCGCGAAAAGCTGAAGCAGGTGAACGCCATCATCGCCAAGCTCGACGACGGCAAAAACATTCACTTCCTCGACATCGGTGACAAGTTCCTGCAGCCCGACGGCAGTCTCACCAAGGAGATCATGCCCGATTTCCTGCATCTCTCCCCAGCAGGCTACCAGATCTGGGCCGACGCGATCAGTCCGAAGCTCGCAGAGCTGATGAAATAGGCTGACCACCGCCCAGAACAGGCTGCCACGATTTCATCTGGCATGCCCACCTCCTGCGTGCATAGGAGCGTCATGCCCCAGCCTGTTCTGCTCTCCGACGTTGGCAAAGTTCTCATCGATTTCGATTTCAGCATCGCGGCCAGGCGGCTGGCCGAGCGCTGCGATCATCCGGCGGAGACGGTGCTGACGTTGTTCGACGACATTAAAGGGCCGTACGAGGACGGACGCATGGATGATGTGGCATTTGTGCGCGAGGCAATCGCGGCAACCGGTTTCCGCGGCACGGCGCAAGAGTTTGAGGCCATCTGGTGTGAGATTTTCACGCAGAACGAGCCGATGCGCGCCACGCTGGGCGCGCTGGCAGGCAAATTGCCGATGCATCTGCTCTCGAACACGAGCGGGCTGCACAAGAACTACTTTCTGCGCACTTTTGCCATCTTTCAGCACTTCCAAGACGGCGTGTATTCGTATTCCGCAGGCTGCTCGAAGCCGGGGGAGGCAATTTTTCACCAAACCATCGCCAAACTCGATCTTGATCCCGTGCGCACGTTTTACATCGACGATCTCGCAGCGAACATCGAGACCGCCGCGCGGCTGGGTTTTCGGACCTTTCACTACAGCTTTGCGAAACATCCACAGTTGCAGGCCGAGCTCGATGAATGGCTGGCAGCTCAGGGCATTGGTTGACGGGCGCAAATACCTGTCATAACCAGTACGCGCTGCCGTTCGTATCACTTGTGTGGCATGATAGCATGCACCGACTTAATCCATGAAATGCGACGTTTGCGAGAATGAGGCCACAGTCTTCCTCACCCAGATCATCAACGGTCAGATGACCACGGTGAATCTGTGTGAGACCTGCTCGAAGGCCAAAGGCGTGACCGAGGAGACCGGCTTCGGTCTGGCGGAGGCGTTTCTCAGCCCCTCGCAGCGTGCCGATACGGAAACCATGGAGATCGTGTGCGATGCCTGCGGCTTCACCGCCTCGCAGCTCAAAAAAATCGGCCGCATGGGCTGCCCGGAATGCTACACCGCCTTCCGTGAAGGTTTGGACGGACTGCTGCGCAACATGCACAAAGGCACACGGCATGTCGGCAAGCGTCCCAACCGCAAAAGCATCGTCACACCGCAGATGCTGCCCAGGCAGCGCGCGTCCATCGTCCAGGAGACTCCGCCGTCTGCTCCAGTAGCACCACCGCCCGCGGATGTTTCCCAACTACGCGCCGAACTCGATCTGGCGGTGAGCGAGGAGCGCTATGAGGACGCGGCGAAGTTGAAAGCCGAGATCGAGAGCCTTCAGCCCAAGGCTTCCTCCAAATGAGGTGTGTCGCAGGACGGTTAAGGCGGCTTTTGGCATGCGTGGAGCCGTCCTTGCGTGGTATTCAACACGTATCCATGTTGACACGTCAAACACCTGCCACCCCATGATGCGCTTTGCCACACTGATCAAAAACCCTGCCGACTGGATGAAGGGTGCCGGCCCGCATTCCGAGATCGTCATGACCTCGCGGGTGCGTCTGGCGCGCAATCTGCGCGGCTTTCCGTTTCCCGGCTTCAGCCAGGAGCGCCAGCGCATCGAGCTGCTCGAACGCGCACGACCGGTGGTTGAAGGCCTTCCCGAGATGCAGGATGGCTACAGTGAGGACTACACTGACCTCAGCAAGATCCGCAAACAGGTGCTGGTGGAACGGCACCTCGTCAGCCGCGAACATGCAGCGCGGTCCTCCGGCTGCGCCGTGGTCGTCGATCGCAAGCAGAGCATCTCCATCATGATCAATGAGGAGGATCATTTCCGCATCCAGGGCATCCGCCCCGGCTTAAACCTCACCAGCGCCTACGAAGTGGTGGACCGCGTGGACACGGAACTGGAGGGCCTGCTGCCCTACGCGTTTGACACCAAGCTCGGCTACCTCACCGCCTGCCCCACGAATCTCGGCACCGGCATGCGTGCCTCGGTCATGCTGCATCTGCCGGCTCTGGTGCTCACCGACCAGATCAATCCCGTCATCAAGGCCGTCGGCAAGATCGGTCTCGCCGTCCGTGGACTCTATGGCGAAGGCACGGAGGCGCTCGGCAACCTGTTTCAGATTTCCAACCAGCACACGCTGGGCGAGGCAGAGCCCGAAATCATCGCCCAGATCGAAAAAGTCATCGAAGGCGTCGTGCGCTCCGAAGTGACCGCCCGCGCGAAGCTCAAAGAGGACCACCAGACCATGCTGCGCGACCAGGTCGGGCGTGCCTTCGCCATCCTGCGCTACGCTCACATCCTTACTTCCAAGGAGGCGTTGAACCTGCTTTCCATGCTCCGGCTCGGTGCCGATCTCGATCTGGTCGGCAACTGCGACCGCAGCCTCATCGACATGCTGCTGCTAGAGATCCAGCCCGCACATTTGCAGCTTAATGCTGCGCGTGAATTGTCCCCTGAAGAGCGTGACTGCATGCGCGCTGAAATCACTCGTGCGCGGTTGCAATCCATCGACGGCCCGGGTAGCTTTCCTCCATCCATTTCAACCCCAGGAGGCCCCCCTCCGCCCCCCCATGATGAATAATTTCACCCCACGCGCCCAACAAGTTCTGGCCCTCGCACGCAAGGAGGCCGACCGCTTCAATCACAACTACGTCGGCACGGAACATCTGCTCCTTGGCCTGATCAAACTCGGCCAAGGCGTGGCCGTCAATGTCCTGACCAAGCTTGGCCTGGACCTCGAAACCGTGCGCATGCAGGTCGAGCAGCAGGTCGGCTCAGGTCCAGAGACCAAAATGGTCGGCAACATCCCTTACACGCCGAGGGTGAAAAAGGTGCTCGCACTCGCTTCTAAGGAAGCCAAGGCGCTCAATCACAGCTACGTCGGCACCGAGCACATTCTGCTCGGCCTGCTGCGTGAGGGCGAAGGCGTCGCCGCGCAGGTCTTGCGCAACCTCGATGTGAATCTCGACAAGGCGCGCAGCGAGATCCTCAAAGAGCTCGATCCCAACTTCTCCTCCCAAAACGAAGAAGAAGAGGAGGAGGGCGAACCCGTCTCCCCCAGCGGCAACACGCCTGCGGGTGACAAGAAAAAGAATGAAAAGACACCGGCGCTCAAGGCCTTCGGTCGCGATCTCACCGAACTCGCCATCAAGGGCGAGATGGATCCCGTCATCGGCCGTGCGGATGAAATCGCCCGTGTCATCCAGATTCTCTGCCGTCGCACCAAGAACAATCCGGTGCTCATCGGCGAGGCCGGCGTCGGCAAGACCGCCATCGTTGAAGGACTCGCCCAGGAAATCTCCGCCGGCAACGTGCCCGAAATCCTGCGCGACAAGCGCGTTATCACGCTCGACCTCGCCCTGATGGTCGCCGGCACCAAGTATCGCGGCCAGTTTGAGGAGCGCATCAAGGCGGTCATGGACGAAATCCGCCGCACCAAGAACGTCA